>NZ_DASSKM010000021.1:0-33821 GCF_035690525.1 Salinisphaera sp.
CAAGCGCTAGCCGCGATCGACCCAATGAAGCGTACCGCCGCGATCATGCTGCTCACCGGCGTGGCCCTGTTCACCGCCGTGCTGGCCTGGCAGGGCCTGTCCGCGATCACCCAGGCGCTGGCGGCGGCCGGCTGGGGGCTGGCCGCGGTAACGGCGTGGCATCTCGTGCCGCTGGTGATCGACAGCTACGCCTGGTGGATTTTGTTCCGGCGCCCGCGCCCGGGCATGATCCGCATTGTCTGGGCGCGTTGGATCGGCGAGTCCATCAACTATTTACTGCCGGTGGCCCAGATCGGCGGCGATATCGTCAAGGCGCGGCTGCTGATCAAGCACGGTCTGAAGGCGGCCGAGACCGGCGCCACGGTGGTGGTCGATCTCACGCTGTCCGCGCTCACGCAGATGCTGTTCGGGGTGCTGGGGCTGGTATTGCTGCTGATTCTGATCGACCGGCCGGCCGTCGCCTGGGGCGCGGCGCTGGGCATCGGCGTGATGCTGGTCATGCTGGCGTTCTTCTACAAGCTGCAGCGGGGCGGCTTGTTCGGCGCGCTGGCCGGGCTCGTCAAGCGCATCGGCGGCGGTCGCGAATGGCTGGATTTCGTCGGTGGCGCGCAATCGCTGGATGCCGCGATCGATGCCCTCTATGCCCGGCCCTGGACGGTCGTGTGCGCGTTCGTCTGGCGCTGGATCGGCTGGGTGGCCGGCGTTGGCGAGGTCTGGCTGGGGCTGTATTTTCTCGGTCATCCGGTCGGCTTGGCCGATGCGGTGATGCTGGAAGCGCTCGGCCAGGCGATTCGCGGCGCGGCGTTTTTCATTCCCGGCGCGCTCGGCGTGCAGGAAGGCGGCTTCATGCTGCTGGCCGGCTTGATCGGCCTGGATGCCCATACCGGGCTCGCCCTGTCGCTGGTCAAGCGCGTGCGCGAACTGGCGCTCGGCGTGCCCGGGCTGGTGGCGTGGCAATGGGCCGAAGGCCGGCTGGTGGCTCGCGCGCGCCGCCGCTCTCGGCCCGGCCCTGAAATTCATCGACCAACGGATACTTAATGCATGCGGTTCTGCTGGCGGCCGGCATGGGCCGCCGACTCCACGAAATTACCGGCGGCGGCCCCAAATGTCTGCTGCCGTTCGGCGATGCCAGTCTTCTGGAGCGACATCTGCGGCTGCTTGCCGGCGCCGGTATCCGGCGCTTGACCGTGGTGGTCGGCTTCGAGGCGATGCAGATCGAACAGGCGCTCGGCGCGCTCGTGCCGGCAGTCGCGCCGGCCCTGGCGCTGGATACCGCGCATAATCCGGCGTTTCGCCAGGGCAGCGCGCAAAGCGTGCTGGCGGCGCGCCGGGTGCTGGAAAGCGGCGAAGACGTGCTGCTGATGGACGCCGACGTGCTCTACGACCACCGGCTGCTGGATGCGCTGCTCACGGCCCAAGGCCCGAATGCGCTGGGCATGGATCGCGGCGTGGGCGCCGACGATGCCGAAGCGGTCAAGGTGGGTCTGGAAGATGGCCGCATCGTGGCTTTCGACAAGACGCTGCCGGACGGCCTCGTCTATGATGTTCTCGGCGAATCGGTCGGGTTCTTTCGTTTGTCGCCGGCCGGCGGCGCCGCGCTCGCCGCCGAGTGCGAACGGGTCGGCGCCGCCGACGAGGACGCGTCTTACGAGGCCGCGCTGCAGCGAGTCATGCGCGCCGGGCATATCGTGTTCGAGGCGGTCGATGTGACCGGGCTGCCCTGGATCGAGATCGATTACCCGGCCGACGCCGCGCGCGCGGCCGACGAGATTGTGCCCCAACTTCAAACCATTCAGGGATAGCTATGCCCGCCGATCATCCAACCCGGCCCTCCAAGGCGCGCGCGCTGCGCGATTTGTTGGCGTCGAACCGGCTCGAATTCATCATGGAGGCGCACAACGGCCTGTCGGCGCGCATCGTCGAGGAAGCGGGATTCGCCGGTATCTGGGCCTCGGGCTTGGCGCTGTCGGCGGCCTTCGGCGTGCGCGACTCCAACGAGGCGAGCTGGACCCAGGTGCTCGAGGCGGTGGAATTCATGGCCGACGCCACCGACGTGCCGATTCTGCTCGACGGCGATACCGGCTACGGCAACTTCAACAACCTGCGCCGGCTGGTCGCCAAGCTCGAGTCGCGCGGCGTGGCCGGCGTGTGTATCGAGGACAAGCTGTTTCCCAAGACCAACAGCTTCATCGACGGCGAGCGCCAGCCGCTGGCCGATATCGACGAGTTCTGCGGCAAGATACGCGCCGGCAAAGATGCGCAGCGCGATCCCGATTTCTGCATCGTCGCCCGCGTCGAGGCGTTGATCGCCGGTTGGTCGGTGGATGAGGCGCTGGCGCGGGCCAAGGCCTATCGGGCCGCCGGGGCGGATGCGATCCTGATCCACGACAAGGCGCCCCGATTCGACAACATCCAGAAGTTCGCCGACGGTTGGGACGGCTCGGCGCCGTTGGTGATCGTGCCGACCAAGTACTACTCGACCCCGACCGACGTGTTCCGCGCCGCCGGCATCAGCCTGGTGATCTGGGCCAACCACACGGTGCGCGCGGCGGCCACTGCGATGCAGCGCACCGCGGCCGAGATCTACGCGACCGAAACGCTGACCGGCGTCGAGGACCGCATCGCGCCGGTGTCCGAGATCTTTCGTTTGCAGGGCGATCCGGAACTGCGCGAGGCGGAAAAGCGCTATAACGGCGACGCCGGGGCGGCGACCCGCGCGATCGTGCTGGCCGCGGCGCGCGGCAAGGGATTGGAACCGGTCACCGAGGCTCGCCCCAAGGCCATGCTGGAGATCGCCGGCAAGCCGCTACTGCGGCATCTGGTCGATGTGTTCAAGCAGCAAGGGTTGCACGACATCACTGCGGTGGCCGGTTATCGGCCCGAGGCGATCGATGTGGCCGGCGTGCGGGTGGTCGAGAATCCCGACTACGAGACCACCGGCGAACTGGCGTCGTTGGATCGCGCGCGCGCGCATTTCGGCGACGACAACTTGATTATCTACGGCGATTTGATTTTTCGTCGTCATGTGCTCGCCGATCTGCTGGAAGCACCCGGCGAAATCACCGTGGTGGTGGACTCCGAGGGCCGGCGCAGCGAAGCGCCGCAGCGCGATCCGGCCTGGTGCAGCGCGCCGGACGACCGCGCGCTGTTCGGCCAGGCGGTGACGCTGTCCCACGTCGGCGCGCACGACGCGCCGGACAGTGCGCCGCATGGGCGCTGGATCGGCGTGATGCGCAGCCGCGGCGAGGGCCGGGTCTGGATTCGCGCGGCACTCGACAAGCTGCGCGCCGAAGGCCGCTTCGAGACCGCCGGCGTGCCGGATCTGCTCAACGAACTGATCGCGGCCGGGCATTGCGTGAACGTCATCTATATCACCGGCCATTGGCTCGACGTCAACGATCTGGACGACTTGCGCGCCGCCTCCGAATTCGCTCACGGCCAACGCTCATATAGAGATAGCTCATATAGGGAAAGCCCATGACGCTTGAAGCCAACGATTTCATCGATCGCGCGGCCGCCTACGGCTACGATTTCTATGCCGGGGTTCCGTGTTCGTTTCTCACGCCGTTCATCAACACGGTGATCGACAGCGAGAAGCTGACCTATATCTCCGCGGCCAACGAGGGCGACGCCGTCGCGCTGGCCGCGGGCCGGGCGCTGGCCGGCAAGCGCCCGGTCGCGATGATGCAGAATTCCGGGCTCGGCAACGCGGTTTCGCCGTTGACCTCGCTGACCTGGGTGTTCCGCCTGCCGATCCTGTTGATCGTGACCTGGCGCGGCGCGCCCGACGTTGCCGATGAGCCGCAGCACGAGTTGATGGGCCGGATCACCACCGACATGCTCGACACCATGGATCTGCCCTGGGAGATCTTTCCCGACGATGCCGAGGCGGTGGACGATGCGCTGGCCCGGGTCGAGGCGCATATGGACCGGACCGGCCGTCCATACGTATTGCTCATGAAAAAGGGCACGGTCGCCCCGGCCGAACTGAAGAACAACGCCGCGCCGACCCAGAGCCGCGGCGCCATCACCTTCCGTCCGGCGTCGCCGAAAACGCCGTCCGTCACTAGGCGCGAGGCGCTGGCCCACTTGGTCGAACGCACCGATCCGGCTGCTAGCGTCGTCATCGCCTCGACCGGCTTCGCCGGGCGCGAGCTTTACGCGCTGGCCGACCGGGCCAATCATCTGTATATGGTCGGCTCAATGGGCTGTGCGCCGCTGCTCGGGCTGGGGCTGGCTCTGGCGCGGCCCGATCTCGATGTGATCGTGGTCGACGGTGACGGCGCGGCGCTGATGCGGCTCGGCGCGATGTCGACCCTGGCGGCCTACGGGCCGACCAATCTATATCATCTGCTGCTCGACAACGGCATGCACGAATCCACCGGCGGTCAGGCGACGGTATCGGCCGGGCTGTCGTTCGCGGCGATCGCGGCGGCGGTCGGTTATCGCACCACCTACGAAGGCCACGACCGCGCGGTGATCGATCAAATGCTGGCCGGCGGCTCGCAGGGCCCGGCGTTCTCGCATCTGCACATCGCGCCCGGTACCGACAAGGCCAATCTGCCGCGGCCGTCGGCCACGCCGGCCGAAGTCAGGGCGCGCCTGATGGCCCATATCGGCGCCGGATTGTGAGTCGCCCGGTGAGCCGTATGCGGTTGCTCAACCCCGGGCCGGTGACGCTGACGCCGAGAGTGCGCGCCGCGCTCGCCGCGCCCGATCTGTGTCATCGAGAGGCCGAGTTCTTCGATCTGCAGGACGAGATACGCGCGCGCCTGATCGCGGTCTACGGCCTGGACCCGGCAACCTGGGCGCCGATCGTGCTCAGCGGCTCCGGTACGGCCGCGGTCGAGGCGATGATGAGTTCGATGCCCGGCGAAAATGCCCGCGTTCTGGTGATCGAGAACGGCGTCTACGGCGAGCGCATGACGCAGATGGCCGCCGTGCACGGCATCGACCACGATACGCTACGGCTCGGCTGGGGCGAGGAAATCGATACCGCGGCGCTGGCCGCGCGCCTTGCCGGCGCGCGATTCACGCATGTCGCCGTCGTGCACCACGAAACCACCACCGGCCGGCTCAACGATCTGGAGGCGATCGCCGAAGTCTGCGCGAAGGCCGAGGCGGCGCTGCTGGTCGACGCCGTGTCCAGCTTCGGCGCCGAGGCCATCGAATTCGCCCCGGCAGTGGCCGCGGTGGCCGCGACCGCCAACAAATGCCTGCACGGCGCCCCGGGCGCGGCGTTCGTAATCGCGCGGCGCAGCGCGCTGGCCAAGGCGAAAGCCCGCGCACTCTATCTGGATCTGGTCGCCTACGGCGAAAAGCAGGACGCGCGGGGCACGCCGTTCACGCCGGCCGTGCCCGCGTTCCATGCGCTGGCGGCCGCCCTGGCCGAGCACGCCGAGGCCGGCGGCTGGCCCGCGCGCCGCGCGCATTATCGTGCGCTGGCCGGGCAGGTGGCGGATGGGCTGGCGGCACTCGGGATCGATGCGGTGCTGGATGGGCGGCACAGCTCCTGCGTTCTGCGCTCGTATCGACTGCCGAGCGGTGTGTCCTACGATGCGCTGCACGACCGGCTCAAGGCGGCGGGCTTCGTGATCTATGCCGGGCAGGGCGATCTTGCCGGCGAGATCTTTCGGATCTCGACTATGGGAGATCTCGATGGTCAAGACATGGAATGCCTGATTATACGGATTGCCGAGATCACGGCACGCTGACACACTGGTTCTTAACGAAACATACACATGTATAATGCAGTAGTAGTGGCGGGGTCGCCCGCACTACATTTGCTGCGCCCGGTTGGGCCCGTGGGCCGGCCGGGATACAACGAGAGGTCGAAATGGCAGTACCGCTAATTCAACAGTACAAAGTGGCACGCTACATCATGGGGCGGAAGGCCGCTCGGCAGGCGCGTTACCCTCTGGTGTTGATGCTGGAGCCGCTGTTCCAGTGCAACCTCGCCTGCGCCGGCTGCGGCAAGATCGACCATCCCAAGGATATTCTGAAGCAGCGCATGAGCGTCGAGGATGCGCTGAACGCGGTCGACGAGTGCGGTGCGCCGATGGTCTCGATCCCGGGCGGCGAACCGCTGATCCACAAGGATATGCCCGAAATCATCAAGGGCATCGTGGCGCGCAAGAAGTTCGTTTATCTGTGCACCAACGCCATCCTGATGAAAAAGAAGATGGACGACTACGATCCGTCGCCCTACTTCACGTGGTCGGTGCATCTGGACGGCTTGAAGGAGCGCCATGACGAGTCCGTCTGTCAGGAGGGGGTGTTCGAGAAGGCGATCGAAGCCATCGAGATGGCGCGCGACCGCGGTTTTCGTGTGACCATCAACTGCACCCTGTTCGACGGGGAAGTGCCGCAGGAAGTCGCCGATTTCTTCGATTACGTCACCGATCTGGGCGTGGAAGGCATCACCGTCTCCCCGGGTTATTCCTACGAGCACGCGCCGCGTCAGGATGTGTTCCTCGGCCGCTCCAAGTCGAAGAATCTGTTCCGCGAGATTTTCCGCCACGGCGCGGAGCGCGGCGCGGACTGGAAGCTCAACCATTCTTCGTTGTATCTGGATTTTCTGGCCGGCAACGAGTCGTATGAATGCACGCCTTGGTCGAACGTGACCTACAATATCTTCGGTTGGCAGAAGCCGTGCTATCTGCTGGTCGACGAAGGTTACGAAAAGACCTTCAAGGGCCTGATGGAAAACACCGAATGGGAGAAGTACGGGGTCGGCCGCAACCCGAAGTGCGACAACTGCATGGCGCACTGCGGCTATGAAGGCACCGCTGTCGAAGATACCTTCGCCCATCCGCTGAAAGCGCTCAAGGTCATGATGAAAGGGCCGCGCCTGTCGGGCGACTTCGCCGAGGAAATCCCGATCCTGTACGGCGATCGCTCCGAGGCCACCGCCACCAAGATCCCGATCTCGCAGATCGGCCGGCGGCAGTCGAGCGAGAAGGAAAAAGAACTCGGTTAGTTTGGGTTTCGATTCGCCTTTCGAGGCCGTCGGTGCGCCGGCGGCCTTTTTTGTATCCGATGACATGATATTCACGATCCTGGTTCTAATTTCACTGATCGTCTGGCTCGGCCTGCTGGCCCAGCCCTGGCTGCCGTGGCTGTTGCGCGAGCGCTTCGTCGCGGATGAGGCCGATGCCGCGGCTGCGGACCTGTCCGATGTGACCGTGCTGATCCCGGCGCGCGACGAAGCCGATTCGCTGGCGCAAACGCTGACCGCGCTGGCGCGCCAGGGGCCGGGGCTCAGCGTGATCGTGATCGACGACAACTCGAGCGACGGCACGGCGGAAATCGCGCGCGCCGCCGCGCTCGAGCGCTTGAGCGTCATCCAGGGCCGGCCCTTGCCGGAAGGATGGACCGGCAAGTTATGGGCGCTGGAGCAGGCGCGCACGCGGGTGACCACGACGCGCGTGCTGTTGCTCGATGCCGATATCCGGATCGCGCCCGGCACGATCGCGGGGCTCAAGACGAAAGCGATCGTCGACGACCGGCAGATGGTCTCGCTGATGGCGCAGCTGCGCATGATCAGCCTCGCCGAGCGCTTGCTGATCCCGGCCTTCATCTATTTCTTCAAGCTGCTGTATCCGTTCGCGCTGTCCAACACGGGTTCGCCCTATGTCGCCGCGGCGGCCGGCGGCTGTGTATTGATCGACCGCGCGATGCTCGATCGCATCGGCGGCTTCGGCGCGCTCGCCGATGCGGTGATCGACGACTGTACACTGGCCCGCTGTGTGCGCCGGGCCGGCGGGCGGACCTGGGTCGGGGTGACGCATGCGGCCGTCAGTCTGCGCGGCTACGATGATTTCGACGGTATTCACGCCATGGTCGCGCGCTCGGCTTACAGCCAGTTGCGCTATTCGCCCTGGTTGCTGGCGGGCTGCACCGTCGTCATGGCGCTGATGTTTTGGGCGCCGCCGCTCGCCCTGCTATTCGGCGATCCCCTAGCCCGCGGGTTGGCGCTGGCGGCGTGGGGCGGCATGGTCGTGAGCTATATGCCGACGCTGACCTATTACGGTCTGTCGCGCCTGTGGGCGCTGGCCCTGCCGTTGATCGGCACGATCTATCTGGCCATGACCTGGTCGTCCGCGCTGCGCTACTGGCGTGGTGTGCGCACCGCTTGGCGCGGGCGGGCCTATCGCCGTTCTTGAGCCGCTCGCAAGCGCCGTGCCCGGCCGATATGTTCAGGATACAGACACCTGGCCTACGGCCTAATTTGCTTGATGGGTCGGCCGTCGGCCCCCATATCGACAGGCATGCTGCACGGCGATGCTGTCTGGATTGAGTCAAGGAATTCGAGATGAAAAAAGTGATGCGTTTGTTCCGCGGCCTGGCGGCCACGGGCGTGATCCTTGCCTGTGTGTGCGTATGGACGGCGGCGGCCGCCGAGCCGGCGCGCAGTGTGGTCGAGAATCTCGACAGCCAGTTGATCGCTACCATGAAACAGGGCAAGCCGCTCGGCTTCGCCGGTCGCTATAAGAAGCTGGCGCCGGTGATCGATCAGTCCTTCGATCTGAATCGTATCGCCAAACTGGCGCTGGGCAGCGCATGGGCCGAACTCAGCCCGCAGCAGCAACAGGAATACCAGAGGATGTTCCGCGCGGACACGCTGGCCACCTATGCGTCGCGTTTCGACAGCTACAGCGGCCAAATCTTCAAGATCAAGGACGTCAAGGACGCGCCCGGCGGCCGTCGTCAGGTCAATACGGTGATCGTGTCCGACGGCGACGAGATTCCGATCAACTACGTACTCGATAACAACGGCGGTAACTGGAAGATCGTCAACGTGGTCGCCAAGGGCGTGAGCGATCTGGCCTTGAAGCGCGGCCAATACACCAGTTCGATTCAGGAAAAGGGCGCGGACGGCTTCATCGAGCAGTTTCACGCCCAACTGAGAAAATACCCGCCGATCCCGAACGTGCCCGCCGGCTCGACGGGCTGATCTCAGGGCCTGTTGCCGTATGCAACGTCAACAGCGGCCCTTATACCAGCCGTTATAATGAGGTAACGATAACCGATAAAAAAAGAGAAAGTCCGAAAATAAACGCCAAAAGCACGCAAAATAAAGAAAATTAGTTTTAATTTGCGTTTTCGCGTTTATTTGCGGACTGTTTTTGTCTTCCTTTTATATCCTTGTTTTGCAGTTTGGTATTAGTCGGAAAGCAGCCCGGTCACCGTCGACCAATGCGCTTCGCGGATGCGCGGCCACTCCATCTTGATCCACGGCGTGTAGCGATCGGGGTAGGCGGCCAATTCGGCGTCCAGCCGCGCCGGCGAAATGAACGCGAAGTCGGCGATCTCGTTGGGGTTGCCGGCCACCGGAGCGTCCGAGCGCGCGGCGAACACCGAGCACATTTCGTGTTCGGCGCCGCCCTCGCCGAACCGGGCGTGGTACTCGAATTTGTAGAGATAAGTGACCTCGGCATCGACGTCGATTTCTTCGCGCAGCCGGCGCTTGGCCGCCTGGTCGACGCGCTCGCCCCGGCGCGGGTGGCTGCATACGCTGTTCGACCAGAAACCGCCCCAGAGCTGTTTGGCGCCCGCGCGCTGCTGCATCAGCACGTCGCCCGCGCTGTTGAACAAAAATATCGAGAAGGCGCGGTGCAGTGCCCCCTCGCCGAGATGAGCCTCGACTTTGGGCATATGGCCGATCACGTTGTCGTCCCGGTCGACCAGGATCAGCGGTTCATCGTCGAAGGAGACGACCTTGGCGGCACCGGCGTCCCTATTCATGCTCATGAGCGAATCTCCGTGATGAAGGAGTTGTAGCCCGCGACCCGCATCGCCGAGGCCACAGCCTGAATTTTATCGTCTTCGGCGACCGCGATCATGGCGCCGCCGCCGCCGCCGCCGGTGAGTTTGGCACCGAGCGCGCCGCTGGTACGGGCGATCTCGACCAGTTCCTCGATCTCCCACGAGGATACCTGGAGCGCGTTGAGCAGGCCGTGGTCGATGTTCATCAAATCGCCCAGTTCCGCGATATCGCCGCGCGCCAGGGCATCCACGCCGGCCAGCGCTAAGCCGTCGATCTGGTCGAAGATGGCTTCATAACGCCCCGGACTCTTCCGCCAGGCCGCGCGCACGTTGCCCACGGTTTGCGCGGTCAACGTGGCCACGCCCGACAGGCCGATCACCACCGGAATCGGGCGCGCCGTGGCCAGATCGCGAATCTCGGGCCGGGCGGTCGGGTTTTCCTTTTGGAACAGAATCGGCCGGCCGAACGTCGCCAGCGTATTGTCGATACCGCTGGGCGTGCCGTGGGCGATCTTTTCCACATCGAAGGCGAGATTCGAGATTTCGCGTTCGGACAGGCGGATATCGAAACAGCGCGCCATGGCCCGGATCACGGCCACCGCCAGGGCCGCGGACGCACCCAGGCCGTTGGCGCGCGGCACGCGCGGAAACACGTCGATGCGCATGCCGCGGTCGGCCACGCCGAGTCGTTCGGCGATCAGCGTAATCGACTCGTGTAGCGAACTGATCTTGCCGTGGGGTTCGGAGAAGCGCATCTCCACGCCCCAGCGGGGGATCAGCAGATCGATTTGTTCGGCCTGCGCGCGCACCTCGGCGCGTACGTTGAGCGGGATCGGCGCGGCGATGGCGTGCCGGCCGTAGACCACCGAATGCTCGCCGAGCACGATGATCTTGCCGTAACCCATGTCGCCGACCGCGTCGCCGTGGCCGACGATTTCCGGCTGGGCGCGTCGGGCCGCGCCGCCGGCACGCGGGGCGACACTCGGGCCCCGGTCGAGTTCGGTCAGGATCTCTCGCGCGCGCCAGACCTTGATGTCGCCGCCGGCAATCAGCCGGTCCACGACCTCGTCGAACTGGGCCTCGGTCGCGCCGGCGGCCATGGCCACGCTGCGCGCGTGCAGGGTCATATGCCCGCGCTGGATGCCGTGGGTCGACAACGCCTTGATCGCGGCGAAATTCTGGGCCAGGCCGACCGCGCCCATGATCTCGGCCAGTTCGGCGGCCGATTCGATGCCGAGCACGCGATGCGCGATCTTGACCGCTTGATTGGACTCGACCTGGCCGCCGACCGTGCCGACCTTGATCGGCAGCTCCAATTCGCCGACCAGATGACCGGCATCATCGGCGTACCAGCGCGTGAGCGACCGGTAACGCCCGGTGCGCGCGGCATGCGCATGGGCCGCCGCCTCGATCGCCCGCCAGTCGTTGCCG
Source organism: Salinisphaera sp. (assembly GCF_035690525.1). Taxonomy (GTDB): domain Bacteria; phylum Pseudomonadota; class Gammaproteobacteria; order Nevskiales; family Salinisphaeraceae; genus Salinisphaera. Next base: position 11,200 of record NZ_DASSKM010000021.1, read on the forward strand.
GTGGCGATCGCGACCGCGTCGATGCCGTTCATGATGCCTTTGTTGTGCGTAGTCGCGCGGTAGGGGTCCATTTCGGCGAATTCGTTCGCGAGGATGATGCCGTCGCGGACCTTGGCGCCCGCATATTCGCCGGCTTCCAGCAGGCTCGGCGGAATCACGCAGCGCGCCCGTACCAGCGCGCGATCGGTCAGGTTCGACAGAATACGCAGGAATACCTCGCCGCCGGAAATCTTCTCGATCAACGGCGCGGCGCCCTCGCACATGGTATTGACCAGATTCGCGCCCATGGCGTCGCGGGTATCCACGATCAGGTGCACCACGAGCATCTCGCCGTGCCCGGCGGTCGCGCCGTGGGTGATCACTTCCACGTCCTGCGCGCCGCCGCCGCGCGCGACCATGTTGGGATGCAGGCTGTTGGCGAGATTCAGGATCTCTTCCTTGGCCTGCAGGATCGCCTGCTTGGCGTGGGCCGCGTGCGGCACGTCGACGACCTGGATCTGACCGATCAGCATCGGGCGTTCGGCGGTCGAAGTGAAGCCGCCGGCGCGTCGCACCAACTTCGCCGCCGATGATACCGCGGCGATGATCGAAGGTTCCTCGACCACCATCGGGATCAGATAGTCGCGCTCGTTGATCGAAAAATTGAGGCCCAAACCCATCGGCAGCCCAAAGGCGCCGATGACGTTCTCGATCAGGCGGTCGGCCTTGTCCGCATCGAGCAGATGCGTGCCGTCGACCAGCATGTCGTATTCGGTTTCGCTGATCACGTCGCGCTCGAGCAGGGCGCGTAGGCGATCGGCGACCGAGAACTTGTAGAATTGGGGAATACGGGAATGGCTCATGCAAAGCTCGCGCTGAATGGTTCACGATACCGGCACCGCGTCGATATCGTTGTCTAATACATAAGTCTAGCGCAGCCCGGGTTCGCCTGTCCTCGTTCGCGCCGGCTCGCGCCGGCCCGCCGGACCCTCGATCGCGACCCCGGGCGCGGCAAAACCGAGCTCGATGATTTGTGCCCCGGCGGCATCGAAATCGCGGCGCAGCGCGCTCTGGTTCACATGCGGCGTGGCCAACAGCAGGCCGACGTCGCCACCGCCGGCGCCGGAGCTCTTGAACACCGCGCCGTGGCGGGCCGCCATGGCATGCAGTTCGTGATGGCGGGCGCTTACGATACCGGCATGGGCATGGCGGTCGAGCGCGATCAGCGCCTCGAAATATTCGCGCGCCAAACGTGCGAAACACGTCGCCTGGCCGAGATCGTCGGCGGCGTTCTCGGCGAGCGCGGCGAGCCGGGCGATATCGGAGGCGAATCCCCTAGGGTGAACCCCGGCATATGTCTGGACGCGCCCTACGAGGTCGGTCGTGCGGGCGCCGGTACCGGTCACGACCGCGACCACGGTCAACCCGGGGGGCCATTGCAGCGAAGCGGGGGGGCGGCCCTGGGTATAGCCGATGATGCCGCCGTAGACGGCGGTGGCGACATCGCCGCCGCTGCCGGTGCCGCCCTGGGCCTGGCGGTGCGCCGCGATCGCCAGCCGCGCGAGCCGCGCGTGATCCACGTCATCGATCCCGGCGCGCACGAGCAGGGCCTGGGTCAACGCGGCGGCCACCGCCGCGCTCGACCCCAGCCCGAGCTTATGCCCGTCGCGGGCGAAATCCGTGGTATCGATATGAACATCCAGCGGCGGTAGCGGCGTACCCAGTTCGGCGGCGACATGGGCGAGCACCGCGTCGTACACGCGCAGCCGGTCGCGTAGACCATCGCCGGCATCCGGCGGCGCCCGTCCGTCAACGCCGAGCGCCAGCCGATGGATATCGAGATTGGGCGCGCTCAGACGCCAATGGCCGTCGGACGCGTCGGCGAGCGTGACGCGGGCGCGGCGATCGACCGCGGCCAGTATCGCCGGGGCGCCTTCGAGCACCGCGTATTCCCCGATCAGGAACAGCTTGCCCGGGGCGCTCGCGACGATCGGCGCGGCCTTGTTCATGCGCGAAGGCGCGCGGCCGGGCCCAGCGCGCTGCGCCGGGTTTCGAGCACGCCGGGTACGCTTTCGAGCTCGCGAGCGACCGCTTCACCGTGCCCGGGCGCGCACAGCGCCTTGACCTGCGGCCCCGCGTCGATCGTGAAATAGACCGGGATACCGGCCGCGCGCAGGCCGCGCACCGCCTGGATGGCTGCGACGGTGGCCGGGTTCCAGTAGATCAGGCCGGGGCGGGTCGACATCATCAGCCCGTGCAGCTTGAGACAGCTCATCTCGGTGAGCGCGCCGACCGTTTCCAGATCGCGCGCGGTGATCGCTTCGCGCATCGCGGCCAGATCGCCTTCGGAATGCTCGACCCAGGCGCCGTAGTAGTCCGAGCGCCGGTCGAGATGGCTCATGCCGATGGAGGAATTGACCGCCTTGGCCGCCAGGTCGGTGACCGCCACCACGATTTCGAGCGGCCAGTCGGCCGGCGCCAGCATCGGCTCGGCGAACGCGTCGCTGCCGTCGTCTTGTTCGCCGCGATACATCTCGGCGAATCCGCCGAAGATCGAGCGCGCCGCCGAGCCGGAGCCCTGGCGCGCCAGAATCGACAGCTCGCGCGGATCGAGTTCGAGCCCGGCCGCCGTGCTCGCGGCCAGCGCCAGCGCGGCGAAGCCCGAAGCCGACGAGGCCAGGCCGGCGCCGGTGGGAAAATTGTTCGCCGATACGATCGAGGCCCGGGTATCGATCTCGGCGCGCTCGCGCACGAGATCGAGAAACGCCGTCAGGCGCGCGGCATCGGCCGGCCGGCCGTCGAGTTCGGCGCGATCGGCGTCCAGAGCGGAATCGAAGACCACGGTGGTATCGGTGTACAGCGCGTCCAGCGTGACCGAGATCGAGCCGACCGCCGGCAGGTTGCGCGGGCCGCGGCGCTTGCCCCAGTACTTGATCAGCGCGATATTGCTGTGAGCGCGCGCAGTGGCCTGGCTCATGTTCGATCTGCCATCGGTTCCCGGACGATTTCGCGCGCAAGGATACGCCATCGTTCAGGGCCATGCCGAGACCGAAAAAGAGGCCGCCGATCGATCGTCGGCTGCACAGTGCACCATTTGCTAGCATAAGGGGGGTAGAAATCCATAGGGCACGCGTTTCGCGCGCCGCCAGACGACGGGAACAATCATGCCGGGAATCAGTGGACTGGCGCTTTATCTGCCGCCATATCGTGTCAACCTCGAGGACTGGTGTGCGTGGAACGACCAGCCCTGGGACAAGGTGCGCAAGGTCGTGGGCCGCAGCTTTCGTATGCGCGGGCCGGAACAGAGTGTGTACACGCTGGCCGCGAACGCGGTTTGGCGCCTGATCGAGGCCTATCGAATCGATCCGCGCGAGGTCGGCTATCTCGCGCTCGGCACCGAGTCGTCGAGCGACAATTCGGCCGGCGCGGTGATCGTCAAGGGCATGCTCGACGATGCGCTGGCCGCGCACGATCTACCGGCCATGGCGCGCGCGTGCGAGGTGCCGGAATACAAACATGCCTGCCTCGGCGGCGTGTACGCGCTCAAAGGCGCGCTGCGCTACCTGGCCACCGACGGCGCCGATCGCAAGGCGATCGTGGTCTGCTCGGACATCGCCGAATACGAACGCGGCTCCTCCGGTGAACCGACCCAGGGCGCCGGCGCGGTCGCGATTCTGCTCGAGGCCGAGCCGAAGCTGCTGCACGTGGATCTGGCCGGTTCCGGCAGTGCTTCGGACTATCGCATGGTCGATTTCCGCAAACCGTTTGCGCGCTTCCGCGGCCAGCCGCCGCGCGCGGACGGTCAGATGCAGGATTTGCCGGTGTTCAATGGCCGCTATTCGACCAGTTGCTACATCGATGCCACACGGGCCGCGATCAACGCCATGCTCGCGCGTCGCGGCGGCCGGCAGGCCGATTATTTTCATTCGGTGGACGCGGTGTTCATGCATCGTCCGTATCACCGCATGCCCTCGGCCGGCTGGGCCATGTCCTACTTATTCGCGCTTGCCGACGGCGATGCCGACAATCGCGCCGAACTCGCCGATTATGCCGGTTCCGCGAGCATCGATGCCGATGCGCTGCTGGCGGAAATTTCGAGTGCGACGCCGGATATGCGCGCCCGCGTGGCGGCCGGTGAATCCGGCCAGGACGCGTTTCCGCTGGCCGGCGATTTGATGCGTTATCTGCGCAAGACCGAGCTGTGGCAGAACCTCGTCGCGGGCAAGCTCTCGCTCGGCAGCGAGATGATGCGCGACCTCGGCAACCTTTATACCGCGGCGCTGCCGGCCTGGCTGGCGGCCGGGTTCACCCAGGCGCATGGCGAGGCGCTCAACCTCGGCGGGCAGCACTGGCTGGCGCTCGGCTATGGCAGCGGCGACGCGGCCGAGGCGCTGCCGATGCGCGTGGCCGAAGGCTGGGAAGAGGCCGCGGCGCGGATCAATTTCTCTCAGGCGCTGGGCACGCCGGTCGAGCTGGACGCCAATCAGTACGCGGCCTTGCACGACGGCCACCCGGCGGACGTGCAGGCCGCTCCGGCCAGCGACGAGTTCGTGGTCGACCGAATCGGCGAGACCGACCGCTCGGACTTCCGCGACGTCGGCATTGAATATTATCGCTATGTGTCGGCCGAGGCGCAGGCCGGCGCCGCGAAGGCGGCGGGCTGAGCGCCCGGGATTACGGGATGGGGGCGTTCCTGGCGCGGCTCGCGGGCGCGGCGGCTATATTCATGTGCTGTACAGCGTTTGCCAGGTTCGCGTCGTTGTTGCATGTTAGATATCGATAGATCGCGCAAGCGATCGAACCGTGCCGCGGCCGAGTAGCGCGTGTATCGGAAAACGTCGATAAATAACAGAGGGAGATATCACCATGAGTAGAAGCCGACCCCTAACCCGGTTTGTGCATGCGCTTGTTCTGCTGGCACTGACCGTGGTGGTGAGCGCAGCGGCCTCGGCGGCCTCGTTGCAGGACATCAAGGACCGCGGCTATATCCGGATCGCAGTCGCCAACGAAATTCCGTACGGCTTCATGAATGCCCAGGGCAAGGCGGAGGGCTTCGGCCCCAGCACCGCCAAGATGGTCCTGAAGCGCATGGGTATCGACGATATCCAGTGGACGGTCGTGCCGTTCGGCTCTCTGATTCCGGCGCTCAAGGCCGGCCGTGTCGATATGGTGGCCGCCTCGCAGGCGGTGCTGCCGCAGCGCTGTTCCCAGGTCGACTTCTCGATTCCGAACACGACCTACGGCGAAGGCCTGATGGTCAAGAAGGGCAATCCCAAAGACATCCACGGCTATCAGGACTTCGTGAAGAACGATGATCTCAAGATGGGCATCGTCTCCGGCGCCGATCAGCTCGAATTCGCGCACAAGCTCGGTATTCCGGATTCCCAGTTGGTGATGCTCCGGGCCAACACCGACGCCGCTTCCGCGGTGGCTTCCGGTCGCGTCGACGCCTATGCGGGGACCCAACTCACGGTGGCCCGTCTGGCCAAAAAGTCGGATAGGACGATCGAAGCCGAACCGTTTAACGATCCGGTGATCAACGGCGAGCCGGTGCGCAGTTGGGGCGCCTTCACCTTCAATTCGGATAGCGACAAGCTGCGCAAGGCATTCAACAAGAATCTGAAAGCGGTGCAGCAGACGAAAGAGTGGAAGCAGACCCTCAAGCACTACGGCCTGGACGAGCATTCCATCGACCTGGTCGACGCAAAGACCACCGAACAGCTGTGTAGCGCCTCGTCGGATTAAGACGTGGGCCATCTTTCGCGAGCCTTCGGCTGCGGATTGTTCGCGTGTGCGCGGCATGCGCGAACAATCCGTGCTGATCAAAGCCGAGCGCGGTAGCGCCGATGGACTGGCTTAGTCTTCTGCCGCCGCTGCTTTACGGTGCCGAGGTCACGGCCTGGATCACGCTGGCCTCGACCGCCGGCGGCGCCATTCTTGCCTTCGCCGCCGGCATCGGCTCCACCGCGCGCTTTGCCGGCTGGCGCTGGCTGGCGGGGCTTTATGTCCAGATCTTTCGCGGTACGTCGCTGCTCGTGCAGTTGTTCTGGCTGTACTTCGCGCTGCCGATCATCGGTATTCGGCTGTCGCCGGAGGTGGCGGGCGTGCTCGCGCTGTCGCTCAACATCGGCGCCTATGGTGCGGAGGTGGTGCGTGGTTCGCTCAATTCGGTTGACGCCGGCCAGTACGAAGCGGCCACCGCGCTCAACTTCACGCCCATTCAAACGTTGTGGCGCATCCTGATGCCGCAGGCCTTGATCGAGATGATGCCGCCGTTCGGCAATCTGGCGATCCAGAATCTCAAGGATTCTGCGCTGGTGTCGTTGATCAGCCTCGCCGACCTGGCATTCGCCGCCGACAATCTGCGTAATCGAACCCTCGAAACCTTGCCGATCCTGATCCTCACGCTGCTGTTGTACTTTGCCATGGCGCTCGTGTTGATGGCCGCCATGCGCCTGCTCGAGCGCTATTTGCGCGGGGTTTCCGGACGCGAGGCCACCCGCTGATGTTGTTCGGTTTTCACTGGGACCTGTCCAGCCCGGAGGCTTTTGCCCTGTCAATCCTGCCGATTCTCTTGATCGGCATGAAAATCACCATCCTGGCCACCATCTTCGGCTTTCTGATCGCCATGGCGCTGGGGCTGGTCTTCGCGCTGCTGCGCGGCGTGCCGCTACGCGCCGTGTCCTGGCCGATCGCCTTCATCGTCGAGTTTGTGCGCGATACGCCGTTGTTGATCCAGCTCTATTTTCTGTACTACATATTGCCGGATTACGGCATCACGCTACCGGCGCTGGAGACCGGCATCATCACGCTCGGCATCCAATACAGCGCTTATACGTCCGAAGTCTACCGGGCCGGTCTCGAAGCGGTGCCGCGGGGCCAGCGTGAAGCCGCGCGCGCGCTCAATCTCGGCGCCTGGCGGACCTACCGCGACGTCATCGTGCCGCAGGCCATTCCGCGTATTGTGCCGGCGCTGGCCAACTATCTGATCTCGATCATCAAGGACACGCCCATTCTGTCGGCGATCACCGTGCTCGAAATGCTGGGCGCCGCCAAGATCGTCGGCGATCGCACCTTCCGCTATATGCTGCCGCTGACTTTGGTCGGGGTATTGTTTTTAATTCTGACGGCGGTTGCGGCCACCGCCGTCCGCTATCTGGAGAAAAAGTTGCCGCGCGCCGGCATCGCACTCAAATGAAACCGATCGTCCGCTTCGACAAAGTCACCAAAAGTTTCGGCGACACGATCGTCCTGCGCGATTTCGATTTCGAGATGGCGCCAGGCGAACGGGTCGTGCTCATGGGGCCCTCTGGGTCCGGCAAATCGACCGTGCTGCGTATCCTGATGACGCTCGAGGATATCCAGAAAGGCGTGGTCTATCTCTCGGAAGTACCGCTCTGGCACGAGCGCTCGCGCGCGGGCGAACTACGGCCGGCGGGAGAAAAATATCTGCGAAAAATGCGCAGCGATGTCGGCATGCTGTTCCAGCACTTCAATCTGTTTCCCAACATGACGGTGCTGCGCAACATCATCGAAGCGCCGATGAAGGTCGCCGGGCTTTCACGCGCCGAGGCCGAGGCGCGGGCCGACGAACTGCTTGCGCGGGTGGGTCTGAGCGACAAGCGCGAAGCCTATCCGAACTCGCTGTCCGGCGGCCAGAAACAGCGCGTGGCGATCGCCCGCGCGATGGCGATGCGGCCGAAGCTGCTGTTGTTCGATGAGCCGACCTCGGCATTGGACCCGGAGATGGTCGGCGATGTGCTTGAGGTGATCAAGGATTTGGCTGCCGAGCACGATCTCTCCATGCTGATCGTGACCCATGAAATGGGTTTTGCCCGCGATGTGGCCGATCGGGTGTGTTTTTTCTGCGATGGGCGGATTCTCGAGCAAGGGGAGCCGTCGCAGATTTTTACCGCACCCGCCGAAGAGCGGACCCGCCAGTTTCTGCGTATGGTGCTGCACGAAGCGCCCACCGAGGAAGCGACCGGCTAAACGACCCGGTCGGCCGGCGTTTCGCGCGGTCCTGCCCTGGCCCGGCAAGGCCGCGACCGGACAGCAATGCCACTCGGCATCGAGACAATCCGATCGCTCGCGCTCTCGGTTGCGTTCGTGATCGGCGCGTCGTACGCCGCTTGGCGTATGGCCGGCGTACGCCGGCGATGCATGCTCGCTCCAATCGCGCTGTTTTTGCTTCGAGTGTACCGGTCTGTTTTTCAAACGAAAACAGTTAGCGGTCACCAGGCTCTGCGATTCGGTGCTGGTTCGACTCGGTCAAAGTCGCTTTCGCTCCAGCCTTTCTTTCGAGTAGGCTTAATTCGTCTTTCGAAACGAAAATAAGATGCGGGATCGGAATACGGCACTCAAGCGGCGCCTGCGCGTTGCCGAACGCGTGCGGGCCGAAGGCTCGGTACGGGTCAATGAACTGGCCGACGAGTTCGATGTTTCGGTGGTTACCATCCGCACCGACCTCGGCTATCTGGAAGAGCGCGGTTATGTGATTCGCTCGTTCGGCGGCGCGGTGAGCGCGCGCGGTCTACGATCGCCGCGCGCGGCCGGGGCCGCATCGACAAGTCCCGCGGCGGATGAAATGCTGCGCGTGCATCAGCGGCTGGTCGGTTGGTTGCCCGGGCGGGGCACGGTTTTTCTCGGCGGCGCGCTGCTGGCGCAGCGGCTGTTGCCGGCCGTGTCCCAGCGCCCGGATCTGGTCGCGGTCAGCGATGCACCGGCCGTGGCCGCCCAGACCGCGATCTATCCGGTTACCGAACTGGTGCTGACCGGCGGCCGTTATCGTGCCGCCGAAGGCATCTGCCTCGGCGAACCCGACCCGGGGCTCGCGATCGATGTCGCCTTCGTTCCGCTCAACGAGCGCACGCTCGCCGACACCGCCACCGGACGCCATTACCGACGCATCGCCGTGCGCGCGGACCTGTGTTGCGGCGTACTCGCCGACGCCTTGGCGGCCGAGGCGCTGACGTGCGCGCTCGAAGGGCTGGATATCGTGATCGTCGCGCCGTCGCTGACGGTACCGCTCACGGCGACCCTCGCGGCCTCGGGATTTGCCGCCGAAACGGCCGACGAGACGGCCGCCGTGTTCTCGCGCGGCCGCGCCACGGCTTGACTTCCATCCATTCCTGCAAGAACCACCGCGAATACCGTCATGATCACCAGCGCCATCTTTCCCGCCCGCTACATCCAGGGCGCCGACGCCCTCGGCGAGCTGGCCAAGCACGCCAATATCCTGGGTTCCAATGCACTGATCGTGCTCGATCCCGGCATTGCCGAATGGATGAGGCCTAGACTCGACACCATTCTGGGCAACGAACTCGTGCATGCGTTCTTCGATTTCGGCGGTGAATCCACCGAAGCCGAGATGCAACGCGCCGCCGGCCTTCTCGTCGAGGCCGGTCACGACGTGGTGATCGGCGTCGGCGGCGGCAAGGCGATCGATACGGCCAAGGGCGCGGCCTATTTTACGCCCGGCGTGCGCATGATCGCGGTGCCGACCATCGCCGCGTCCGATGCGCCGTGCAGCAAGAACGCCGTGGTCTACACGCCCGAACACACGGTCGACCGCGATATCCACGGCCGGGCCAACCCGGATCTCGTCCTGGTCGACACGGCGGTCGTGGCGGCGGCGCCGGCGCGGTATCTATCGGCCGGTATCGCCGATGCGCTGGCCACCTGGCTGGAAGCCGAGTCGGCGTTCGTGACCCGCACGATCAATTTCACGGGTTATGCCTCGACGTTCACCGCGCACGCGGTGGCGCGCCTGTGCTACGACACGCTGCTCGAATACGCGCCGCTGGCGCTGGCGCACTGCGACGACGGGCTGGTCACGCCGGCGCTGGAGCACGTGGTCGAGGCGGCCACGCTGATGAGCACGATCGGCTTCGAAAGCGGCGGCCTGGGGGCGGCCCATGGATTTCACCAGGGCATCGCCGAATGGCCGGAGACACACCATTTGCTGCATGGCGAAAAGGTCGCCTTCGGCGTGCTGGCGTCGTTATTTCTCACCGACAAGGACAGCGCGACCGTCGAAACGATCTATGCCTTTTGTCATTCGGTGCGCCTGCCGCTGACGCTCGCCGATCTCGGGCTCGAGCACTACGACGACGCCAAGCTGATGGTCGCGGTCGAACGCATGACGCGCTCCGGTGAATGCACGTTCAACGAGCCGATCGCCTATGGCGAGGCCGATTATCTGGCCGCCATGAAGGCGGCGGATGCTTACGGCCGCGCCTGGCGCGCGCGTCAGCCGAGTGCGAATCGATGAGCGGCGCGCCCCGGATCATGACGCTCGGCGAGATCCTGGTGGAGATCATGGCCGTGGAGCGCGACCAGAGTTTCGCCGCGCCCGGCCCGCTGGTCGGCCCGTTCCCCAGTGGCGCGCCGGCGATATTCATCGATCAGGTCGCCAAGGTCGGCATCGCGGCCGGCATCATCGGGGCCGTCGGCAACGACGATTTCGGCCGCATGACGCGCGACCGGCTGGCGGCCGACGGCGTGCACACGGACGCGATCCGTATGCTGGACGATCAGACCACCGGCACCGCGTTCGTCACTTATCATGCCAGCGGCGAGCGTGATTTCATCTATCACATCACCCATGCCGCCTGTGCCCGGATCGATACCGATGCGGTGGACGCCGCCCGGCTGACCGGCTGCGCGTTGTTCCATGTCATGGGTTCGTCGCTGTTCTCTTTCCACATGATCCATGCCATGCACAAGGCGGTGGACGCGGTGAAGGCGCATGGTGGGCGCGTGTCGTTCGATCCGAACGTACGCAAGGAGATGCTCGATCTGCCCGAGATGCGCGATGCGCTGCATTACGTGCTCGAATACACGGACGTGTTGTTGCCCAGCGAAGGCGAACTGATGCTGCTGACCGGGGCCGACACGGAACAGGCCGCGGTCGCCGAGAGTCTCGCCAACGGCGTATCCGAGATCGTGATCAAGAAAGGCGCGGCCGGCGCGCGTTACTACGATCGCGAGCGCCGGATCGACATGCCCGGCTACGCGGTCGAGGAGATCGACCCGACCGGGGCGGGCGATTGTTTCGGCGCGACCTATGTGGCGCTGCGCGATGCCGGCCTGGCGGTCGAGGATGCGCTGTGCTACGCCAACGCCGCCGGGGCCTGCGCGGTCGGCAAGAAAGGGCCGATGGAAGGCACCGCGACGCGCGCCGAACTCGATGCGTTCATGCGCCGGCATACCGTGGGCCGGCCCGTAATTACCGAATATCCTCTCTAGAGCCAATGTCATGAAGAAACTGCTTGCCCGAAACCGCGCCGGCCGCCCCGTAGGCATCTGCTCGATCTGTTCGGCGCATCCGCTGGTGATCGAGGCCGCGCTGCGTTTCGATCGAAATACGGATCGCGAGGTGCTGATCGAGGCGACCTGCAACCAGGTCAACCAGGAGGGCGGCTATACCGGGATGACCCCGGTCGATTTCCGCGCCTTCGTGGAAGATATCGCCGCGCGGGTGTCTTTCGATACGCGCCGGCTGATTCTCGGCGGCGATCATCTCGGGCCCAACCCGTGGAAGCATGAACCGGCCGAGGCCGCCATGGACAAGGCCGAAGCGCTGGTCGAAGCCTATGCCGCGGCCGGTTTCTCCAAGCTGCATCTGGATGCCTCCATGGCGTTGGCCGGCGACGAGGAGCCGCTGGCGGCGGTGACCGTGGCCGAGCGCGCGGCCCGGCTGGCGGCGGCCGCCGAGCGGCGCGCCCCGGTCCCGGCGCGGCTGGCCTATGTCATTGGCACCGAAGTGCCGGTGCCGGGCGGCGAATCGGATGGGCTCGATCAGGTGGCGGTGACACGCCCGGCGCGCGTGGCCGAAACCGTGGATACCCACCGCGCCGCGTTCGCGGCACGCGGCCTGGACGACGCGTTTTCGCGCGTGGTCGCCGTGGTCGTGCAGCCCGGCGTGGATTTCGACCATTCCAGCACCATCGCCTACGATCCGGCCCAAGCATCGGCGCTGGTCGATGCGATCGACGACTACGACGGCCTCGTCTTCGAGGCCCATTCGACCGACTACCAGGCGCGTGGCGCGCTCGCCGCGCTGGTCGCCGATCATTTCGCCATTCTCAAGGTCGGCCCGGCGCTTACCTTCGCTTTACGCGAGGGCTTGTTCGCGCTGGCGGCGATCGAGGACGAACTGCTACCGGCCGAGTGCCGGTCCGATTTGCGCGCCGTGATCGAGGCGGTGATGGGCGCGGAGCCGGACGCCTGGCGCGGCTATTACCAGGGCGACGAGCAACGGCTTGCCGTGCTGCGTGCGTTCAGTTTTTCCGATCGTATTCGCTATTACTGGCAGCACCCGCGCGTTGCCCGCGCCGTCGATCGGCTGTTCGACAACCTCGAGGGTTTGCACGTGCCGGCCGCGCTGTGGCGGCAATACGCCGGGCATGAGTTCGCGCGCCTCGGCGCGACCCATATGGCCGCCGGCGATGTTGTCATCGACAAGATTACACAGGTGCTGGAGGACTATCGCCACGCCTGCGACCTACCATAATCCGCGGCGCCGGAAGACCGCGCCGCGGCATGACGATCTAACCTGGGCGGCGACGATAGGCCATGTCGTGCACGACATGGCCTTTTTTGATGCCGCGATTCTCGAAGCGGGTGTCGCGACGGGGCGGATCGCTCACGAAACCATCGCGATCGCCGACGTTGTCGAACGCCGCGTGCGCGTCGAGTACCGCGCGCATGTGCTCGGCATAATTCACCCAATCGGTGGCCAGCCGCCAGAGGCCGCCCGGTTTTAATACCCGCGCGATCTCGGCGGCGAACACGGGCTGCACGATGCGGCGCTTATGGTGGCGTTTCTTGGGCCAGGGATCGGGAAAATAGAGCAGCACTTCGTCGAGCGCGCCCTCGGCAAACGCCGAGGCGAGAATATCCACCGCGTCGTCGCAAAACACCCGGACGTTGCTCGCGCCGGCACCGTCGAGCGCACCGAGCAGGCGGCCGACGCCGGTGCGATAGACTTCGATGCCGATGAAATCGCGTGCCGGGTTGTCGATCGCGAGATCGGCCAGTACCTCGCCGGCGCCGAAGCCGATCTCCAGCGTGCGATACGCGTCGCGGCCGAATTCGGCGGCCCAGTCGATAGGCGCATCGGGCCGGCTCAGGCCGTAGCGCGGCCAGAGTTCGGCCAGATTCTTTTCCTGCCCGGGCGTGAGCCGGCCCTCGCGCTTGACGAAACTGCGGATGCGACGATGCGTGGGCTGGTCCACAGCCTGTCTCCGGGTTGTCGAACCATTGGCCGCGGCGGCCGGCGCGGGGCGTTCAGAACGGCCGATCGGACATCGGTGACGAGGCCGAGGCATAGCGCCGGCGCGGCATGCGGCCGGCCAGAAACGCCTGACGGCCGGCGATCACGGCATGGCGCATGGCCTGGGCCATCAGCACCGGCTTGGCCGCGCCGGCGATGGCGGTGTTGAGCAGCACGCCGTCGCAGCCGAGTTCCATCGCGATCGCCGCGTCCGAGGCCGTGCCCACACCGGCATCGACCAGCACGGGCACGCCCGCGTTCTCCACGATCTCGATCACGTTATAGCGGTTCTGGATGCCCAAGCCCGAGCCGATCGGCCCGGCCAGCGGCATGATCGCACAACAGCCGATGTCTTCCAGCCGGCGCGCGACGATCGGGTCGTCGCTGGTATAGACCATGACGTCGAAGCCGTCGGCGATCAGTTCCCGCGCCGCGACCAGCGTTTCGGAAACATCCGGATACAACGTCTTCTCGTCGCCGATCACCTCGAGCTTGATCAGATTATGGCCGTCGAGCAGTTCGCGGGCCATACGGCAGGTGCGCACCGCGTCTTCGGCGGTATAACAGCCGGCCGTATTGGGTAACAGGGTGTATTTCTCCGGCGGCACGACATCGAGCAGGTTGCGCGCTTCGCGCGCCTTGGGATCGGTCAACGCGGGTGTGCGCCGTATGGCGAGCGTGACGATCTCCGCGCCCGAGGCCGTGATCGCGGCCTCGGTCTGGTCCAGATCGGCATACTTGCCGGTGCCGACCAACAAGCGCGAGGCGAAGGTGCGCCCGGCCACGGTGAAGGCATCGGCAACCGAGGTGGCCTGCCCGCCGCCGATCGCGTGCACGATCTCGATCCGGTCGCCCGCCGCAACCGTGGTTTCGCCGCGCCGCTCGCGGGGCACGATTTCGCCGTTGTGTTCGATCGCGACGCGCTGCTCGCCGTAACCCAGCTCCGCGAGCAACTGTGACAGCGTGGCGCGTTCGGCGCATTCCTGGGTTTGGCCGTTAACTTGGATCTGCATGAGAATTGCCGGTTCGTTGGACGGGCGGCGGTGCCGTTTAGGACGGTAGAATAACGCGCAATGCCGGCTGGCTGCATAGTATTGGGCCTTCGGCGTGTCTGGTTTGGGACGAGCGCGCGCGGCGAGCGAAGAAATCGAATGAATACCTGGGTCAAGGTCGCCATCGGCATCGTGGCTGTCGTCGTGGTGCTGATCGCGGCGGCGCTGGCGGTGCTGCGTTTGAGTGTTCATCCCAATGCTTATCGGGCGCGCATCGATGCCGCGGTGACCGACGCGATCGGGCGCGATGTCGATATTGACGGGCCGATCCGGCTGTCGCTGCTGCCCTGGCCGTCGGTGCGCTTCGGCTCGGTGACGATTGCCAACGCCGACGGTTTCGGCGATCGGCCGCTGGCGCGCATCCATAACGGCCACGTCACGCTGCGCGTGCTGCCATTGTTCACCGGCCATTTGCGCCTCGGCACCCTGAATATCAACGGCCTCGATCTGGCGCTGGTCCGCCACGGCGACGGCCGCACCAACTGGCAAAGCATCGTGCACCGGCTTACGGCCGCGACTCCGGCCCCCGAGCGTGGACCGCACGCGGTCAAGAATCGGGCGGCAAGACCCGAACAGTTGCCGTTGCCGTCGCTCAAGATCAGCGCCCTGGAGATATCGGGCGCCGATATCCGCTACGACGATGCGGCCCACGCGCGTCACTACCGGCTGCACGACGCCAGCCTGGAAACCGGGCGCATCAGCAACGGCAGCCCGTTTCGGCTCGAGGCGACCGGCGATTTGAGCTGGCCGGGTTCCGGTTTCACGGCGGCGGTCTATATGGTTTCGCGCATCGAGCCGAATATCGCCGACCACTTCTATCGTTTTTCCGGGCTCAGCGTGAATGTGCTGGCGCGCGGACCCGCCGTGCCCGGCGGCGAACAGGAAGCCAATCTCGGCGCTTCGGGCAATCTCGATCTCCAGTCAGGCCGCTTCGCGCTGGATAACGTCAGCCTGCAAAGCGCCGGCCTGAGCATGACCGGCAACATCGACGGCACCGGGCTGAACGATCGGCTGACCTATAACGGCCGCATCACGGTGGCCGAGTTCAGTCCGCGCTCGGTGCTGCAACAACTGGAACTGCACCCGCCCGAGACCCAGGCGGGCTCGGCGCTGAGCACGGCCAGTTTCGATGCCCAGTTCGAGGGCGGCGCGCACGGCGTACGTTTCAAGCAGATCGCGGCCAAGCTCGACCAAAGCACGCTCAGCGGCAGCGTCGAGGTCCACGATTTCGCCGATCCGCACTACAATTTCGATCTCAACCTCGACACCCT
Source organism: Salinisphaera sp. (assembly GCF_035690525.1). Taxonomy (GTDB): domain Bacteria; phylum Pseudomonadota; class Gammaproteobacteria; order Nevskiales; family Salinisphaeraceae; genus Salinisphaera. The sequence continues at coordinate 26,781 of NZ_DASSKM010000021.1, forward strand.
GAACATCGACCACTATCTGCCGCCGGGCAGCGCGGCGCAGGCGCAAACCAGCCAACCCGCCCGGGCCGGCGGCGGCGCGGCGCAAAAGGCCGCCGAGTTCGATCTGGCCCCGTTGCATCATCTGCGTATGCGGGGCCGTCTGCGCGTGAGTTCGCTGATTGTGGCCAATCTCGAGGTGCGCGACGCCGTGGCTCGCGTATCGTCCGAAAACAGCGTGCTGCGCGTCGCGCCGCTGACCGCCGATCTGTACGGCGGCTCGCTGCGGCTGGCCGGCGCGGTGGATGCCGGCGGCGGCGAGCCGCAATACACCCTGTCCGGGCGTTTGCGCGGGGTCGCCGTGGAGCCGTTGCTGGTCGACACGGCCGGCAGCCACCGGCTCGAAGGCGATGCCGATGCCGATATCGATCTACACGCCATCGGCCGGCAGGTGGCGGAGCTCAAGCGCAGCCTCTCCGGTAGTGCGCGCCTGGCGCTGGATCACGGCCGGATCAACGGCTTCGATCTCGCCGGGCTGCTGCTCGCCGCCCGCGAAAGCGGCGACGGCGCGAGCCGGAATGACGTCGAAGACGAAGGCGCCACGGCGTTTCGGCGTCTTGGCGGGCGGTTCGTTATCGACAACGGGATGATCAGCAGCCGCGATTTCTCGATTCATGGCGCGGCCTTCACCGGCCACGGCCGGGGCAGCTACAGCCTGCCGGACAACCGGCTCGACTATACGCTGATGCTGAATATCGCGGCCGGCGCCGACCAACGCCTGGCGCCGTTGGCCGGGCTGTCGGTGTCGATGCGCGTGCAGGGCCCGCTGCTCGCGCCGTCGTATACGCTCGATATGCGTCGCGCCCGCAAGCCAACCGCGCGGCCCGCGGGCGCGGCCGGCTGATCGGACGTATATGCGGACCGGCACACGTTTACTCCGAAGCCGGCGGGTATGGCTCGTCGGCGGGCTGATTCTGACCGCCGGTGCGGCGCATGCGGCGAGCATCGAGCGTCTGCATGTCGACCACGAGCACGAAGCCTATCGCGTGACGGCACGGGTGCATATCGCCGCACCCGCCGGCCCGGCCTATGCCGCGGCGATCGATTTCGAGCGCCTGCCCGACTATTCGGCGATGATCGAATCCACACGCTTGATCGGCGCCGACAAGCTCGCCTCGCGTATGCGGCTGTGCGTGCTGTGGTATTGCAAGACGCTGCGCCAAGTCATGCGTTATCGTCTCGACCCGCCTAAGCGTATCGACATGACGGTGGTGCCCGGGCGCGGCGATCTGTCGTCGGGGAATGCGCACTGGCGCTTTAAGCCCGACGGCGAACACGCCACCGAACTGGAATTCCGGGCCCGTATCGTGCCCGATTTGTGGGTTCCGCCGCTGATCGGGCCTTGGGCGATTGCGCGGGCTCTACGCGAACAGGTCGTGGCCACCGCCACGGCAATCGAGCGCCTGGCGCAGCACCGCGACGATGCGAACGACAAGCCGACGCCATGACACACGCAATTCCCGAGCGCGCCCCCGCCCGCATCGACGCCAGGCTGTTGGCGTGGTTCGATCGCCACGGCCGGCACGATCTGCCCTGGCAGCATCCGCGCACGCCGTATCGCGTGTGGGTGGCCGAGATCATGCTGCAGCAGACCCAGGTCGCGACCGTGATCGATTATTTCAACGCCTTCATGGCGCGTTTCCCCGATGTGTGGGCGCTGGCCGCGGCCCAGGCCGACGACGTCATGGCGCGCTGGGCGGGGCTCGGCTACTACGCGCGGGCCCGCAACCTGCACGCGGCGGCGAAATGGATCGTGGCCGAGCATCGGGGCGCGTTACCGCGCGACGTGCAAACGCTGATGACGTTGCCCGGCATCGGGCGCTCCACCGCCGGCGCGATCGTGGCCCAGGCGTTCGGCGTCTGGGCGCCGATATTGGACGGCAACGCCAAGCGTGTGATCGCGCGTCTGGCCGCCATCACCGCCGTACCCGGCTCCGCGGCCTACGAAAAACCGCTCTGGCAACTCGCCGAGCGCTATACGCCGCACGAGCGCGTGTCCGACTATACCCAGGCGATCATGGACCTCGGCGCCACGCTGTGCACCCGGCGCGCGCCGAACTGCCCCGGCTGTCCGCTGGCGGCGGACTGCGTGGCCAACGCCGATGCGCTGCAGGCCGATATCCCAGCGCCGCGCAAGAAGCGCGCCCGGCCACGGCGCGAGACCACGTTGCTGGTGATCAAGGACGATGCCGGGCGCGTGCTGCTCGAAAAACGGCCGCCCGCCGGCATTTGGGGCGGGCTGTGGAGCTTGCCGGAGATCGACCCCGAGGCGGATATCGAAGCCGTCTGTCGCGAGCGTTTCGGTATCGCGGCCACCCCCGGCGCGGCGCTGGCGCCCATCGAGCACGGCTTCACGCACTTCCTGCTCACGCTGCATGCGCGGCGGGTGCAGTACCGGAGCACAGTCCGTATCATGGACGGCGATTTCGCCTGGTACGAACGCCGCGATCGGCCCGGCCTGCCGGCGCCGATCGCGCGTCTCGTCGATTCACCGCAACTCAAGTTGGGCTTATGAGCCGTACCGTGCACTGCGTCAAACTCGGTTACGAGGCCGAAGGGCTGCCGCGCCAGCCGCTGCCGGGGGAACTCGGCAAACGCATCTACGAAAACGTCTCCGCGGTCGCCTGGCAGCAGTGGCTGGTCGAGCAGACGCGCCTGATCAACGAATACGGGCTGCATCTGGCCGATCCCAAGGCGCGCGAATTCCTGGCCGAGCAGACCGAAAAATATTTCTTCGGCGACGGCGAGATCGCCGACACGCACTACGTGCCGCCGAAATCCTGACGGGCCGGGCGCCGGCGGTTGACCCGCGCCGCGCGTATCGGTTTAATACGCGTCTCGCCGCAACGGCGAGTGCGTGGCCGGATAGCTCAGTTGGTAGAGCATGCGACTGAAAATCGCAGTGTCGGTGGTTCGATTCCACCTCCGGCCACCATCTTTTTCAGGCACTTGCGGTGTGATCCGGCGCCGCGAGCAGCCGATTTGTCAAAACGCTGACGATCATTTCGTCGTCTTGACTGTTTTCACCTTTCCATCGTAAACGGCGGTTATTCGGGGCGATTTAACCGGCGCGTGTCCGTCCTTGATTTTCAAGTGCCTCGCAGCCGATGGCCGCGGCGAGTACGCGGCTCCGCAGTCTATGTGTTATCGGATTCTTAATCGCCTAAGCGCTAAAGTGTCGATCCACTTCGGGCCGAAGCATTCATGATTGCGCTGATCCATATCAAAAAAACCGCGGGCAAGACGCTCAAGCACATCATGCGCTGCGAGTTCGGTGTGGCGCATTGCGACGTCAAGCGCTGGCGCGGCAAGGGCGATGTGTTCGACGCGGCCGATCTGCGGCGCCTCAAGCGCATCAACCCGCGTCTGGCCTCGATCGCCGGCCATAGCGTGCGCAGCACCAGCGATCTCGATGCGGCCGAGCCGGATCTGCGCTTTTATACTTTCCTGCGCGACGCCGAGAAGCGCTGTATCTCGGAGTATCAGTACAGCGTGGCCCAGGGGCGCTGGCCGGAAGGATCGTTCGATCGCTGGGTGACGGATGCGCGTTATCGCAACGTGCAGACGCAGAGCCTGGCCGGCTGCGAGGACGCCGACGCCGCGATCGACCAAATCGAGCGGCGGATCGCCTTCGTGGGCCTGATGGAGCATTTCGACGAATCGCTGGCGCTGATGCAGGCGCATCTCGATCTGCCGCGGTTCACGCCCCTGCTGCGACGCGTGAACGCGGCGCGGGACAACCGGCTGCGCGATGCGCTGCTGGCAGACGAACGCGCGATGACGCATGTTCGCGGCGCCAATCGCGAGGACGCGCGGGTGCTGGACTATGTGCGGCGCGAGGTTTATCCGCGCCAGCAGCGTCAGGCGAACCGTGTTTCGGCCGGGGCGTCGGGGGCCGCGTCGGCCGGCGCGGCCGGGCGCCAGTTCAACGCCCGTTTCTTCGCCAACGGGCTGCATCGATACATGGTCTACAAACCGGCTGTCGCCGCTTATCGATTGTTCGCTTCGCGCTAGAGCATTTTTCGTCTTTTTTAAGTCATTTATCCGCAGATGAACGCAGATTTACGCAGATTGGATAAGCGTCAAATCAGCTTTCCAGCGGATGTTCAGGCTGTGTTCTTTTGCTAGAAAACAGTTACGACTATTAGCTAATAGTGCAAAATGCCATAGAACCTGTTGGCCGTGAGGCTCAGTCGCGGTCGGTGGCGCGATTGGCCAGCAGCCGCTGGCCGAGTGCGGCCGGGTCGTCGACCCCGAGCAGTACGTCGAAGCGCATGTTCGTGCGTACGTAGAGCATCGGCGCGTGCGCGGCCCGGATCACGAATACGAAACGATCGTTGTCGTTGCGCTGATACCAACCCACCCGGAAGCCGGGCAGGGCGATGCCGTTGCGCCAGGTCAGCGGCGGCCCGCGATCCAGGCGTTGTACGCTCATCACGCTGTCCAGCGGCACGCGTTCGTGGAATTCGCCGCCCTTGAGATGCATGGTGCCGCCGCGCAGCGTGATTTCATTGCGGGTGGTGATATACAGCGCCAGCGCGACGAGCGCGATCTGGCAGGCGAGCATGAAGCCCAGCAGGATCGCGACGACGGCGATGACGAACCAGCCCGGCAGCAGGTCCGAAAGCGCCAGCACGACGACGATCACCGCGATCGGCGCCAGACACAGCGCCCCCACCGCCACCGCGAAAGCGCGCCACGGCAGGGTACGGATCGGAAAGACGTGCATTAGGGCGCCTTGCCTAGCACGCTGGGCGGGGCCAACGCGGCGCTCGGACGAAGCCTCAACACGCCCTAGGCGAGCGCGGCCAGCCGGGCGCGCTTGGCCCGGCGCTTGCGGATACGGCCGTGGGTTTTCAACTCGGTATCGGTGCACCGGCGCAGCCGATCGATCCGTTCGTACAGCCGGATGAATTCGAAACCCTCGGCAACATCGTTGAGACCGTGGTCGCTCATGATATCGAGCACGCGCGCACAGCCGGGCGCATCGAGCCAACGGTCGGTGGTCTTGGCCAGGCCCTGGCCGACCAACGTGTCGGCGTGCCAGTTCTTGACGTCGATCGCGCAGATGCGGCCGGTATCCGCGCGCGCGACCAGATTCGGCGCGATCGGATCGCGGTAGTCGAAGCCGATGCGCAGCGTGGCGGGACGGCACGCCGTCGACCGCGCCAGAATCGCGTCATGCAGATCGTCGCCGAGCAGTCCGCTCTCGACCAGCCGTGTCAAATTGCCGCGGTGGGCGCCCCAGAGCCCGGTTTGTCCGATCGGCCGGCGATAGGAATGGCGGGCGGCGAATTCAGTGAAACAGCGCGCGACTTCCTGGCTGCAGGGGCTGACGAGGCGGTCGAACGGACGCCCCTCGATGTAGTCCATCCACAGCGCGCGGCCGTCGGCACGATGGCATTTCGGCAGGTGCTCGCTTGGCCCGAAGCGCTCCAGATTTCGCATCACCCGCGCTGCGGTCGCGGCGTGGTTGAACAGGATTTTCTTGTAGGCGATGCGCTCGCCTTCGAATACGAAGCGGACGTCGTAGTCGGCCCGCGACCAGCGCCCGAAAGCCCGTAGCGTCCGGCGTTTCGCCCGCTTGAACGGGCCGTAGATCGGGCGTTGTTTCAGGACGGCCGGGTCGGCAATCGTCGTTTCATAACATGGCATGGCGCACAACGCTAGCAAGCCCGCGCTCAGGTCGCGTTAGGGATATGTCAGATTTCTGTCAAGATTAGAAAATTTCACGGAAAATGATGTATTGCGCATATAGCTTGTCAGCCATTGAGTCGTATTGGTTTTGTGCAAAGTCGAGCGGGGTCAAAGCGTTGCGCGGACGCGGCCGCCGGGCCCGCGGCGCTGCAGTCTGGTGCGAAAGGTGCGTTATCATAGGGAATTACACCTACACGGCGCGAGGGGCGCGTTTGAACACCAAGCTGTCCGTAGAGCACGTCTACAAAATCTTTGGAGCGCATCCGAAGCGCGCGCTGGAGCGCGTGGAAAAGGGGCAAGGCAAGGATCAGATTTTTGCCGAGACCGGCATGACCGTCGGTGTTTCGGATGCGAGTTTTGAAGTCGAGGAGGGCGAGATTTTCGTCGTCATGGGCTTGTCCGGCTCCGGCAAGTCGACGCTGGTGCGAATGCTCAATCGCCTGATCGAGCCGAGCGCGGGCGCGGTCAAGATCAACGGCCGCGACATCACCCAGATGAACCGCCGCGAGTTGATCGATCTGCGCCGCCACGAGATCAGCATGGTCTTCCAGTCGTTCGCGCTGATGCCGCATCAGACCGTACTGGAGAACACCTGCTTCGGGCTGGCCACCGCGGGCGTCGGCAAACAGGAGCGTGAAAAACGAGCGCTCGAGGCACTCGACGCGGTCGGCCTCAAGGCCAACGCCGACAGTTATCCCGATGAGCTGTCCGGCGGCATGAAACAGCGCGTCGGGCTGGCCCGGGCGCTGGCGGTCAATCCCGGCATCCTGCTGATGGACGAAGCGTTTTCCGCGCTTGATCCGCTGATCCGCACCGAGATGCAGGATGAGCTTCTGCGGCTGCAGTCCGAACAGGCCCGCACCGTGGTGTTCATCACCCATGATCTGGACGAGGCCATGCGCGTGGGCGATCGGATCGCGATCATGCAGAACGGCCGCGTCGTGCAGGTGGGCACGCCGGAAGAGATCGTGCGCAGCCCGGCCAACGATTATGTCCGTTCGTTCTTCCGCGACGTCAACGTCGGTCACGTGTTTACCGCGGCGGACATCGCCCGGCGCGATCAGGTCACCGTGATCGAGCGGGCCGGCTCGAGCGTGCGCGCCGCGTTGTCGCGTCTGGACAAGTACGATCGGCCGGCCGCCGTGGTGCACGACCGCAATCGCCGGTATCTGGGCACGGTCAGCGCCGATTCCCTCGAGGCCTGCATCGAGAAACTGTCCAAGCGCGACGACGGCAACATCGAGCATGCCTTCGTCGAAGGCGTGCCGGTGGTGACATCGACCACGCCGTTGACCGAGCTGCTCGAGC
>NZ_DASSKM010000022.1:0-19427 GCF_035690525.1 Salinisphaera sp.
TGGTGGGCTTATCGTGGCCCTGGTACCAGCTCGCCAGCCGCAACGCCACAGCGGCATCGCCGGGAGCCCTGTCCAGCCACTGCGCGAGCGGCTTGGCCGGATCGTCCAGTCCGCCGGCCTTGCGGGTTTCGAACATGGCCACGGCCAAACGTTTGCTCGGCTGTTTCCGATACGCCTCGGCGTAGGCGGCATCGGCCTTTCGGTATTGCCGGGCCCTGCGCAGGACGTCGCCGTCCAGCACATCGGCCGCGAAGTCGTGGCCGGCGGTGCGTAAATCGAAAATCTGTTTCCGGGCGGCGTCGATATTGCCGGCGCGGGCTTCCGCGAGCGCAAGAAAACCGGCCGCCGACCAGAAATCCGGCGCGTCGCGACGAATCTGGCGCAATTGATCGATCGCCTTCTGCACCTGCCCGTGCGAAAGTTCGACCTTGGCCACATCGAGCGCGAACTCGGGTCGGTCGGGCGCCTTGTCCGCGGCCTGCGCCAGCGTGTCGAGACCGGCGTCGGTCTGGCCGCTCATCAGTTGCGCCACCCCTTTCAGATGCAGCCAGTCGGCAACCTTGTCGGTCGCGTCGAGCTGGTCATCGATCACGGCCTGGGCTTGGTCGGCCTGGCCGCTGGCGAGGTAGGTGCGGGCCAACGCCTGCTTGAGCTTGTCCGCCTTGGGCTGACGCTCGATCGCGGACTGCAGCAGATCGATGCCTTGCTGCGTGTCGCCGGCGCGGGCATGGAGACCGGCGAGCGCGAGCGTCAGCCCGGTATCGTCGGGATGCGCGCGCTGCAACGGTTCCAAATACTGAATCGCGTCGTCGTAGCGGCCGCGCCGTGCGGCCAGCCCGGCCTGGGCGCGCACCACCGACGCATCGTCGGGGTCGGCTTGATGCGCCTTGGCCAGCACGTCGGCGGCGTCGTCATAGCGCCCGGCGGCGACATAGCTTTGCGCCAGCAGCGCGCGCGGCTCGGCGTCGTCGGGGTTGTTCTTCGCCAGCGCCTCGGCGTGCTGAATCGCGCCGTTGTAGTCGCCGGTCGCCAACGCGATACGTACGCGGGCGACGGCCACCGCCCGGCGCTGGCTGTCCGTGGTCGGCTCGATCTTGGACAACACGGTTTGGGCCGCGGTTTCGCTGCCCATCTGCGCCAGCGAGCGGGCGAGGTCCAGCTGTAACGAGATATTGGCCAGGCTGTTGTCCTGCGCGTTGCCGGCTTGCTCCTGCTTGAGCTGTGCTACGACGTCCGCCAGGGCCTCGTGCAGCCCCGGCTGGTCGGGATGACGCTGATAGGCCTGCTGCAACAGATCGCGGGCCTGTTCGTCTTGATCCTGCGCCATCCACAGGCCGGCCTGCAGACGCAGCGCGGCCATATCGTCCGGTGCGCGTGACAGAACCCGGGTCAAAAACGGCTGGGCCGCCTGCGGCTGCCCCTGGGCGATCCGAATCCAGGCCATCAGCGTCATGCTGCGCAAATTATGGGGGGTGACGTTGAGCGTGGCCTGCACATGATTCGCCGCGTCCCGATACTCGCCCCGGCGGATGTCCATCAAGGCTTGCAGATAGTTGCCGAACGGATTGTGCTGATTCGCGGCGAGAATCGCGTCGATGTTCTTCTGGGCGGCCTCGGCATCCCCGGTGCGCAGCTGACAATCGGCGAGCAGCGCACGCGCGCTCTGCTGCTGCGACCCGGTCATCGCGCCGTCGGCCACCTGCAATGCATGACTCAGCCGACTGATGGCCTGGCCGCAGCGATTGGACCGGAAATCGAGCTGTCCGAGCGCGACCAGCGCGCCGACATCGTCGGGATGGGCGGACACCGCCTTGGAGAGCGCCGAATGCGCGGCCGCCACATCGCCGGCTTGCAGCGCGAGCCGTGCCTGACCCTGCAGTGCATCCGACAGCCCGGGCTCGATCGACAACGCGGCCGCATAGGCCTGGCCGGCCCGATCGCGATGGCCGAGCCCGGCCTGGGCGTCGCCGCGTAGGCTGGCGGCCAGCGCCCGTACGTGATCGGGCGCGTTTTGCGGCACAGCTTGCAGCGTCTTGAGCGCTTTTTCGTACTGCCCGTTGGCCACCAACGCGCGCCCGAACGGCAGCGCCAGGGCCGCCGCCGGTTGCCCGTTGGCCTTGGCTTGTTTGAACTGGTGAATGGCGTCTTCGTATTTGCGATTGGCCAGCGAGGTATGCCCCAGCAGCGCCCAGGCGTCACCGTTGTCCGGATGCTCGCGCAGCACGGTTTTCAGCTGCACTTCGGCGGCGTGATAATCCTGCTCCTGATACGCTTGGCGCGCCTTGTCCACCCTTTGCTCCGGCGACGAGAACGAGCAACCGGCCACCAACATGGCGCCGGCCAGACAAAGCGGCACGACCCGTATCATCTCCCGGATCGACGGGCGTCGGTAAAAAATCGTCTCGTCCATGGTCCCTCTAATTGGATTCGATCCCGTGCTTACGCATGAGATCGTAAATGGCGGGTCGCGACACGCCCAGGAACCGTGCCGCCTTGGAAATATTGCCGTCGGCCCGGGCCAGGCTTTTCTCGAGCGCGCTGCGTTCGGCCACATCGCGGACCTGGCGCAGATTGAGCTGGCCATCGTCGCTGTCCTCGACCGGGTGCACGAGCCCCATGTCCGCGGCATCGATCAGCTTGCCCTCGGCCAGGATCACGGCGCGATTGACCCGGTGTTCCAGTTCGCGGACATTGCCGGGCCAATCGTGGTACTCGATCGCGGCCAGCGCCTCCGGCGCGAATCCGCGCAGCGCCCGGCCATGCTCCTTGTTGGCCTTGTCGAAAAGCGCCTTGGCGATGGCGATGGCATCGCTGTCGCGTTCGCGTAGCGGCGGTATCCGGATCGTGATTTCGGCGATCCGGTAGTACAAATCTTCGCGGAATTCGCCTTCGGCGATCAGCGACTCCAGATCGCGGTGGGTCGCGCAGACCACACGCGCATTGACCGGAATTTCGTGGCGCCCGCCGACCCGCTCGATCACGCGCTCCTGGAGAAAGCGCAGCAGCTTGGCCTGCAGGCTGTGCGCCATGTCGCCGATTTCGTCAAGAAACAGCGTGCCGCCCTCGGCGAGCTCGATCTTGCCGAGCGTCTGTTTCTGTGCCCCGGTGAACGCGCCCTTCTCGTAGCCGAACAACTCGCTTTCGAGCAAATGTTCGGGAATGGCGGCGCAGTTGATGGCCACGAAGGGCTGTTCGGCGCGCGGGCTGAGCCGGTGCAGGGCCCGGGCGAGCACTTCTTTGCCGGAGCCGGTGTCGCCCTGGAGCAGCGTGGTCGCGCTGGTCGGCGCGATTTTTTCGATCTGGCGCACGATTCGCCGCATGGATTCGCTGGTCGCGATCAATCCATGCAGCGGACGGTCGGCATTTGACCTGAGCTGCCGGTTTTGGCGTTCGAGCTGCCAGATATGAAAGGCGCGCTGAATGATCAGTTCGAGCACCTGGATCTCGACCGGCTTCTGGTAGAAATCGTAGGCGCCGGCGGCGACCGCCTTGATCGCGCTGCTCTCGTCGCCGTTGCCGGTAACCACCACGACCTTGGTGGCCGGCGCGAGCCGCAGGATGTCGGACAGCGCGCGCATGCCTTCCTCGATCCCCTCGGCGTCGGGCGGCAGACCGAGATCGAGCAGCACGACCTGCGGCTCATGGCGGCGAATCTGGTCGATCGCGCTGTTACGGTCCTCGGCGAACACTGGTTCGTAGGCCTCGAAGCTCCAGCGCAGCTGTCGCGTCAATCCCGGATCATCCTCGACGATCAGCAGTCGTTCGGCCGCTGCATTCATGGCTCAGGTTCTCCCCTCGACCGGTCCACCGCATCGCCGACCACCGGCAACACCATCGCAAATCGCGTGCCCTCGCCCGGCGTGCTGTCAACAAAGACATCCCCGCCGGCCGCACGCGCGAAATCCCGGACCTGATAGGCCCCGATACCCATGCCGCGCGTGGACTTCGTGCTCACGAACGGCTGGAACAGAGAGTCGCGAATGAAGGCCGCGCTCATGCCCTCGCCGTCATCGGTGACGGCGATCTCGATACCACTGTCGCATGTCCGGGTCTGGATATCGACATGCCCGTCGTCGCCGGTCGCATCCTGCGCATTGCGCACCAGGTGGCGCAGCACCATGATCAACCGATCGCGATCGGTATTGACCACCGCTGCGCTTTTCGCGCCGCGGCGCACCGGGACCGGGCGGGTATTCGCCAATTCGTCGATCAGGTGTTCAATCGCGGTGTCGACATCCACGCGCTCGGCGCGGTTGTCCGAACGCGACACCTTCCGCAACTGGCTGAGCACGCCTCGCATGCGGGTCACGGAATTGTCGATGGTCGCGATCATGTCGTCGACGAACGCCGGGTTGTGCTTGTGCCGCTCGGCGTTTTCCAGCATCAAGGACTGCTGCCCGGCGATATTTTTCAAGTCGTGCATCAAAAAGGCGGTCAACCGATTGAACGCCTCGAACTGGCGCGCCTGGGTCAAGGCGCGGTTGGCCTCCTGGTAATCCAGATAGACGCCGATCTGCTGGGCGAACGCCTTGAGCAGATCGATCTCCTCCCAGTTAAGATCGAATCTGGCCCGCGGCTCGGCGAGCACCATGAAACCCACCAGTCGGCGCGGCCCCGCGAACAGCGGAATAATCAAACGTGAGCGCTCGAGCGCAAGAAACCAGGCCGGCAATTCCAGCCCTTCGTACTTGGCGGGCTCGGCCTGGTATTCGATGCGATCGACCACCCAACCCATCTTCGCCAGGTAAAGCGCCAGTGTCCCGTCGAGTGACTCGGACACATCGGCGGCCGCCATGTTCCATTCCGCAACGCAGGTAAAGCGTCCGTCGCGCGCCAGCCAGAGCGCGCCCGCCGGGCTGTCCACCGGCTGCGCGATCGCCCGGATCGCGCGCTCGTAGACATCGATGTCGTCGTCATCGCGGCCTAGGCGACGCGTGAGCGCCAGCCATTGCTCCCGATAGTCGTAGCGGTAGGACAACAGATGCTTGTGCAACAGCACCCGGGCATGGCCGCGCACCTGCCCGGACAAAAAGAAGATGACGAGTAGCAGCGTGGCGGTGATGGTGAACAACAGCGCGCCGACCTCGGCCCAGCTGCTGTCGAACCGCCGGATATAGACACTGCCGCCGGCCACCGCCATCAGATAGCCACCGGCGACGATCAACGCCCCGGTACGGAAGATGGCCTGATGCGATACGCTGAGCCGCGCCGACCACTGCGCGTTTCTTGCCGCGGCGAGACCGATCAGGGGCACCACCAGAGCGTTGACCGCGCCGCGCGCGCTCCATACCGACAACGCGATATGGTGCGCGGCCAGCGCGCCGGTATACATGACGAAGTCGTAGGCGAACAGCGTGGTCAGCGCGATACACAAGTATTTGACCGCCCAGCGCGCGTCGAGCCCGCTGGCTCGGTAGGTCTGCTCGACCAGCACCAATCCGTACAGACTCATCGCGATCGCCCCGAGCGCGAAGGCCACGCTGTGGCCGGTGAGCATGTGTCCCGTCGAGTCGAGGACGCGCCACCCGAGACAACCGATCGTAACGGCGGGGATCGCGACCGCGAACCCGCGCAGCCAGCGATGCCGCCGGGAGCCGGCGGTCGTCGGCATCACCCACGCGGCTGTCATCAGCCACAGCCCGGTGCGCACGGTTTCGACAAGATCCAACAGCGGCCCTTCGATCGACAGCAGCGGCGCCACCGCCAGCAGCACGAACCACAGGCCGGTTATCGCGCTGGCGGCCACCAGAAGCCGAAACGCGGCATGCCGCGCCGGCACGCCCACCGCAATGAAAACGGTCAGCCCGATAAAGGCCAGCGCGCCGACGCCGTTCGACAACAGCCAGATCTGGGTGACGTTGAGATCGGGAAACACGCGCAAGCCGCCGCGATCAGCCGGGCGCGGCGCGGCGAAGGACCCTCACCGGCTGCCCTTGCGAAACAGCACGACCTCGATCGTGTTGACGAGAATCAGCAGATCGAGAAACAGGCTGCGATTTTTCACGTAGTAGAGATCGAGTTGCAGCTTGCCGTTGGCATCGTCGTCGGAAGCCCCGTAGGGGTAACCCAACTGGGCCCAGCCGGTCACGCCGGGCTTGACGCATTCGCGCACCCGGTAATACGGCAGAATCGTGATCAGATGTTTAACAAACTCGGGGCGCTCGGGGCGCGGCCCGACCAGGCTCATATCGCCGATGAACACGTTCCATAGCTGCGGTAATTCGTCGATACGCAATTTGCGGATGATATGGCCGACCCGGGTGATCCGAGGGTCGTCCTGCGACGCCCACTGTGGGCCCGTCACCGCCTCGGCATCAGTGCGCATACTGCGGAACTTGTAGATCGGGTATTCGCGGCCGCTCAAACCCACACGCGCCTGCCGAAACAAGACCGGAGCAGTCAGGCCGTCCTCGATTTTGATCGCGATCGCGGCGACGACCATGAAAGGCCACAACACCAGCAGCAATACCAGCGACGCCACCAGATCGAGCAGACGCTTGAGTACGTTGTCGAACGCGCTGTAGCGGAACCCGTGCGAGAAAATGATCCAACCCGGCTGCAGGAGCTCGGTCTTCACCTTCCCGGTCTGGCGCTCGTAGAACGTGAGCATGTCGACCACATTGATTCCCGATACGCGGCAATCGATGAGCGCATCGGCCGGGAAGTTCTGTCTACGGTCATCCATCGCCACCACGATCTCGTCAATCTCGTGCCGGCGGACATAATCGGACAGCGGGACATCGATACGGCATTGCAGCGACTCGTCGACCTTGACCGGTTCGTCGTCGATCACGGCGCACCCGACAAGCTTGAACAGCGAATGGTCGCTGCGACGCCGCATGAATGCGAGCAGCTCCGCCGCGTTGTCGCCCGCGCCGTAGAACAGCACACGCCACGGCGCCGATCGCTGGTCGACCGTGGCATGAAAGATCATCTGCGCCGCGCCGACGCCGATCAGGGACAAGAGTAGCGTCAGCGCGAACACGCCGCGTCCGAGATACAGCCCGGGCAGGATATAATAGATGATCACCGCGAGCACCGCGCCAAAAACGAACGCGACGACCACACGAACGAACAGCGCCAGATACCGGTTTTCGCGCTGCGGGCGGTAGAGGCCCATGGCGCTCAGGCAAAGCAGCATGATGACCGCATAGCCGACGGCCTTGAGCGTCATCAACGGGTAATCGTTGATCACACTCTGGTCCGCGGTGATATAGCGGATATTGACCGCCGCGAAGACCGATCCGACGAGAAATAGCAGGTGCAGCACGCCCAGCAAGACGAACTTGATGTGGACGTGGTGATTGAAAATACGAAGCGTATTCATGAATCCCCAGACGTAAACAACACGGCGCGCGACCAGCCGGCGGCTGCACCGTCACGCGCGAATCATCCTCGATGATCGGTTTTAACGCGCGCGCAATTCGTGTTCGCGCTTGCTCGGCGAAGCCGCGGCGACCGGGCCGTGTTCGGAATACTATCGTAATTGACGAAGATTCTGTGCCGATGCGTTAAATTTTTCGACGAATTTCGGCCGCCGGACAGGCTGGGTCATGATGCCGGGCTTGTAGCGCCTTTTTGCGCGGCAAACCGCCCGCACAATTTGCGCAAAAATAGCGCCGAACAAATTCAATCGCTTGGCAATCGCTTAGCAGCCGCGTAGCGCTTACCTAGACACCGGCCCCAAATTTCAAGCCACGCTCGCGCAACTCCTCGCCGCGCCGATAAATTCGCAAATTCATGACGTTGGGCAGAGTCTCATGAAACTGACAGAATTGCCGACAGCCGTAATGACGCGGTCGACCTAACGATTCGGTCGACGCCGGCGGCGTCCCGGCTGAATGCGCGCAATAAAAAGCCCTCGGCGCCGGCGAGTGGCACCGAGGGCGTACGATTACCCGCGCGCCGGGTCACTGCGCCCAGCGCCGCGAGATCGAATCAATCGTTAGGGTCAGACGTGGGTCAGTCGCGCGCGACGGCGGCGGCGCGATGCCACGCCCATGCCGATCATGGCCAAGCCAAGGCCGAACATGCCCCAGGTCGCCGGTTCCGGCACATCGCGGCTACTGCTATAGCCACCGATGCCGCTACCGTGAAAGCCAC
Source organism: Salinisphaera sp. (assembly GCF_035690525.1). GTDB lineage: Bacteria > Pseudomonadota > Gammaproteobacteria > Nevskiales > Salinisphaeraceae > Salinisphaera. Next base: position 8,104 of record NZ_DASSKM010000022.1, read on the forward strand.
TCACGTGCTGGTAGTTCGATCCGTAGGACAGCAAATACCCCGCACCCTGAGGCACCGAATCTTGGCCCGATTGGGCGAACGCCATCGGCGCTACGCCGAGGCACAGCACGAGGGCCGCCACCCGGACGATCGAACGGGTATGGCGGGATTGACGATTGAGCGTGTTTTTCATTGGAAAAACTCCAGTCCGCACAGATTCACTTTGTCTGAGCGAAGAGTATAACAAGTTTTTTGCCGCATTCAGTATTGCACACCTCTGCCGCCGTGGTACGCCGCCGTATCGATTTCAACTTGTTTGTTTTCCCGACACCGTATCAGGCAATACCCTAGGATAGAGTCAACTGTGTTGCCGCAAACTGGCTACGATCCGTTCGGCGGCGCGTCCGTCCCATAGCGGCGGCGCCACGTGACGCTTTTCGCCGGCGCTTGTCGATGCCAACGCGCTATGGGCCGCGTCGGCGAGTTGCTCGGTTCGCACCAACTGGTTGGTGCCCTGAGTCAGGGTTATAGGACGCTCGGTGGTATCTCGTACCGTAAGGCAGGGAATGCCGAGATAGGTCGTTTCTTCCTGCATTCCGCCGGAATCGGTGATGGCGATTGCGGCACCGGTGAGCAGGTTCATGAAGTTCACATATCCCTGCGGCTCGATGACATGCACGCCGGCGCATCGGTCCAGACGTTCCAGAAGCTCTGCCCGCTCGAGCCGGGCACGGGTCCGTGGATGTATCGGAAAAACCAGGGGCAAATCCGTACTCAGGCGCACGAGCGTATCGACCAACGCCGACAGGCGCGTCGGATCATCGACGTTCGACGGCCGGTGCAGAGTAACCACCGCATAACCGCCGACGGCCAAACCCAGCAGTTCGCGTGCGTTAGCGCCCTCGATGCGGGCGCGCATGAACTCGAAGGTGTCGATCATGACGTTCCCGACGAAATCCACGCGCGCCTCGGGAATGCCTTCGGCGCGGAGATTCTCGTTCGCATCGGCCGATGGCGTCCACAGCAAATCGGCGATCGCATCGGTCACGATTCGGTTGATTTCCTCGGGCATTTCGCGATCGCGGCTGCGCAACCCCGCCTCGACATGCCCGACACATATGCCGAGCTTGGTCGCGGCCAGCGAGCAGGCCAGCGTGGCGTTGACATCGCCAACCACAACCGTCCAATCCGGGCGTTCGTCGATACAGGCTTTTTCGTACGCCATCAACGTACGCCCCGTCTGTTCGGCGTGGCTGCCCCCACCGATGCCGAGATGCAAATCGGGCGCCGGTATGCCGAGATCGGCGAGAAAGGCGCCCGACATATTTTGGTCGTAATGCTGCCCCGTGTGTACCAGCCTTAAATCGCACCAACTAGCATGCGAAAGCACGCGATGAATCGGCGCCGCCTTCATGAAATTGGGGCGCGCGGCCATCACCAGGTCGATCGCAATCACGGTTTTCTTAAGAGCCTGTTCATAATCCTAACGACGCCGCGCCGGCGGCTATTTTTTCGCAAGGCCAGGCGCAGCGAGCGTAGTGTAGCCCAGCTACATAAGCGAGTTGCAACGCAGAATTGCGGAAAAATAGCCGCCGGCCCTTCGGGTTGCAGTCCAAAATCGCGCCATCCGGCGTTGCAGGGCTAGACCGCAGAATGACTGCGGCCGGCGCCCTGCGCCTTGGCTGACACGATTTTGGGCCGCAACGCGGGGCCGTTAGAATCATGAACAGGCTCTACCCCTCGGCATATTCAAGACAGCCACATTACCAGCGCAAGGTTCGCACGAGAAATGCCTCCCCCTGCCGAGAACGCCTAGTTCACCGAACGCGGAACGACCGCGAAGTTCGCGTAGTTGGCATAGTCCGGTTTAGCGGATCGGTTGGCGAATCGCCTCCAGGCTTCATCCGTGTTGTCCGCGTTACTGTCCACCGCCGCGGCTAGGCCAATCTGAAAATTGGCGGGGAACCCGGTCGGCGACGTTGGGAAACCGTCCATTTCGCCGATCTGTCGGTGCCCCCCGCCCGAGTTCAGTTCGTTGATCATGGCCTGCGAGTTGCACTTGAGCCCCACCAGGTTCGGAAAGCTCGCCTTATAAACCTGGTCGAGGCTGGTATAGAGTGGCGAGTTGTCGCTGTCGCGAACCCGAAGCGTATAGGCCGAGGCCAGCAGCCAGCAAAAGCCGCCATCGGCCGTCGCCATTCGTCCGAGCTGGAACGGCGCCAGCCAGTTGAGCAGGCGCTTGGCCCCGGGAACCTGCTGTTCGGCCGCGTGTCCCACCGCCCAGGTAAAGAAATCCGCTTGCCACGGCGGTATTTTGACGTGGTGCCCGCTCGGATAGTGAACGGCGCCATAGCTGTCCAGCGTATGCAGCGGGTGGCCGGGGTCATCGACATAACTGTCGAGATAGTCCTGAACGATGTAATTGATCTGGTCGACAAAGTACGACTTCATCGGGTCGTTGTCGGGCGTCGCGAATGCCGCGTTGGATATGGTCCGCAACTCCCAAGCCTGGCCCCGGACTTGCAGACTGGCCTGCAACAGCCGCCCCTTGCCGTATCGGCGATACTTGGGATTGGCCCAGAGTTGGTCGTAGCTGGCCTCGAATTGCAACTCCTCAAGATAATAGAAATCGCCGGTCACCAGATACGGCAAATAGCCGATCGAGGGCTGATGAGCGATATTGAACCGGTTCGGGTTGCCGCAGTCGCCGCTACAGGACGGTAATAAATCCTTCTGATACGCCTCACCTGCATGTCGGGCGTGGTTTATATCAGCGATCGTGACGTAGGGATGATCGTCGATTCGCAGCGGCCGGCCGGTCGCCGCATCGCGGTAATGGAATCCGTAGCTGCCGACGGCATCGTCGTTGGCCAGCATCCAGTTGAACGCGCGCCGATCACCGGAGACGGCAAAGGTCGATGTCCATTGCGGCAGCGGCCCAATCGCGGGCTGCGCGCCGGTCGCCCCCATGTCCGGAGTCTGATCGAGATGGCGCATCGGCACCGCCTGCTGCGGCCGGCTGTCGAGAAAATCTTCGCTCGGCTCGAGGTCGGCGTAGCGGGATATCGCACGCGATTTCTGAAGATATTCGATCGACGGCTGCACATACAGCTCGGGATCGCCCCGGCTCCAGAGCACCCGGTGCCAGCGTGCCTGCGTATAGTGCTCGAGATTCTCGATCGAATACGACGATTGACCCACCGTAAGCCGCGCGTCGTAGGCCACGTTCGACGGCGAGACGTTATACGTGAGGTCGTTCTCGATCACCGTATCCACGCGCACGTTGTCGACGGAGCCGTTCGCGCCGCGGTAAGCCCGCACATTGAAATACACGCGCAGCCGCGGCGCGACGCGGTTACCGCTCGTCAACTCGGCTGGAACGATCCACTCGCTGGCCAGCCCGCCGGCAAGCCAGCGCTTGCAACTCACTTCGCCCCAGGCCGGACAATTCGCGCTCTGGGCGACCTGCGCCAACGCATCGCGGGCATCCGCAGTATACGTTGTGCCGTCGAGTTTGATCCGGACCCGGGCGCTGAAATTGCTGCCGAGCAGGTCGGACAGCGATACCGGGTTCAGCCCCGAGTCGGCATTGCCCGCCGCCGCATACAGCTCGACTGCCCGCGCCTCGCCACTGGCCGGCGCCGCGAGTTGAATGGTGATAACGCCGTGGCGTAGCGAGCCGTCCGACCAAGTCGCCTTGCGATCGACCTGCGTGGGCAATCTCTTGCCGCCGGCCATTGCCACCACATGCTGAGCGGCGCCGACATCGCCATCGGCGAAAACCTGACCAAACGTTACATCGGCGACGCCGGAAGAAATCCCGTTGCCGTAGTTCCGCACACTGATCTCGGTGATATAGCGTGTGGCGCCATCGCCCATGTTCGATGGCTTGTTGTTGCCACCGGCGCTGGCTGATCCACTGGCCGGCTCACCAGCTGAATCGCTGGTCGAATCCCCGGTTGATTCGCTGTCTGAATCGCCGGTCGAGTCATCAGCCGAATCGTTGGCCGCATCGCCGGAACTGTCGTCCGGTTTTACGCTGGCGGTCTGTTTGCTTGATGTACTGCCGCTCCCATCATCGTCATCCCCGCCGGACCCCCCGCCGCAGCCCCCGACAGCCATAGTGAGAATGGCGCAAAACAGCATGATCGCAACGCGATTGAACATGGACCGGTCCCCTTTACATGAGGATTCCGTCGGCTGTGCGAACCAGACGGCACACTGCGGAATCTTGAATAATCAAAATTCGCCGTCTGGCTTCGACCAGCGGCAACCCGGCGGTCATGGCGCGCTATTGAGCACGCTTTAGATCCGTGGCTTTGCGTCACCGCCTTTCGACGGCTTTGCCTTTGTCCTAAAATCGAGTCGAACAATACGTTGATACGCGCAACATGCACGAACAACGAAATCTTAAATCTCAAGTAATAGCGCCGAAGGTCTGCTAATGATCCGAATCGCTCGGTTTTCGGCTTCTAACCCAAGATCAAACACGAGCGGCTGACGGAGCGACACCTACAGCCGTTCCCGTAAACCACTACGCAATCTCCCCTAACTCAAATGCACCCTAACCCAGTGTGCCGGCGAAGTCTATACCCGTTCGTCAGCCCGAAGGGTGCCCCGAATCGATCCGCGCGGCGGCAAGCTCGAACGTCAGCCGTTTAGATGTCGCGCTTCTGCAGACGACGGGCGGCAAAGCCGATCATCAACAGGCCGATACCGAGCATCGCGATCGAGGACGGCTCCGGGACCGGCCGGACCGACTCGACGGTCGCCACATAATCCTGATAGTCGTTGTCGGTGCCGTCTTCCCAGCCGAACAGATACTCGTTCATTAGCAGCGTGCCGCTGTTGTCGCCCTGGTAGCCGACCATACGGTCTTCGCCACCGTTGAGATCGCTGTCCGAGTAATAGGTGTTGCCGCCGATCGTCAGGAAGTAGCCGAATATGCTTGAACCGAAGTTCTCGGTTTGTACGTTCGTTACATCCACCGGATTGCTGACATCTTGGGTATAAGCCATAAAGTTGCCGTTCCCCAGATAACTCAAGAAACCCTTCGTATTCATATCGCTGTTCGCGCCAATCGCCGAACCGCCGTAGAGCAGATTCAGCTTGATCGACGTATCGTAGATGCTGTAGACGCCGAACGTGGCGTTGTCATAGTTCGCCGTCCAAGTCGCCTGGAGCACGCTGTTGCTGCTGCCGTTGGCGCCGCCCGTCCAATGCGCATTATTGACCTGCGGCGAATTGGCATCCAAATCGGCGAATAGCGCCCCGTTGCCGTTGCTGGGTGTGTTGGCGATCTCGTACAGCGACGGCTCGCCGTTGTTCACGTTGGTATTGACATCGATCTGGCTGGCGAACGCGGGGCCGGCGAAAGCCAGAGCAGCGACGACAGCGGCCGAACTATAGAACATTTTTTTCATTTTCAACTTCCTGTTTAGATACCCCAGGCCGAAACATGATTCGGCTGATGCCCAACATGCAATCAGCGTGCCATATCTTATTTTCTTTATATTTTAAACAGGTTGAAAATTCATCGACACGGGCCACGATCATTTTGGAAAATTTTCCGACAGCTTCTCCCGAATACGTACTACGGCTGTCGGCCATGGCTTCAATTTGGCATCATCAAAAGCGTAAACTATTGTTTTATAATAGCGCGCTTAGCGCACGGCTCCCGATCATGCGTACAAGCGCCGTCAATTTTTTCGACAGATTTGAATACGACGGCATATTATTGCTGGACGATCGAATAGGCCAACATATCAAAGTCGTCATAAGAGTCGCCGTTGCGTTCGATCATTCGCGCGCGGCGAGCAACGTGCCGATGCGCTCGCTCGTTCGCGCGAGCGCGCCCCGGTGCGAAGCCGCGATCCCGGCCAAACGCTGCCCGGCCAACCGCCGGTTGGTCTCGTCGTTCAGCCAGCCCATGCTCAGCCAGGCGACCTCCGTCGCGTCCCGGGCGATCGCGGCGCCGCCGGCTTCGATCATCGGCGTCATCGCTTCCCGCCAGGCCGCGATATCGCTGCCGGTGACGAAAACACAGGCCGCCGCCGCCGGTTCGATAACGTTGTGCCCGCCGATACGGCTGGTCAGGCTGCCACCGACGAACGCGACATCGGCCAGGCCGTAGAACAGATCGAGTTCGCCGAGCGTATCGGCGAGCACGATATCGGTATGCGTGTCGACCGCTTCGCCCAGGCTCCGGCGTACATAACGCCACCGGCTGTCCTGCAACAACCGCTCGACCGTGTCAAAACGCTGCGGATGACGGGGCGCAAGAATCCAGAGTAGATTCGGATGCCGGGCGCGCAGCATCGCGAAGGCATCGAGCAGACGCGCTTCTTCCGGCGCGTGGGTACTGGCCGCGAGCCATACCGGGCGCCGGACGGCTTGCCAGCGCTGCCGAAGCGCGAGCGCGGCCGAGCGCGCCCGTGCGTTGTCGGCGCGATCGTATTTTAGATTGCCGACGACCTCGACCACGTCCGCCGGCGCGCCGGCCGCGATAAAACGTTCGGCATGGACCGGCTCGGCCGCGGCGATGAGCGCGAAGCGGGCCAGCATGAAGCGCGCCGCCAAGGCAACCGGCCATTGCCGATAGCGCGCCGCCGAACGCGCCGACAAGCTCGCATTGACCAGCGCCAGCGGTACGCCCGCGCGCTCCGCGGCGGCCACGAGATTCGGCCAGAGTTCGGTTTCGGCCAGTACGCCGATGATCGGCCGTGTTCGCCGGAAAAAACGGCGCGTGGCATCGGGCGTGTCCAGCGGCAGATAAGCCAAATCGACGCGATCGCCGAGCCGGCGCCGGGCCTCGTCGCGACCGGTGGGGGTGAAGGTGGTCAGCAGGACGCGATAATCCGGATGGCATTCGATGAGCGCCTCGACCAGCGGCGCGACCAGAATCACCTCGCCGACCGAAGCCGCATGCACCCAGAGCGGCCGGCCGTCACGCGGCTCGGCGAACCCGAGCCGTTCGCGCCAATGCCGCCGATAGGCCGCCTCGGCCCGCCCACGCCAGAAGAAGTACGCGAACACCGGCGGCGCCAGCAGATACGTCGCGGCGCCGTAGACCCAGCGCCAAATCATACGCCGCCCCGCCACACCCGGTCGCGCGCGGCCGCCCACCTGCCGGCGCCGGCTTGGCGGTCGATCGCCATGCGGCCTTCAGCCGTCGTCACCGCGGCGCAGGCGCTCCACGATGGCCGTGGTGGAAAAACCCGATACGAAATCCAGCGTGCGCACCTCGCCGCCGGCCTCGAGAACGCAGCGGCCGCCGGCAATCTCTTCGACGCTATAATCGCCGCCCTTGACCAACACGTCCGGCAACAGCCGACAGATCAGCCGCTCCGGCGTGTCCCCGGCAAACGGCACGACCCAATCGACCGCGGCCAGGCCGCGCAGCACCTGCATACGGTGCGACAGATCGTTGAGCGGCCGGCCCGCGCCCTTGAGCCGCGCCACCGAGGCATCGTCGTTAACCGCGACCACCAGCCAGTCGCCGAGCGCGCGCGCCGCCTCCAAATAAGCGATATGCCCCGGATGGAGCAGATCGAAGCAACCGTTGGTCATCACGATACGCTCGCCGCGCGCACGCGCCTGAACGAACCACTGCGCCAGCGTGTCCTCGTCGATTATGCCGTGATCGCCGCTGCGCTGAGCGTGCGCGGCGCCTTGGAGCTCGACCGGGCTGACCGTGGCCGTACCCAGCTTGCCGACCACGATGCCGGCGGCCAAGTTGGCCGCCGCCGCCGCCTCCGACAAGCCGAGCCCCGCGCCCAGCCCGGCGCCGACCATGGCGATCACGGTATCGCCGGCGCCGGTGACATCGAACACCTCGCGCGCCCGCGCCGGCAAATGCAGATCGCCGTCGGCGGCAAACAGGTTCATGCCTTTTTCGCTACGCGTGACCAGCAGCGCGTCGAGATCCAACTCATGGCGTGTCTTCGCCGCCTGCTCGGCCAGCCAGCGATCGGCCTCATTTTCACCCGGGCGGTGGCCGACATGGGCTTCGAACTCGGCGGCATTCGGCGTGATCAGGCTGGCCCCCGCATAGCGCCGCCAGTCGCGGCCCTTCGGGTCCACCAGCACCGGCACGCCCGCAGCGCGCGCGCGCTGGATGATACCGGCCACATCCGCCAGGGTGCCCTTGCCGTAATCGGAACAGATCACGACGTCGGTCGCCGCCAGCGCGGCGTCCACCCGCGCGAGCAAGGCGGTGCGGTCGAACGCGCCGTCGAGCGCGAACGAACGTTCGAAATCCAGCCGAATGAGCTGCTGATTGCGGCTGACGACCCGCAACTTGGCGATCGTGGGATGGTCCGGGCTTGCCGCCAGATCGTCCTCGATGCCCGCATCGGCGAGCAGCCGGCGGGTGGCCGCGCCCGGCTCGTCGGCGCCGATCACGCCGATCAAGCGCGTGCGCGCGCCGACCCGGGCCAAGTTGAGCGCCACGTTCGCCGCCCCGCCGAGCCGCCGTTCCTCGTCGCCGATACGCACCACCGGAACCGGGGCCTCGGGCGAGATTCGACCGGTATCGCCGTACCAGTAGCGATCGAGCATGATATCGCCGACGACCAACACGCGCGCCTCGGCAAACGACGGAATCGAATCCATCCGGGGTTTCTTCAAGAGCTTGTTTCGCGCATGATACAAGGGCCTGTTGCCATTTTATACGACGCCGCGCCGGTTCGAACCGACAACGGCGGCAGGCGGCGCACGGCGGCCTGTTTGGGTGGAATGGCAGTTTCCGACTTCGAAGATACCGACAACCCGCGTCTCATCGCTCCACGTTACTGGCCGAGCTGGCTGTTGATGGGCCTTGGCTGGCTGCTCAGCCAACTGCCCTATCGCCTGCAGATGGGCCTCGGCGCCGGGCTCGGCCGGATCGCCGCCCGTATCGTGCCCGCCCGGCGCCGCGTAGCCGATATCAACCTCAAGCTCTGCTACCCCGGGCTGGCGGACGCCGAACGGCGAAAACTGCTCGATGCGCATTTCCGCTCGGTCGGCCGGGGCGCTCTCGAGACCGGGATCTGCTGGTGGGGCAGCCAGGCCAAGGTGGATCGACTGGCGCACGTGGAAGGGTTGCATCATCTGGAGGATGCGGCCACCCGCGGACGCGGCATCATTTTGTTGTCCGCGCACACCACCTCGCTCGAACTCGGCGTGCGCATGGCGCAGAAATATATGGCCGAGCTGGGCTTTACCACCACCGCCATGTACAAACCGCCGCGGGACCCGGTGGTCGAACGGGTGATGCGCACCCGGCGCGAAGCCCATATCGGCGGGGCGAGCATCGCGGACAACGATGTGGTCGCCCTGCTCGCCGCGCTGCGCCGGGGCGACGCCGTGTGGTACGCGGCCGATCAGAAGGCGGGCAAACGCCTGAGCGTGGTGGTGGACTTCTTCGGCCAGCCCGCGCGCACGCACGTCGCGATCAGCCGCATGGCGAAAATGACCAAAGCCGCGGTCATTCCGTTCTTCACCATGCGCCGCGCCGACGGCAAAGGCTATCGGCTGATCATCAAACCGCCGCTGACCGATTTTCCCAGCGGCGACGAGGCCGCCGACGCCCGCCAGATCAACGCCGTCATCGAATCGGTGGTCAACGAGGATCCGGCTCAGTATTTCTGGCTACACCAGCGCTTCAAACGCAAGGGGTTCGATCCCTACGCCCGTGCCGTGACGGCCAAGGCGGACCGATAGCCGCCGGTCAACGCGCTCCAGTCTTGCTCGACCAGGCGGAATTCGGGCTGTTGGGATGCGAACTTATCCAGCGAACGCCGTAGCCGGGCCAGATTCGCCTGTCGCCAGCGGCCAGCGGGCCGAAACCGGGCGCGATCGAAATCGATGATATGAAACGCCCGGCCGCTATCCGCCACCAGTATGTTCCGGGCGTTGAGGTCAGCATGCCATACCCCGGCGTCGTGCAGCGCCGCAATCGCCCGGCCTAGACGCCGCCAGTCGGCCGTGCACAGCGCCTGCCGGGTAAGCCGGTCCGCCAGCGTCTCCGTATCCGGGATGGCCTCGATAATCAGGTCCGCCCGGTACCATGCGCCCCGACGACGCACGGCCTGCGCGGCGATCGGGCGCGGCACCTTCAGGCCCCGCCGATGCAAAACGTCGAGCAGGCGAAATTCGCGCAACGGACGCGTGCGTAGGGCGCCGGTCCAGAAGTAGTGATCACGATTGAGATGGGCGAGTATGCCGCCGCGCCGATAATGCCGCAGGACCCAATCCTGATTCGCGCCGGCCCGCAGGAAATAAGCCGCCCCGCGCCCCGTCGCCTCGGACACGAGCGCGCGGCGCGAGCGCCAGTACGCCGGATCGAAATGCTCGCGTTCCGGCGCCGCGGTATCGAAGAAGGCCGGTTGCCAGATGACGACACGGCCGTCCCGCGCGCGAATCATCGGCGCCGCGATATCGCCGGATGTATCGCCGGATGAAGACGGGGAGTCGGACAAGAAAGATCCTGACATCGGGCTCGACACCTGATCGCGGATACCGCGACCGCGGTCGAGCTATGTATCGCAGCCGATGTTACAGGATACACAGCCATCCCGGCTCGACCGCGGTTCGGTCCCGGCGGCCACGGCTCAAAAAAAGCCGGAGCCGGGTTTCCCCGACACCGGCTTCATAACGGCGGCTGCCGATCAGGCGCAGTTTACGAGCCGCCGCCCGAGGACATACCGCTGTCGTTCGACATGCCATTGTCGGACATCGTGCCGCCCGAGGACATGCCGCTGCCGTTCGACATACCATTGCCGGACATCGTGCCGCCCGAGGGCATGCCGCTGCCGTTCGACATGCCGTTGCCGGACATCGTACCGCCCGAGGACATGCCGCTGCCGCTCGACATGCCGTTGTCGGACATCGTGCCACCCGAGGACATGCCGCTGCCGCTCGACATACCGTTACCGGACATCGTGCCGCCCGAAGACATGCCGCTGCCGCTCGACATGCCGTTGTCGGACATCGTGCCGCCCGAGGACATATCCGTGCCGGAAGCGGCCATGCCGAGCCCGCTAAAGGCGAGGGCGCCAACCGCGACCACGGCGAAGAGTGTCGGTTTCACGAAATCATGCTTGAATCGCATAAGTGAACTCCTTGTGATGAAAGCGCGCGAGTCGTTCGCAACGCGTGCATATTCGGTTTCGAAGAACCGCTTTCAATAAAAACAAAGAAACGGTTTTCCAAATACCCGGGAAGTCACTTAGGGCCTGTTGCCGTTTCATACGGCACCGCGTTGCGACCCCAAATCGTGTCAGCCAAGGCGCAGAGCGCCGGCCTTGGCACTCCAAGGTCAAGCTCTGCAACGCTGGCTGGCGCCCTTGTTTAACTTTCAAGGG
>NZ_DASSKM010000023.1:0-7966 GCF_035690525.1 Salinisphaera sp.
TTCGAAGGGATCGACCGTATTGCCCTTGGACTTGGACATCTTCTCGCCGTTGGCATCCAGCAGCAGACCGTTGACGATGACGTTCTTGTAGGCCGGCGAATCCTTGACCAACGTGCCGATGGCATGCAGCGAATAGAACCATCCGCGGGTCTGGTCCACGCCCTCGCAGATGAAGTCCGCCGGGAAGTTCGCCTCGAAGATCTCTTTATTTTCGAATGGATAATGCCATTGGGCGAAGGGCATGGCGCCGGAGTCGAACCACACATCGATGATCTCGGGCACGCGCCGCATGGTGCCGCCGTCCGCGGCCGCCCAGGTGATCTCGTCGACCTGCGGCTTGTGCAGGTCAAGCTCGGCGTCGACCGGCACAGCGTCACCCGCGTGCCTACGCAGTTCGGCGATCGAGCCAATGACGACGATATCGTCCGGATTACGGTCGTTGACCCAAATCGGCAGCGGCGTGCCCCAATAGCGATGCCTAGAGAGCGCCCAATCGACGTTGTTGGCCAGCCAGTCGCCGAAGCGGCCGGTGCCGACGTGCGGCGGATGCCAATTGATCCGGTTGTTGTAGGCGACCAGCTTGTCCTTATGCGCCTGCGTGGCCACGAACCAGGACTCGACCGGGTAATTCATCAAGGGCGTGCCCTTGCGCCAGTCGTGCGGGTAGTTGTGAACCGTGACCTGTTGGGAAAACAACAGGCCGCGTGCCTTGAGGTCGCGCGCGATCGGCTTGTCGGCGTCCTTGAACCACAGCCCGCCGACCAGCGGAAAACCCTCACGGAAACGCCCGTCGCGCTCGATCGGATTGAACGCCGGCATATGGTGTTCGCTGGTCACGCGGTAGTCGTCGGCGCCGAACGCCGGCGCCTCGTGGGCGATGCCGGTGCCATCCGCGGTGGTGATGAAGTCGGCCGCGATCACGCGCCAAGCGTTGTCGGCCTCGGAGTGATCGGCGAAACAGTCGTAGGGCGGCTGGTAGCGTTTGCCGATCAGCGCATCGGCGCCGAAGGTTTCGAGGATCTCGGCGCCCTCGCCCAGCGTGGCGGCGACACAGTCCTTGGCCACGATATAGAGCGAGCCGTCCTCGGCGCGCGCCTTCGCGTACTCGATGTCCGGGCCGACGGCGAGCGCGACGTTGGACGGCATGGTCCAAGGCGTGGTGGTCCAGGCGAGGATCGCTACATCCGGCTCGTCCTTGAGGAAGAACTTGACCGTGATCGACGGGTCCTGAACTTCCTTGTAGCCGAGGCTGACCTCGTGCGAGGACAACACCGTGCCCGAGCCCGGCGAATACCAGTGGATTTTGTGGCCTTTGTAGAGCAACCCTTGCTCGTGGAGCTGTTTCAGCAGCCACCAGACCGACTCGATGTATTCGTTGGAAAAGGTCACGTAAGGAGCGTCGAGATCGGCCCAAAAACCGATCCGCCGGGTCAGCTCGTCCCACTGGCTCTTGTAGCGCAGCACCGATTCCCGGCAGGCCGCGTTGTAGGCGGCGATGCCGTAAGCCTCGATGTCCTCGCGCGATTTAAGCCCGAGTTCCTTTTCGACCTCGATCTCGACCGGCAGGCCGTGGGTGTCCCAGCCGGCCTTGCGGTCCACGCGGTAGCCGCGCATGGTCTTGTAGCGGCAGAACGCGTCCTTGATGGTGCGTCCGAGCACGTGATGAATGCCCGGCCGGCCGTTGGCCGTGGGCGGGCCTTCGTAGAAGGTGAAGGTCGGGCCGTCGGCGCGCGCGGCGGTGCTGGCCTCGAACACGCCGGCTTCGTCCCACCAGCGCCGGATCTCGCTCTCGACGGCCGGCAGATTCAAGGGTTTGTGCTCGGTAAAACCGCTCATGGGAGTACGCTTTGATGGACGTTTGATACAACTCGCGCTGCGTCATGCGCGATGTCAGGAGACAACACGGGTTGTCAATGCAACGGAAAATTGTAGGCGCGATACTATAAACCCTGGGCTCGGTCCGTGCACTGGCGTATTGCCGTTGCATACGACGCGGCGCGGCGTCGTGTGAAACGTGGACGGCCTAGTAAGACCTCACCTATAGATCGCCCCCGTTCTGCGCCAGCCGGTCGAACTCCCGGCAGAGCAAGGAGAGTCGCGCCTCCTTGATCAACGGCACGCGCCGCCGCTGACGGCGGACTTCCTGCAGATCGATATCGGCGACGATCAACGCGGGTTCCCCGCACGGCGCCTCGGCAATGATTTCCCCCGATGGCCCGGCGATGTGCGACCGCCCCCAGAATTGAAATTCGCCCTCGCAACCGACGCGATTGACGAATACCACGACGCTTTGAAACATGCGAGCGTAGAATTGGGTGATGCCATGCCAATAATCAACGTTGTCGACGCGACCGGAGAAACGGCTGTCGGCGCTATTGGTGGGGATCAATAAAATCTGAGCCCCATCCTGTACCGCGAGAAACGGCAGCACCGACTGCCAGGCGTCGTTGCACACCATCATCGCCATCGCGCCGTGTTTAGTGTTGAATGCGCACATGCTCTGCCCGGGGCTGAAATGCTTGCGTTCCTCGAAGGCGCCGTAAGTCGGCAGGTACAGTTTGCGATGGACATGCGCCAGACGGCCCGCCTCGAAGTAAACCGCACTATTGTAGGTTCGCAGGCCGCCATCCTCGTGTAACCCAAAGGTGATCGACATGGCGCCGGTATCCTCGAGCAACGGCTTCAGGCGCGGGTCGGACGGCGCCAGGGACACTTCTTCGCTGATCTGTCCCAGCGAGTAGCCGCTCACGTAAAGCTCCGGAAAGACGAGAAGATCCACCTCCTGCTCATGCGCCTGTTTTACATAAATCCGCATATTGTTGAGATTTTGGTCTATCTCTCCAGGTACAGAGTCTATTTGTGCCAAGCCTATACGCATTTTAAAGAATACCGACCGAAAAAGCGGACCATCCCGGTTCACGACCGGCGTGGTCCGCGTGAGTTACATTAAATTTGACTATTCGGCGATGAAACCGTGCTTGACGAGGAACTGATGCGCGACCTGTCCTGCAGTATCGACACGTTGCTTTTCGGGAACTTCCAGCCATACGCCTTTTCCAGACCACGCAAGCCGTCATCGCGCTGGCTGAACTCGTTGCCCACGCACAGGGTGGCGTCCTGCGGGTGGTTCTTGATCACCTTACCGATGTCGTCCAGCGTTTTAAGATGGTATTTCTTGGCGGTTTTCTGATTGGTGACAATACCGTAGCTGTCCGAGAAGTCGGCCGGCTTCAGCCAGACGATATTGTTTTGCTTAAGATCCTGCTTGGCCACCTGCTTGTAGAGGTGCCCCTTTTTGGTATTGGTCGTGGTATGCCCCAGATAACTCAGCCACGCCGTACCGGTGCACTCCCAGTACATATCGATCTCGCCGGACAACAGTGCCTTGCGTACCGCGTTGGAGCCCGCCAGACCGGTCTGATCGGTGACATCGGCACCGGCGGCCTCCAACAGCTCGATCGTTATCTGGCCCAGGATTTCCTGCTCGGTGAATCCCTTGGAGCCCACGGTCAGATGAGCTCCGGACAAATCCACTCGCTGCGCCAGAGGCTTTTGAGCCAATGCCGCCCCGGACCAGATCAGACTCGCAGCCGCCGCCCCGCCTAACGTTAGCCTTAATAATTTCAACATGAATAATTTCAACATGGTCATCCTCCGTGTGGGTTCCATGAACTCGATTTATTGTCACAGCCCCCTGGGTCGCAGCCAGATTTCCGCAATCCCCGCCAGCCAGTCGATCAGCAGCGCAAGCACCGCCGACAGAACGCCCCCGGTCACCAGAATGGTGGTCCGCCCAAGATTGTTGCCGGTGACGATGAGTTGGCCCAGCCCGCCGGCGCTGACAAACGTCGCCAGCGTCGCGGTGCCCACGAGTATCACGAGCGCGGTGCGAATGCCGGCCAGCATCACGGGCACGGCCAACGGCAATTCGATGCGGAACAACACCGCGGCCCGGCTCATGCCCATGCCCCGGCCCGCCTCGATGACCGCCGAGTCGATCTGGGTCAGACCGACCATGGTGTTGCGCAGCACAGGTACGATCGTATACAGCACAAACGCAGCGACCGCGGGCCAGAATCCCAGCCCCACTGCAATCGCCAGCAGTACGAGGACGCCGATCGACGGTACCGCCTGACCTATGCCCACGATTGCCGTGATCGCGGGCGTCAGGCGGCGCATGAAGCGGCGCGTCAGCAAAATGCCCAGCGGAACGGCGATGGCGATCACCCCGACGGTCGAGACGAGGGTCAGCTCGATGTGCTGCAAAAGCAGCCGCGAAATGGTTTGTGCGTTGAGACTGCGTTGTTCGATGCTGTCGAGCTGCTTGCTGTGAATCCACAGATACAGCAGCAGACAGACTATTGCCAGCGCCACCGGCATGACGGTGTGGCGTAGCCACGCCGGAAAGCCACGGCCCGGTTCGCGATCGGCATCCTGATTCGCCGCCATCGGCTTCGAGTCCGACATGATCGATTACCTGCCCGGGTTGCCGGAATCGGAGGCGTCGCGGCCCTGGCGGTCCAGCCGACGCGCTTCGGCATGCAGGGTCGCGATGGCCTCACGCACGGTCTCGAAATCGATCACTTTCTCGAAGTAGCCATTATCATCGACCACGGTCGCGCTGCCGACCGTCGAGGTGATCATTGCGTCCAGCGCTTCGTACAGGGTGGTGCGCGCATCGAGAATACAACGCACCTTGCGGCCGGCCGTTTCGGGTGATTCGCGATCGAGACATTCGGCCGAAGCCCAGCTATGCGGCCGGCCTTCATCGCCCAGCAACAGCAGCCAGTCGCGCCGCGACTGTGCCAGTGTCTGGCGAAGCTGCTCCGGCGGATCGGCGACGGTGCCGGATGGCCAGTCCGCGGCCGGCATATCGGCGACAAACGACAGACTCAGGCGCTTGAGGGTCGCGCCGGAGCCGACGAAATCGCGCACGAAGTCGTTCGCCGGGCCCGTGAGTATCTTCTGGGGGGTGTCGAACTGGGCGATCTGCGAGCGTTCGCGCAGGATCGCGATGCGATCGCCCATCTTGATGGCCTCGTCGATATCGTGGGTCACGAACACGATGGTTTTCTGGATCTGTTCCTGGAGGCGCAGAAACTCATTCTGCAGCCGTGTGCGGGTGATCGGATCGATGGCCCCGAACGGCTCGTCCATCAATAATACCGGCGGATCGGCGGCCATGGCCCTCGCTACGCCGACGCGCTGGCGCTGGCCGCCGGACAGGGCTTTGGGGTGACGGTTGCGGTACTCGAGCGGGATGCCCACGGTTTCCAACAACTCGTCGATGCGTTCGTTGGTGCGCTTCTTGTCCCAGCCGAGCATACGCGGCACCACGGCGATATTGTCCGCGATGGTCATGTGCGGAAACAGACCGATTTGTTGAATGACATAGCCGATCCGCCGCCGCAGCTGATCAGGGTTGGCGTCGCTGACATCCTCGCCCTCCAGGATGATGCGCCCGGACGACGGCTCGATCAGCCGGTTGATCATTTTCATGGTCGTGGTCTTGCCACAGCCGCTGGGGCCCACGAAAACCACCACCTCACCGGCACGGATGTCCATGGACAGACTTTCGACGGCCATCTCCCGGCTGCCGGGAAAGCGCTTGGCCAGCTCCCGCAGGCTGATCATGACCTCGGCCTCGGCGTTTTCTCGCGCCTGACTGTCATGTGCTTGAACGTCGTTCATCTTGTTCCCCGCGGCGTCGTCAGCCATGTGAGAAATGTCAAAACCAGATCGAAAATAATCGCCAGGATCACGATGCCCAGCGTCCCGCCCAGCGACAGATCGAGGCCACGGGCGGTCCCGATACGGGCCAGCCCGGAAAAGATGGGTTTGCCCAGGCCCGGGCCATTGACGTAGGCCGCAATCGCGGCAATGCCCAGCACAATCAACGTGGATACGCGCACCCCGGTGAGAATCACCGGCCAGGCCAATGGCAGCTCGATACGAAACAAGGTCTGCCAGTCCGTCATGCCCATGCCACGCGCGGATTCGGTGATCGCCGGGTCGACGCCGCGCAGCCCGGTAATGGTGTTACGCAAAATCGGCAACAGGGCGTACATGACCAGGGCGACGATGGTCGGCGGATACCCGAGGCCGAGTATGGGAATGAACAGACTGAACGCGGGGTACGCATCAACTGTCTGTTCGCCGGCGGCGTGGCGCTCGACGTGCTCGAACGCACCGCCGAGCGGATACGCCCGTTCGGCTGGCATATTCAGCTGCTTGTCGATGCCCGAACCCTGCCCGCGCTCGCGCCGCGGCTGCATCGACTCGACGTGCCCATCGTGTTCGATCACATGGGCCACGTGCCCACCGACGCCGGCCTTAACGACCCCGGCTTCCGGATCCTGCTCGAACTGCTGCGGGACGGCCGGTACTGGACCAAGCTTTCGGGCGCCTATCGAATCTCGGAGCACGCGCCGGACTACCGCGATGTCACCCCGTTTGCACGGGCGCTGGTCGAGGCCGCACCCGAGCATCTGGTCTGGGCCAGCGATTGGCCGCATCCGGCCATCGCGGGCCCCATGCCCAACGACGGCGCGCTGTTGGACCTGCTCGCGTATTGGGCGCCCGAGGCCGGCGTGCGCGAACGGATACTGGTGAATAATCCGGCCCGGCTTTATGACGCCACCTGATTTACGCTGTCGATAGCCATCCGCCCACGGTAATCCGATGATTCCCGAGCTTCCCGTCGAAAGACAAATCGATCCGCTGTACCGCGAATTCATACAGTCACTCGACGGCCGCGATTTCGCGGGCGATATCCAGCATGACTACGCGGCCCGCCTGACCATGGCCACCGACAACAGCGCCTTTCAGGTGCTGCCTGAAGGCGTGTTGTTTCCGCGCGACGGCGACGATATCGCGCGTATCCTGACGTTGGCGGCCGAGCCGCGGTTTCATGCGGTACGCCTGGCCCCGCGCGGCGGTGGCACCAGCACCATCGGGTGTTCGCTCACGGCCGGGCTGGTGATCGATTGTTCGCGTCACATGAACGCGATTGTCGAGGTCGATGCCGAGGCCGGCTGGGTGCGCGTGCAGCCCGGTGTGGTGCTGGATCAACTCAACGATCATCTGGCCGGTTACGGCCTGTTCTTCGCGCCCAATGTAGCCCCCAGCAGCCGCGCGACGCTCGGCGGCATGGCCAATACCGATGGTTGCGGCAAGGGCTCGCGGGTCTACGGCAAGACCAGCGATCACGTGCTGGAAACCCATCTCGTGCTGGCCGGCGGCACGAAATGGCGGGCCGCGTCCTGCACACGGCCCGAACTGGATGCGATCAAGAACCGCGAGGATAGCGCCGGTCATATCCACCGCGAAGTTGATGCGGTGGTTACCGAACACCGCGACGAAATCGCACGCGTGTTTCCCGATCTCAACCGTTATCTGAGCGGCTACAACCTGGCTCAGATTTATGACGCCTCGGGCGAGCGCTTCAATCTCAACAAGCTAATCTGCGGCTCCGAAGGCACGTTGGCCCTGGTGGCCGAATTGAAGCTGCGCGTTCTGCCGCTGCCCAGGGCCAAGACGCTGTTCGCGCTGCGCTACGACAGCTTCGACGACGCCCTGCGCGACGCCGAGAAACTGGTCGCCTTCGAACCGAGCGCCATCGAAAGCCTGGACGACAAGGTGATGGGACTGGCGCGCGAAAACCCCATCTCTACCCGCGTGCGCGATTTCATCGAAAACGCCGACGGCAGCACGCCCGACGCGGTCAATCTGGTCGAGTTCGCGGCCGGCCCGGACGATGAACTCGACGCGCTGACCGACCCGTTCCGGCGCTATCTCGCCAAAAACAGCGACAGCCGTTCGACCGGTTTCTACCACGCCGAGGACACCGCCGCTATGGCCGCGCTCTGGGATTTGCGCAAGGCCGGCGTGGGCCTGCTCGGCAGCACGCCGGGCGATCGCAAGCCGCTGCCGTTCGTCGAGGACACGGTGGTCGACCCCCGCGTGC
>NZ_DASSKM010000024.1:0-3175 GCF_035690525.1 Salinisphaera sp.
TCTCGCGACCGATACCAGTCAAATATCTTCATCAGACATTTTCTCCATAAACCGCTCGTGGAACGCCTTACTTGCCTTATCGGCGCGTAGCCATCCGGCCTTTTATATCGGCGGCGTCGCCGATGATCATATTGTGCATAACATATATTATGTTAAATTAATTAAGGCTGTGCCGGCTGAGACGTTTCTCTTCTGCAAACTCGATCGTCTTGGCACGAGCTTTCTTTTCTGCCCGAGCGAATACTAATGCGGCAGACAAACGTCCGAGACCTTAGCCTTGCTTTCGGGTTCGACATGAATCGTGACGGTGCTATCGGCGATTTCATCCTCGATCGCGGCTTCGAGGCGATCGCAGATATGGTGCGCATCATCAACCGGCATGTCGCCCGGCACGACCAGATGAAAATCGACGAAGGTTCGTCGTCCGGCATGCCGCGTGCGCAGGTCGTGGGCCTGATAAGCGCCCTGTGAATGATGGAATATAGCCGTGCGAATGCGGTCGAGTTCGTCGCTGGATACCGCCTCGTCCATCAAGCCGCCAATCGATTCGCGAACGAGTTGCCAGCCGGACCAAAGAATGTTGATCGCTACGAGTATAGCGATCGTCGGGTCGAGCCACAGCCACCCGGTCGCCCCGACGAGAACGACACCGGCGAATACGCCGATCGACGTGACCACGTCGGCGTACAGGTGACGACCGTCGGCCTTCAACGCCGGCGATTTTACGCGCCTGCCGTTGCGCACCAGCACCGTGGCCCAAACGCCGTTGATTGCCGTGGCCACGGCATTGAGAAGCAGCCCGCGCACGGGCGCGTTCAGTGCATGCAGATCGAAAAACGTATGCCACGCATCACGAAAGATCGCGAGCGCGGCGATCACAATCAATACGCCTTCGAGGACAGCCGAAAAATACTCGGCCTTTTGATGCCCGTATGGATGATTGGCGTCCGCCGGCATGGCGCTGACGCGCAGTGCGATGACCGCCGCTCCGGCTGCCACAATGTTGATAATGCTCTCCAGTGCATCGGAATACAGCGCGGCACTGCCTGTTACGACATAGGCCAGATACTTGAGCAGAAGCACGACCACGCCGACGAGCACGCTGCCTACGGCATATCGAACGGTGGTGATCACATTGCGGCAGGTGGTGGGAACGGCTGCGGATGATAGGCGGAGCGCGCCGAAAATTGCAATTCAGGCCCAAAGGCTCGATTCTTATGCCCTGCCCGCTAAACTTTCATCTTTCTAAGTTTGACAGCCTATCGTCTAGTGGGAATGTTCGTCCGCGCCACCACTATCGGCGTTCGGCGCCGCCGGCTGGATATTCTGTTGCCCCAGCTGTTCGCGCAGGCTGCCGATTTCCTTAAGCGTGGCGATCACGTTGGCCAGGCGCTCTTCCGGCCATTTGTGCACGTACGACGGCACGCTGCCGTCTCCATTGCCCATATAGGAGTCGACCGCCAGCGCGTCGGTCAGATAAGCTTCAAAACGCTCGATATCGGGCAGCACTTCGGCCAGTTCGCTGCGTGGCAACGCGACACCGCCAATATCGATATGCGAGGACGGCAGCTTTCGCGAATCGTTCATCGTCATGGGTGAATGCCAATAGATCGAATGTGTGCGGCCTTGTTTTTATTCTAGCGCTCAGAATCGATCGCTGCGGAACGGCGCCATGTCCACTAAGGGCGCCTCACCGTCCATAAGCTGCCCGAGCAGGCGTCCGGTGGTTGGGCCGAGGGTGAATCCCTGATGGCCGTGACCCAAGGCGAACCACAGATTCCGGTGCCGATGGGCCGCGCCGATGATCGGCTTCATATCGGCCAAACACGGGCGCGCGCCCTTCCACGGTTCGGACTCCTTACGCGCACCGAGGGCAAACAGTTCGCGGGCAGCCTCCTCGGCCGCCGCCAGTTGGCCGAAACGCGGGGGCGCATCGATGGTATTGAGTTCCGCTCCGGTGGTCAGCCGTAGTCCCGCGCGCTTGGGCGTGAGCAGATAGCCTTTCTCGAAATCCATGACGCCGTAGTTGAGAATCGCGTCGGGCGCGGCATCGTAGTGCATGTGATAACCGCGCATCACGAACATCGGCACACGATAGCCGAGCCGGCCGAGCCAGGTGGACGACCACGGACCGGTCGCGAGAACGAGCTCATCAGCCTCGAACGCGCCGCGATCGGCAGACAAACACCAGCTCTTTCCATTTGGCGCGATATCTCGGGCCTCGGCGCGTTCGATCCGGCCGCCGCAGGCGACGAAATCGTCGGCGTAGGCTTGAACCAGGCCGCCCGGATCGACCACGGACCATGCGTTGGTCCAATGAATGGCGCCGATCGCCCGATCGCTCAGATACGGCTCCATTTCGCGCAGGCGTGGCGCGTCGATTCGCTCGAAGGTCACGCCGAAACGATCGCGAAGCGACGCCGCCTCGGCCAACTCGGCCTCAAAGATATCCAGGCTCCGAAAAACCTGAAGCCAACCGTCGCGGCGGATCAAGTGCTCGGCCCCGGCCGCCTTGAACATGGTTTCGTGTTCGGCCGTGCAGTGCTCGATCAGCGATGCGTATTCGGGCACGATCCGGGCGAACGATTGCGGCGCCGAATAGCGCCAGTACTGCCATAAGGGGTTCGCCTCGGCGAACATGGCGCCGGTGCGATAACGGATATCGATGCTGCGATTGGGCAGTACGCGCCATAGATCGCCCAGATCGCGCGGGAACGGATGCGGTTTGACCGCCTCGCGCTGAATCAGCCCGGCGTTGCCGTAGGAGGTTTCGCGGCCCGGCTCGCGACGATCGACCAGCGTCACGTCGCGCCCGCGCGAACGCAGATGCCAAGCAACGCTGACGCCGACCATGCCAGCCCCGAGTACCAGAGTGTGTCGCGCCATGCCGATTGCGTGAACGTGCGGTGGGTCAATGCTAAACGGCGCACCGGTGCGGTCAAGCACGGATTGCGCGCTTGTGCTCCGCGGCACCCGCCTCTAGCATGAAACACGCCCAAGGGGAGCCACGAGGCTGAGAGGTTCGCACCGGCGGACGACCCTCAACACCTGATCCGGTTCATGCCGGCGTAGGAATGGCCATGCCGTATCCACAGTTGTTCTTGATCCGCCTGTCATGAGCGGTGTTCTCGATGCCATTTGGCACGGCTTCGTCGCCGCGCCCTGGATCGAGCAG
>NZ_DASSKM010000025.1:0-3821 GCF_035690525.1 Salinisphaera sp.
CGTGCACGCCGAGCACGGCCGCGATGCGGCCGATCCGAACGGCTCGAACACGAAGTATCGCTGGCTGCGCCGGCTGCTGGCGCCCACGATCAGCCGCTTCGTCCCGGTTTCGGCCGATCTCGCGCGCTGGCTCGAACAAGACGTTCGTATTCCGCGCTCGCGTATCCGGCTGATTCGCAACGGGATCGATATCGCGCGCTTCGCGCCCGGCTCACGCGTCCCGGTCGAAGGTCTGCCCGCGCCGGATGCGGACACCCGGGTGATCGGTACCGTGGGCCGGCTGGACCCGGTGAAGGGCTTCGACGATCTGCTACAGGCGATGGCCAAGCTCGTGGCGCGCCGCGACCTGCCGCGGCTGCATTTGGTGGTGGTCGGGGACGGGCCGGAACACGAGCGCCTGCGCGAGCGTATCGCCAGCCTCGGTTTGGAGGAGCGCGTGACGCTGGCCGGCCAGCGCGACGACGCCGATGCGCTGCTTCGGCTGTTCGATGTTTATGTCTGTTCGTCGATCGCCGAAGGTATTGCGCTGACGATACTCGAAGCGATGGCGACCGGCCTGCCGGTGGTCGCTACCGCGGTCGGCGGCAACCCGGAATTGGTGCGCGACGGCGAAACCGGGCTGCTGACGCCGGCGCGCCAGCCCGAAGCACTGGCCGACGCGCTTGCCCGCGTGCTCGCCCAACCCGAGCGCGCCCGCGCGATGGGCGAGGCGGCACGGCGCCGCGTCGAGGCCGAATTCAGCATCGATGCGATGGTGGACGGCTACATCAAGCTCTACGATGAACTGCTGGCTCGCCGAGCGGGCCGCCGCGACCGAAGGCCGGCTTGACCGCCGCCGTCCGGGCGGAACCGAAATGGCAAGCGCAGTAGTTTTGTAAGCACCCTCAGTGAAGGAACACCTATGTGTGGTCTAACAGGGATCGTGACCGGTGACGGCCGGTGTGCCGACGCGGATGTATTGGACGCGATGAACACGGCACAGGCCCATCGCGGGCCGGATCAGCACGACCAGATACAGCGAACCGGCTGCGGGCTCGCGCATCGTCGTCTCACGATTCTAGACCCGGACAGCGGCGAGCAGCCGATGGCTACCGAGGACGGCCGCTTCACGCTCACCTACAACGGCGAGATCTACAACTATCGCCAGATCAATCGCGAGTTGGAGCGCGCGGGCTATCGCTTCGAGGGGCACTGCGACACCGAAACGTTGTTGCGGGCCTGGCAACACTGGGGGCCGGACTGTGTGCATCGGCTGCGCGGCATGTTTGCCTTCGCGGTCTGGGATGCCGAGAAGCGGCGCATTCATCTGGTGCGCGACCGGCTCGGCATCAAACCGCTCTATTACGGGCTCACGCCCGCCGGCGATCTGGTATTCGGCTCCGAACTCAAGACGCTGATGGCGCATCCCGATTTGTCGCGTGCGCTTGAACCGCGCGCGATCGAGGGCTATCTGGCGCTGGGCTATGTGCCGGAGCCGCTGTCGATCTTCGCCGGCGTCTACAAGCTCGCCGCCGGCCACCGATTATCCTGGGCGGCGGGCGAGGGCGCCCCTAGCGCCGAGAAATACTGGGATATCGATTTCACACCGGGCCAAGCGCCGGACGAAAGCGAGGCTACGGAAGAGCTGCACGCACGGCTCGACGACGCGGTGCGTATGCGTATGGTGGCCGATGTGCCGCTCGGCGCGTTTCTATCCGGCGGCGTGGATTCAAGCGCCGTGGTCTCGCTCATGGCCGGCGCCGCGAACGATCCGGTCAAGACCTGCGCCATCGGCTTCGACGAGCGCGCCTTCGACGAGTCCGACTACGCCCGGCGCATCGCCGAGCAGTACGCGACCGATCACCGCGAGCACCGGATATCGGGCGACGATTTCGGTCTGATCGATACGCTGATCGATGTCTACGACGAGCCGTTCGCCGACAGCTCGGCGCTGCCGACCTATCGCGTCTGCGAACTGGCGCGCCGGCAGGTCACGGTGGCTTTGTCGGGCGACGGCGGCGACGAGAATTTCGTCGGCTATCGGCGCTATCGGCTGCATGCCAACGAATCCCGGGCCCGGGCGCGTATCCCGCGCGTGATCCGCCGCCCGGTGTTCGGCGTGCTCGGCCGGCTCTATCCCAAGCTGGATCGCGCGCCGCGTTTCCTGCGCGCCAAGACCACGTTCCAGGCGCTGGCGATGGATACGGCCGAGGCCTACTGCCACAGCGTCTCGGCGGTGCCCGAGGACCTGCGCGAGACCCTTTACAGCGCGTCTTTCAAGCAGGAACTGGGCGGGTATCGCGTACGCGATCTGTTCACGGACATCGCGCCGAATGCCGGCAGCGACGATCCGGTCGCGATCGCGCAGTATCTCGACTACAAAACCTGGCTGCCGGGCGATATTTTGACCAAGGTCGATCGCGCCAGCATGGCGCACAGCCTGGAAGTCCGCGTGCCGCTGCTCGATCATGAATTCGTCGGCTGGGCGGCCGCGCTGCCCCGCGACTACAAGCTGCGCCAAGGCCAGGGCAAATATCTGTTGAAGAAGAGTTTCGAAGGCCATCTTCCGAACGACATCCTGTACCGGCAGAAAAAAGGCTTTTCGGTGCCGCTCGCCGACTGGTTCCGCGGCCCGCTGCGCGAGGTTGGCGCGGCGGCGCTCACCGCCGGGCCACTGGTCGAATCCGGCATCTTCGAACCGAAAACGCTCGAACGGCTCTGGTCCGACCACGACAGCGGGCGCCGGGATCACGGCACGGTGATCTGGTCGTTGCTCATGCTGGCGCGGTTTTTCGAACGCGAGGCGGCCACGCGGCCGGCGCCGGCCGAACGGGCGTATCGCCCGATCGATGAAAAACCGACGAGAGCCCGTGCATGAGTAACCGGCCCGTGCGCATCGTGGTGGTAACCAGTCTGTACCCGAACAGCGCCCAGCCGCGCCACGGCATATTCGTCGAAGAGCGGCTGCGCGGGCTGGTGCAGACCGGGCGGGTCGAGGCGCGCGTGATCGCGCCGGTGCCGTGGTTTTTCTCCAAACACCCGCGGTTCGGCCGCTACGCGCAAATGGCGGCGGTGCCGTCGCGGGAAGTGCGGTACGGTATTCCGATCGAACATCCACGCTATATCGTGCTGCCCAAGATCGGTATGACCTGGGTTCCGAGGGCGATGGCGCGGGCGGTCGCCCCCGGGTTGCAGCGATTGCGTGATCAAGGATTCGAGTTCGACCTGATCGATGCCCATTATTTCTATCCCGACGGCGTCGCAGCGGCGAGGCTGGCGCAGCGGTTCAAGCGGCCGCTGACGATCACCGCCCGCGGCGCGGACATCAACCAGATCGCGCACATGGCGATCCCCCGGCGTCAAATTCGACAGGCCGCGCGCCGGGCCGGCGCTTTGATCGCGGTATCCGAAGCGTTGGCGCACGGCATGCGCCGCCTCGGGCTGCCGGACGATCGGATTCAGACCCTGCGCAACGGGGTCGATCTGATCCGTTTCGCGCCGCGCGATCGTGTTACGGCCCGCGCGGAACTAGGGCTATCAGGAAGGGGGCGCGAAGGCCGGGTCTGGTTATGTGTCGGTCATCTGATCGAGCGCAAGGGCATGCATGTGGCACTCGATGCCTTGGCGCAGGCCGACGATGTCACGCTGCTGCTGGTTGGCGACGGGCCGCAAGCCGGTGCGCTGCGGGCCCGGGCCGAGCGTCTGGGAGTAAGCGGGCGCGTTCGCTTCGAGGGCGCGGTCGCGCATGACGATTTGCCGACTTATTTTTCGGCGGCGGACGTCCTCATGCATGCCGCCGGCTCCGAAGGCATGCCCAACGTCGTGCTTGAAGCCCTGGCCTG
>NZ_DASSKM010000026.1:0-14484 GCF_035690525.1 Salinisphaera sp.
GCTGCAGGATATCGGCGCGGTTGATACCGATCGCCCGGACGTCCACGACGATTTCATTCGGCCCGGGCTTGGGCGCCTTGATGTCTTCCAGGACCAACTCCTGCGAATCGTCCTTATCGTTGATCAGCCATGCGCGCATAACGATGTGCCTCGATGGAAGCGGTAAGTCGGCCTCGGGCGCGCTCGCCGTGCGACAGATTCAGCCCGATGGCGCCGAACGGGAACAGCACGATACACACCGCGCGCCGCGACGTGAACGTCCAGTGTAAGGCGATCGCCCCAGATATCGTCGCGACGGGCAAGCCGTCCGTCGTATAAAACGACTTACGTGCCCAGCCTAACGGCCGCTGAACGATTCAGGGTCGCCCGCCTCTTCTACCACCCGGCGATTGCGTTAAACTGCCATGCGAAGTTGTTACCGAGCAAACCCGCGACGGGAGAATCCCATGTACAAAACCCTCAGCCTGTTCAGCGCCCTTGTTCTGGCCGTCTCGATGATCGGCGGATGTGCCAACTGGTCCAATTCCGACACCGGCACGGTGCTTGGCGGCGTGGCCGGCGGCGCGCTCGGCTCCCAGATCGGCAGCGGTACCGGCACCACCATCGCCACCGTGGTCGGCACCCTCGCCGGGGCGGCGCTGGGCAACCGGATCGGTAAACACTTCGACCAGAACGATCGCCAGCAATTCGGCACCGCGCTGGAATCCAACGAGACCGGCAGCACGTCGAGCTGGAGCGACCCGGACAGCAACGAAAGCTATTCGGTGACGCCGACGCGCACCTATCGACAGGGCGATCAGCCGTGCCGCGACTTCACGATGGACGCCAACGTCGACGGCCAGCCGCAGAAGGTCACCGGCACGGCCTGCCGTCAGCCCAACGGCACCTGGAAGGTCGTGAGCTCGTAACGACCGGGCCGACCGGCATCCGAGAATATCGAGCCGGGCCGCGCGCCCGGCTTTTTTTGTGCATAGGAGAAACGCCCCATGACCGGCCAGCCCGAGCAACCGACACGCGACGATTACGCCTGGTTCTGCGAAGTACCCACGCGCTGGATGGACAACGACGTCTACGGCCACGTGAACAACGTCACCTATTACTCGTATTTCGATACCGCGGCGAACCGCTTTCTGATCGAGGTCGGCGGCCTCGACATCCACGATGACCAGGTGGCCGGGTTCGTGGTGGCGTCGAACTGTCGCTACCGCGAACCGATCGCGTTTCCGGAAACCCTGGATATCGGCTTACGGGTCGACCGGCTCGGGACACGCTCGGTCACCTACGGGTTGGCGGTGTTCAAGAGCGGCACCCCGCTGGCCAGCGCCGACGGCGAATTCGTGCATGTTTTTGTCGATCGCGCCAACGGGCGCTCCACCGCCATTCCGGACAAGCTCGCGAGCGCACTCGCCGGCCTGCAGCGCGCGTAAAAGCTCTTCGTCGCCCCTCGCCTCAGACCGACGATCGATCGCGATAAATACGCAAGATAGTGACCAGATTCGTCACCAGTATCAGCGATTCGGCGAGCGTGCCGCCGAACGAGCCGACCAGCAGATTGCTGATGACCCAGCAGAGTGCGGCCACGGCGAGCAGCCAGCGCATGCCGACACCGGTCAGCATGAACATGCCGTAGGTGCCGATCACACCGGCCGCCAGCGCCCACACGTCGCGCGGCCCGGTCCAGGCGGGGACGGCGACGACGCACGTGGCAATCAGCATCGCCGCCATGATGAGCGCATGCCCCTTATAGCGACGCACGAGATGAATCCGCAGCACGATCAGCGCCGCGATCGCCGCCGCGACCCAACTGCGGAACATCGCGAACTGCAGCGCGAAAGCGACGTTGGCCACGAGCAACAGCACGAACAGCCGGTCGTCGCGCTTGCTCGCGAAGCCCAATACGCAGAGGACCAGCGCGATCAAACCGAACAGCTGCCCGGCCAGCCAGCGCAGGGTAAAAGGATCGTGCATGGCGTTGCGGCCGTCGCGCCGGCTTTCGGATCAGCCGGCCAATCTGCGCCAAGCCGAGCGCGCGTTCAAGCCGCGACGGCCAACACCTGCCGGTCGCGGGCTTACTCGTTTGACCCGGCGAACCGGCGACCGTCCACGCCGGCGACCACCGCGGCTTACGTCAAAACAGCCCGGCCGATATTTGCACGCGAAGCGCAAGCTCGTAGAAAAGCCAGATGCTCAAGCCAATCATCAGCGCAAATAGCGGAATCGTTAAAATGGTGGTGATGAGATTCCAGCGCTGCGAATGGCGAAGATCCACGTTGGAGAAAAAATAGAGCTGGACGCAGATGACGGCTCCGGCGAGAAACGCGATCACACCCTGCAGTGCCGGCCCAGGTAACGCGTGCGCATAGACCAGGGAAAACGCCAACGCCGTCAGAAGTAGTGAAATCACGTAACCGATGATCTTACTGCTTGCCTTGCGCCCGATCTGGACTTCGGGGTGCTCCAGTGCTTCTTTATCTTCGTCCAACATTAAATGGCGCTCCAAAGTTCAACGAAAGTGAAGACACAAGCCCAGATAAAGCCCTGGTAAAGCCAGAATATCTCAAGGCACAACAAGCGCTGGATCACGGCCGCGGAAAAACCTTTGAGCCCTACCTGAAACAGCATGACCACAATCCACAGTAAGCCCACCGCGACATGCAGCCCGTGGGTGCCCACCACCGTGAAGTAAATCGACAGAAAGGCGCTACGCAACGGGGTGATGCCCAAGGCCACCTGGCTATTAAAATCGTAAATCTCGATGCCGAGGAATATGCCGCCGGCGGCCAGGGCCAGACAGAACCACAGCATCAGTGCCGAGCGCTTCCCGCGGGCTAGCCCACGCATCCCCATCGCGACCGAAAAGACGCTGAAATAGATCAGTACGCTCTCGAACAGGAAATGAAACGGCGTATAGACGGCCGACGCCGTCGGCCCACCCGCGTAGTTGTTCTGGAGCACGCCGTAGGAGACAAATAGCGCGGTGAATATGAGGGAGTCGCCCAACATGTAGAGCCAAAACCCGAACGTCCGCATCGACAGCGTGTCGGGCGGGCTTTCGCTGTACAGTTCAGGGGTGTCGCGGGTCGGGTCGGCGCCGGCGGCCATAGGTGTCTCCAAGTGCGTGGTCAGCGACGATCCGAAAGCGCCGCAGCATTCGACCTATCAAAACGCCGGGGCCTCATGTCCTGCTTTCCCGCCGGCGCAAGCTCGCGAGCCCCGGCAAGTCCAGGTCTTCCATAGGCTCGGAGGCGGGCTCGTTGGCGATGATTTCGTTTTCCATACGCTCGACCTCGGCGGCCGGTATGGTGTATTCGATATCGTCTTTGAAACTCCTGAGGATAACGATCATGATCAGGCAAAACGCCATGAGCGCGGCGAGCCACCAGATCCGCCAGACTGCGGCGGCGCCAAAAAGAAAAGAACACACGCCGAACCAAAAAGGTCCGCTGGTACTTTTCGGCATGTGGATGTCGACGTATTCACGGGGGCGCTGGCCGGCCAGCCCGTGCTCCTTACGCCAGGTCAATTCGTCGCGGGCATGCACCACCGGCTGCACGGCGAAGTTATAGTGCGGCACCGGCGAATGGGTCATCCACTCCAGGGTGCGGGCATCCCAAGGGTCGGCACCGGCGCGGTATTTCACCCGGTCGCGGATGCTCACGTAAACTTGCAGGAACTGCAGTAAAACGGCGACGCCGTAAAAGGCCATGCCCGCTTCCTCCACCGCGAGCAACGGCGCCAGCGCCGCGCGCGGGATGTAATCCATGCGCCGGGTCAAGCCCATGAGACCCAGCAAGTACATGGACACGAACACTAAGATGGTACCGATCGTCCAGAACCAGAACATGAGCTTGCCGTAGCGCTCATCGAGCGTGAAGCCGAAAACCTTGGGAAAGTAGTAGATGAAGCCGCCGATGAAGGCGAAGACGATTACAAGCACCATATTATGAAAATGGGAGACCAGAAACACGCTGTTGTGCAGCTCGAAATCCACCGGCACCATGGCGAACATAAAGCCGGTCAAGCCGCCGATCGGCAGCAACAGCACGGCAGAAAAAGCCCACATCATCGGGGTGTAAAAGTGCAGGCGCCCCCGGTACATGGTGAAAACCCAGTTGAAGACCTTCACCCCCGTCGGGATGCCGACTAGCATGGACGAAATGGCGAAAAAGGCGTTGACCCCCGGGGGCTGGCCCATGATGAAGAAATGATGCAGCCAGACCGTCCAGGAAATGCCAGCGATGGTGAATACGGCGAGCACCATGGTGGTATAGCCGAATAATGGCTTACGGGAAAAGTTAGAAATGATCTCGGACATGACGCCCCACCCGGGCATAATCATGATATAGACCTCCGGATGGCCCCAGATCCAAAATAAATTCTTGTAGAGCATCATGTTGCCGCCGTGGCCCGAAGTAAAAAAATGGGTGCCCAGGTAGCGATCCAAAGACAGCAGGCCGGCGGCGGCGGTGAGCACCGGAAAAGCCGTCAGCATGAGAATAGCGGTGGAAAACGCGGTCCAGGTGAACATCGGCATACGCAGATAAGCCATGCCCTTGGTTCGCATTTTCACGATCGTGGCCGTGATGTTGATGGCCGCTAATGTGGTGCCGATACCCGTGATCTGGATTACCCAGATCCAATAATCCATGCCCACGGCGGGACTATAGGGCAGCTCGGAGAGCGGGGTCAGGGCGATCCAGCCGGCCTTGGAAAAATCGCCCAAAAAAAGCGACAACATCATCAAAGCGGCGCCGACGGCGGTTAGATACATCCCGATCAAATTGAGATAGGGATAGGCCATGTCGCGCGCGCCGATTTGCAGCGGCACGAGAATGTTCATCAGCCCGGTGATCAAGGGCGTGATGCCCAAAAAAATCATGATCGTGCCGTGCGTGGTGTAGAGCTGGTCGAAATGGTAGGGCGGCAGATAACCGTGCGCCGCCTCCAAAAAGCCTTCCGAGCCCGGGCCGGCGGCCATGTACTGCTGGCTGCGCATCATGATCGCTTCGACAAACGCCCGCAGCATCATTACCACGGCGATGACGATATACATGATGCCGATTTTCGTATGGTCGAGCGAAGTCAACCACTCACGCCACAAATAGCCCCATTTGCGGTAATAGGTCAGGCCGAAAACGACGACGGCAGCCACCGTGCAAGCAAGGACGAACGCGCCGACGATGAACATGTTGTCGTAAGGCACCCAGATCATCGACAGGCGCCCAGTCCAAAAATTCCAAGGGCCAGTGAATTGAGCCAATTTTGGATCGATCATGCTGGCAATTCTCCTTGCCTTGCCGCCTCTGCGCGATTGGCAGTGCCGTCGCTCATCATGGCTTTAGCCATCGGCCGCCATTGCCTTGCCCGAAAACAGGCCGCTGGGATAAACCTTGCCCCCATTGACCTGTTTGATCACGTACATAAACAGATGCGGAGTCACGGACGAGTAGAAACGGACCTTATTTTCCGTATTGATCGAGGGTTGGGCCAGATTTTCGAACGTTTCGTGAGTCAGCTTGCGCGGGCTTTGCTGAACTTTATGAATCCAGCGATCGAAGCCCTTTTCCGAAACCGCGATAGTGGAAAAACGCATCCAGGAAAAGCCGGCGCCACTAAAATTCGACGAAAATCCGGGATACGTCCCCGGATGACTCGCCGCCATCACCGCTTGGGTGCGCATACCCGGCATGGCCATCATCTGGCCGGCCAGTTGTGGAATAAAAAATATATTGCTCACCGTCGCCGAGGTCAGCCGGAAACGCACCCGGCGGTTGACCGGGATGTGCACGGTGCCGACAGTGGCGATGTTTTGCTCCGGATAGATGAACAACCACTTCCAATCCAGGGAGACTACGTTGATATCCAGCGGCTTATCGCTGTTTTTGAGGACATTCGGGCTATAGATGTCGGTATACATCGTGCCCCAGACCGCAAGGTAGGACAGCCCGATGACGGTGATAAAGGGTATCCCCCACATGCCCACTTCAATGATCCAAGATCTCGCCCAGTGCGGGGAATATTTGCCGCGGGGGTTGGTCGCCCGGTAACGCCAGGCAAAGAGAACCGCCATAGTGATCGTGGGCACGACGATACCCAGCATGATCGCCACATCGATAATCATGATCGTGTTTTCGGCATCGGCCACCGGGCCTTGGGGCGCGAGCACTAACCAGGACGAACTGTCGTCGGCCCAGGCCGCGCCGCTGGTCAGAATTGAAATTACGAAGATGACGGCGCCTGCGTAGCGATAACAGCTTTTCCGTTGAGATCTTTCAGGATTGAGCAATAGCCGTGTATTCATAGAATTTCCGCGCACAACGATAACGTGTCAGAAACCTGCCGTAATCGCCCTACCGGCGATCCATGGGCATGAATCAGCAAACAGCAGACGCCGCCGCAATACGATGGCACTAAATTTAGCGAACTCATGTAGCGCGTCTCGAATATCTAGCCACGGGACCGGCCGGATTGAGTATCCAGAACAGCGGGCCCGCCCAGGCCGGAAGACTGGCCAGCGCAAACGGCAGTGCCAGGAACAGGCGCGCCGTGAAACCGGCGCCGGTCCGCCGATGCCTCGAATTCAACACCGCCGGCGTGGCTGTTGCACTCGTCATCCAGATCCTCGTCGGTTGGCCCCGGGCGCAACCACTTGCGCCCGCTCGCTGAACACGGGCGATCTGAGCCCGCATGCTCAACCCACTTTAAGGCGCAGAACCGCTCCCCGTGCATCGGGTAAACTCCGGTCGGGGTTTACCCTGTGTCTTAGGATCTGTTGCCCTTACCGTACGATCAACAACGGCACATCGGCGCGCCGCACCATGTCCGTCGTGGTGCTGCCCAACAGCAATTCGCGGATACGCGTGTGGCCGTAGGCGCCCATGACCATCAAATCCAGATCGTGCTCGCGCTGATAAGCATGGAGGGCCGGCTCAACGTCGCCATCGACAATAGCCGGGGTCAGCCGCGCTCCGGCCGCCCGCAGCGTCTCGGCCGCCGCGTCGATCTGGCGACGACGCTTGTCGTTGGGCTGGCCGACATAAACCAGATGCACTTCGACTTCGGTCAATAGCGGTGTCGCGACCGCCCGCTCGATCACGCGTTTCCCGGTTTGGCTGCCGTCGAAGGCGATCAGCACCCGCTCGGGCGGCGCAAAGCTCTGATTGGTCAAGAGGATCGGGCAGGCCACGCCGCGGATCACCCGCTCCAAATTCGAGCCGAGATGATCGTCGCCGCCGGCGGATTCGCCGCGCTTGCCGAGCGCGAGCAGCCGGATGCCGTCACCCATATGATGCAGCGCGTCCACAAGCTCGCCGTTGCGCTGGCAAGACACGGGCTCGGGCCGGCCGGCATCGATCGCACGACGAGCTGCCGAATCGAGGAAATCGCGGCCCCGCTCGCGCGCCAGGCGCGCGCGCCGGCCGTCCAGCTCGGCCAACTCGGTCAGTAGGTGCTCTCGCGTTCCCAGGCCGATCTGGCCGGAATAATCGGTCGCCGCGGCATGCTTGCGGCGGCTGATGACATTGACGAATGTCAGTGGCGAATCGAGCTTCGATGCAGCCCAAATCGCGGCGTCGCAGGCCGCGGCCGCATAAGCCGAGCCATCAATGCAAGCCACGACCGATCGTTCATCGGACATGTTTCATTCTCCTCCTTCGGATAGATACCATCTAATGCTGCTCGAGCAGCTTTTCGGCATCGGGCTTGTCGTGCACCGCGACCTTGTCGACCAGTGTCGTGCTCGCCCGGTTCATGCCCACGATATCGACCGTTGCGCCCTCGCGCCGCAAGCGCAGCACGACCCGGTCCAGCGCCTCGACGGCCGAGATGTCCCAGAAATGCGCACGATGCACATCGATGGTCACGCTCGGTAAGGCTTCGTCGAAGTCGAAAGAATGACGGAACGCGCTGGCCGAGGTGAAAAAGACCTGACCGGTGATCTCGTAAACCCGGCGCTCGCCGTTGTCGGCCAGACGACTGGTGATATGCAGCAGCCGGCCGACCTTGTTGGCGAAAAACAGCGCCGAGAGCAGCACGCCCACGAAGACCCCGATCGCCAGATTATTGGTGGCGACCACCACCGCCACCACGGTGACCATCACGAGGTTGGTCGACAGCGGATGCTTGGGCATGTCGCGGATCGATTCCCAGGAGAAAGTGCCGATCGACACCATGATCATCACCGCGGCCAACGCGGCCATCGGAATCTGGCCGACCCAGTCGGACAGAAACACCACCATGATCAGCAGCACGATACCGGCGGTGAGCGTGGAAAGCCGGGTACGGCCACCGGATTTCACATTAATCACGGTCTGGCCGATCATGCCGCAACCGGCCATGCCGCCGATGAATCCGGTGCAGATGTTCGAAATACCCTGGCCGCGGCATTCCCGATTCTTGTTGGACCCGCTGTCGGTGAGGTCGTCGACGATGGTCGCGGTCATCATCGATTCCATCAACCCGACCACGGTCAGGGTCAGCGCATAAGGTGCGATGATGGACAACGTATCCCAGTTCAGCGGGACGTCCGGCCAGAGCAGGCTCGGCAGGCTGTGGGGAAGCTGGCCCATGTCGCCCACGGTATGAATATCGTAATGGCCGGACATATAAACCCCGGTCATCACCACGATAGCCAGCAGCGGCGACGGCACGATGCGCCCGACAACCGGCAGATAAGGAAACAGATAGATGATCGCCAACGAACCCGCCGCCATGGCATAGACGACCCACGACACGTTCGTCAGCTCCGGCATCTGGGCCCAGAAGATCAAAATGGCGAGCGCGTTCACGAAGCCGGTCACCACCGAGCGCGAGACAAAGCGCATGTAATTGGCCAACCGCAGCGAACCCGCGATGAACTGAAAGATGCCGGTCAGGACGGTGGTGGCGAACAGATATTCCACGCCGTGTTGCGCGACCAGCGTGACCATGACCAGCGCCATCGAGCCGGTCGCCGCCGAGATCATGGCCGGCCGGCCACCGACGAAGGCGTTGACCGCACAGATGCAGAACGAGGCATACAAACCGACCTTGGGATCGACACCCGCGATGATGGAAAACGCCAACGCTTCGGGAATCAGCGCCAGTGCGACCACGGTGCCGGACAAAAGGTCGGCGCGCACGTTAGAGAACCAATGGTCTCGGATCAGTTGCAGCATTATCTTTTCTTTCCAAACACACACAGCCGCGCCGGGTGCGGCGGGCCACGCGTTTTCATCGTTCGCGTGGCCCGCCGCACTCGACGCGGCGTAGGTCCAAATCGGGGATTCGCTGCGCGCTGAATGCGCGCGGGCGCCGAACTCTAGCAGAATCGCGGAACGAACTCACCCTGCGCCGACGTACGGCGGAACATGAGCTATCGGCCGTCGACCATGGCCGCGGCCAGCCGTCGGCACGGGTTATCGGCGCGGCGCGCACGCTAGCCGAGTGCCTGCGCGCCGCGTTCGAAGCCGATCAGCGCAGTTGACTGTCCTTGCTGGCGCGCCGGTTGAAGCCGGCCGCGGCCCGCTCGGCCTCGTCGGCCTCGGCCTGACACGCCACGCACAGCCGCACGCCGGGAATCAGCTCGCGGCGACGCTCGGGTATCGGCTCGCCGCATTCTTCGCAATGCGTGAGGCCGACGCCGCCGGGCGCCAATTCACGGCGCGCCCGCGCCACGGCGTCGTTGACCGTATCGTCGATCTGTTCCTGTACCGCGCCTTCACGCGCCCAGCCGCTAGCCATCGTGTCCTCCGGACGATAGGTCTATTCTGAGTCTTGCATGGCATCGTCGGGCGGCGATTGCAAGCCCGTAACTATAATTGAAACCTGCTTAGCGCAAGAGCTCGACGTCGACCGCGGCGTCGCCGGCGATTTCCTGCCAGGCTCGATCGGCCGTCAAGGCCCGCGCGTGCCGCGCCTTGGCCAGCGCCAGGCACGCCCGGTCGCCGAGTGAAAGGCCAGCCGATCGCGTCACCGATCGCAGCCGCGCGGTCGCCAGAGCCTGATCGTAGTCGAATGCCTGGATCGATAATTGCAGCGTGTCGATCACGGTGTCGACGGTTTCGGCCGGCATATCCAATGCAAGCAGGCAGGTAGCCACTTCCGCGATATTAACCGTCGATACAAGCGCCGCCGGCAGATGGGCCTCGACGCGATCGCCGCCAGGCTCGTCAAAGATCAGCGCGATAATCGCGGAGGCATCGAGAACGACGTTAGCCATGACCGGATCGATCGAACTCATCGTCCTCGCGCTCCGCTTCCCGTTGGCGGCCCTCGATCAGCCGCTCGGAGGCGAGACTGCCCGATGGCTTGTAAGGCGAGGCCAGCTCACGCACATGCTTGAGAGCCCGGGCTGTAGTCGTGATGCGAATTTCATCATCGACCAGACTCACCAAGAGATGACCGGCCCCCGATAGACCCAAAGCGCGACGCATATCCGCAGGCAAATTCATTCGGCCATTCTCTGAAATGGGGATGCTCCGTCGTTTGGAGGTAAGCATTGAACAATCCCTATTTTTTTAAGTACCAATTTATAACAGGTACAAAACAAAGAATAGGGCCAAAAATGATCCGACTGAGCGACAAGGCGGTTATGTCTTGGCTCGTCCGGAAACGAGCGGAGCCAGGCTTCCTATTTGTGTCTATCCTTATCGCGCCGCTTATCCGAGACGCCGCGCCGGCGCTGCAGCCGAGCCGCGGGCAGATGCCAGTCGTGGCGTATGGCCATGAAGCGCAGGGCAAAGCAGAGGACGCCGCCGGCAACCATGGCGGCCGTCGGCGGCACATGCAGCAGATGACCGACGACGACCACGCCCGCGCCAGCCAGCCCCGCCACCGCATACAGCTCGGCGCGCAGCACGGTGGGTATCTGGACGACGAGCACATCGCGCAGCATGCCGCCGCCGATACCCGTCAACATGCCGAGCAGCGTCGCCATGATCGGGTTGAGCCCGAACACGAGTGCTTTTTGCGCGCCGGAGACGGCAAAGACGGCCAGCCCCACCGCGTCCAGCACGAGCACGTGGCGGCGCAGCCGATGCGTGATCGGGTACCAGAAAAAAGTCAGCACGCCGGCCAGCACCGAAACGCCCAGATATTCCCAGTCCGCGATCGCCGCGGGCGGGGTGGCGCCGATCAGCAGATCGCGGGTAATCCCGCCGGCGTTACCGGTGGCGAAAGCCAACACAAGCACACCAAAAACATCGAGCCGGTATCTAACCGCCACCATCGCCCCGCTAAGCGCGAACACGAACGTGCCCAGCAAGTCCAGCGCGGCTAATAGTATGTGCAATCCAGATGCTTCCGCTCAGATGCGCGACGATTACGCTGTTAGCCAAGCGCGGGCGGCAATCACCA
The DNA here is from genome assembly GCF_035690525.1 of Salinisphaera sp. GTDB lineage: Bacteria > Pseudomonadota > Gammaproteobacteria > Nevskiales > Salinisphaeraceae > Salinisphaera. Next base: position 11,335 of record NZ_DASSKM010000026.1, read on the forward strand.
TGGCCTCGACTCCGGCTTCCAGCGTCGGGTGGATGACCGGTAGAAAATGCGGGCTGTGGTTGGTAGGAATTTCGTTGCTGCGGCCCTCTTTTTTGGCCTTGGCGTAGGCCTCCGGGTCGATCCCGCCGACGAACCAGAATACCGACGGCGCGTGCCACTGCGCTCCGAACGACCCGAAGTCCTCGCTGGCCGGCGCCGGCCCGGTCTCCTGAATACGATCGCCAGCGAAATAGCGTCGAAACGCGGTGACGACCTGTTGGCTGGCTTCTGCGTCGTTGACGACCAGATCGTAGCGATCCAACGGCGTGATTTCCGGCTTTTTAGGCGCGCCCGAGGCCTTTGCCTCGGCATTAACGATGCGCTCGATGGCGCCGAGCACGCGTTGGCGCGTATTTTCATCGAAGGTGCGGACGTTGAGCTTGATGACCGCCTCGTCGGGAATGACGTTCGCCGCCGAGCCCGCCTGCAGCGCGCCGACGGTGACCACGGCGGACTCGGCGGCAGCTACCTCGCGGGAGACGATGGTCTGCAACCGCATGACCGTTGCCGCGGCCATGACCACCGGGTCGATGCTGGCCTGCGGCATCGAGCCGTGCGCGCCGCTGCCGAACAGGCGAATCTGCAGACTATCGGCGGCGGACGTAATTACCCCGGTGCGCCCGCCGATAACGCCGGCCGGCCCGGGCATCACATGCTGGCCCAGAATCACGTCGGGCTTGGGAAAGCGGTCGAACAGGCCGTCGTCGATCATGGCCTGGGCGCCTTCCGCGATCTCTTCGCCCGGCTGAAAGACCGCCATCACCGTGCCCCGCCACGCGCTTTTCGCTTGGGCGAACAGCCGGATCGCGCCGATCAGCCAGGTCACGTGCATGTCATGCCCGCAGGCGTGCATGACGGGCACGGTTTGCCCTTCGGCATCAGTGGCTTCGACCGTGCTGGCATAGGCCGCGCCGGTGGCTTCTTTAATCGGCAGCGCATCCATATCGGCGCGCAGCATGACCGTCGGGCCCTCGCCGTTGCGCAGTATCCCCACCACACCGGTCTTGCCGACGCCGGTCGTCACCTCATAACCGGCGGTCCGCAGTTGCCCGGCCACCGCATCCGCGGTCCGGGTTTCCTGCATCGACAGCTCGGGGTGCGCGTGGATATCGGTGTATAGCTGCTCCAACTCCGGGAGCAACTCATCAAGCTTCGCCCATACCGGGTCGCTAGGATGCGTCTGTTCGCTGCTCATGATCCTATGTCCTGGTTACTGGCCCTGGATACTGGGGCGAATGCGTCAGGCGTCCGCGGCGGCCCCGCCCACCTCGAACGCCACATATTCCTGTTCGCTCGGCAGACCACGTAGGGCCCACAGGCGACGCGCCGCCGGATCGGCGATCACCGCGCCGCAGGTGGCCATCTTCGTGACCGGCGTCGGCGGGTAACAAATGGCCCGCGTGTCGCGCGTGACCGCGGCCAGCCGCGCCACGTCGATCATGTCGGGGCCGGCCAGCAGTTCCCGGGCGCGGGCTAGCCGTTGCTCGCTGTGGGCCTGCGCCTCGGGCGGGCGCGGCCGCTCGGTCGAGCGGGTGGCCTCGCTCAGACAATGATTGGTATGCACGATCACCTCGTCGGTCAGCGGCGTGACCTCGCGCCAGGTCGCCATCGCCTCGACGTTGAAGCCCTGGTTGGAGCCCGGGCCGTCCGGCCCGACCAGCAGATAATTGTGAGCCCCGGCCAGATCGGCATCCGCCAACCGGGCCGCGGCGGCCTCGAAGTTGACCTGCGCCAGCACTTCGCGCACCACGAAGTTCCAGGTCACGCCGATGCGGCCGTCGTTACCGGTGAGATTGTTGATGCCGATGGTGACGCCGGCCTCGTTCATACCGATCATGCCCAGACAACCGCTGCTGGTGAACACGGTGAAGGCCGGCGCGTCCAAAGGCGCGCCGCGCAGCACGAAGACATGTTCGGCGGCCGTCTCGTGCATGTCCCAGGTCTGGGCGAACAAGGGCTGGCCGGTGGCGCTGCGCGCGCCGGGCACAATCATGGCGGTGCAGTTGTCGACGGTACCCGGCGCGGCGCCCTCGCCGCCGAAGGCCGCAAACGCGGTGTCGACAAAATCGGTGAAACCGCTGACCACCAGCATTTCCGCTGCCGACAAACCGGCCGCGTCCGCCATTGCGCGCAACTCCTCGGTCAGCCGCGGCGAGTACGCTTGATGCGCCGCCAGACAGTCCTCGGCCAGCGCCAGCACATCGGCGCGCGGCCGGTCCGCGCCCACCCACAGCGCCTGGCCGGCGCGTTCGACGCGCTCGGCGGCGAAACGCCGGATCTGTTCGGCGTGGGTCGCGCCGTGCGCACGGCCGATATCGGCGGCGCTTCCGGCCGCCTCGAGTACGGGAATATCCATGATGCCTATCGCTGACAATGGGCTGACAATGGGCCTTTAAATCTACGACCGGCACGGCCCGCGCGGCAAATCAAATATCTTTCGACCGCGCGGTATGAAACCGCGCGGTCGGCCACAGGGAAGAGCTGACGCCTCTCCCCTTTGGAAACCCCATTGCCAAGGTGCCCGCGGCAAGCCGCGGGGTATTGGTGAACCAGCATCATCATTTTGGCTAATTGTTTCGCCTTGATTCGCTCCCTAGATTCGAATCATGACGGCTGACAAGCCGTGCCAGGAGGATACAAGGAGGTCGTTCATGCACGTTCAGGATGCGATCAGCGCCGAACAGGCCCGCCAGAACATGAAGACCACAAGCAACGACGCCACCGATGCCGTTGCGGCGCTCAACGATGCGATCCGCGAGGCCTCGCTGGAGAATCGCGGCCATACCACCGCGTTTCTCGATCGGGGCCATATCGGCGTCGAGGATATCGGACGCATCGTCAAGCATTTCCGTAAGCGCGGCTTCACGGTCGAGGACCGATGCCATGATCGCGATACGTTCGCGCTCAAGATCAGTTGGTATCCCGCCGAACGGCGGGGCGTCTGAAGCGAGGCGCGGCGCGCACGGCCGGCCGCTGGTTGGCCGACGATCGAACGCCTCCGGTCGTACCGGGCTATAGCTGCCGCAGCCAGATCGCGCGCTTTGGCGCCGGCGCGCGCGTAGCGCATTCGGCCGAAGTGCTGCTCGGGCTGTTCGAATCGCGCACGCAGCC
>NZ_DASSKM010000027.1:0-24691 GCF_035690525.1 Salinisphaera sp.
GGTAACCAGCAAGCATCGATTATCAGGTACCACTTCACTCAGATTAGAACGTGGCGTTATCGCCTTTCCCTCAGTTGGCGATCAAGTACTAATCCCGACCCCGGATCAAATTACCGCGATCGTAGGCGCAACGGACGAAGATAGGCGTGTTCAGATCGGTGAATCACCGGCGGCTGCCAACGCGCCGATCATGGTCGATCCAGACAAGATTTTCGGCCGCCATCTTGCAGTACTTGGAAACACCGGCAGTGGGAAGTCTTGTTCCGTCGCTGGCCTTGTACGTTGGTCTTTGGAGGCGGCTCAAGAAGCGAGGCTTGCCGCAGAACGCGACAAGCGACCGAACGCGCGTTTCATCATTCTCGATCCAAACGGCGAATACAGCAAGGCCTTCCAAGACTTTGATGAGGTTAGAGTATTTCGGCCGGGGGACGAAAATAACCCGCTCCATATACCAGCGTGGCTTTGGAACAGTCACGAATGGGCAGCCGTATCGCAAGCACAGCCAGGGGCCCAACGTCCATTACTCAACACGGCTTTAAGACACTTACGGGCAGGGCGCAGCATACGCGAGCCGGTAGATGCCACTGTGGCGCGCTTGCTAAACCTCTACTCAGTACGAATTAACGCACTTATCGCTGATACAACTGGAGAGTCTTATACAGGCTTTCCCGGCAACAAGGATACAGGCGAAATGCTCGCAGGCATGGTTGCTAGCTTGCGAACCGTGTCGGAAAAGATAAGCGGAGAACAACATTCTAAAATCGCGGCTGTAGCCGATCACGTAGACGAACTAGTTCAAATGCGATCCAGCCCAAATCGCAAGAATCCTCATAGCCCGTACTATAGCAACTTCTCGTACGCAGACTTTCAGCCTATAAGCGACCTAATGGTCGAAGCGCAAGGCTACTTCCCAACTCAAAACAACGAATTTGAGGGAAGCGAGGATGCCCCCGTGCCCTTTGAAGTTGAGCGGTTTGCAGACTATATCGATGACCTGGCGGCGAACAGTGGCTCCAACGCGAACATAGCGAACTTCATCGCGTTTCTTACTCTCCGTATCCGGAGCATGACGTCGACGCCCTCGCTGCGACCAGTCATTACACCAGGGGATGTTTCCTTAGAAGACTGGTTGAATGGCAATATAGGACAGAACAGCGCCGAAAATGGCAACGTGGCTATCATTGATCTTTCAATGGTGCCGTCTGAGGCTACCCATACTCTAGTCGCAGTATTCGGCCGGCTAGTATTCGAAGCTTGTCAGCGTTATCAAAAACAACGAGGTGATGGAAAATCCTTACCCACTGCGTTAGTGCTGGAGGAAGCTCATACCTTTGTTAGACGTGGTCGTGAAGGCGAAGAGAGCTTACCTACACCAGCACGATTGTGCCGAGAGGCGTTCGAACGAATTGCAAGAGAGGGCCGCAAGTTTGGTGTCGGCATGGTGCTCTCATCTCAAAGACCATATGAGCTATCTCCGACTGTGCTTGCTCAGTGCAATACTTTCCTCCTGCACCGGATAGTCAACGATAGCGACCAAGACTTGGTGCGTCGTCTGGTACCTGACAACGTTGGGGGCATGCTTAGGGATCTGCCTAGCCTACCATCGAGGCAGGCCATTCTCTTAGGGTGGGCAACGCCGCTTCCAGTCTTAGTGGAGGTGCGCGAGCTATCCTATACCCAGCGTCCAAAATCCGACGATCCTGATTATTGGGCAGTGTGGACCGGAGAACGCGAAAGGGACGTAGATTGGGGCGACATTGCCCGAGAATGGTCTGGTATGGCCGAAGGCGAATGATTCTGCGCTAGCCGATGGAGTCCTTCGCCCGCAATCTGGCTCTGGTCCCGGCCTCAACGGCCGGGATCTTTCGGCCAGACTTCACCATCGAATAGCGCCCCATCTGGAGTGATAGAAAGCTAGCCCAATCGATGGTCATGAGGTCGGCTTCTGGCCGATACGCACACGTGCCGGGCGAACCGCGCGGGGTTGTCGTCCGGCACGTATGGCAGTTAAATCTCTGTCTGTTCGGATATCTCGAGCGCATCATGGTCATCGATGCCGAGATAGTGCGCCGTGCTCTAGCGCCGGCCCCTCGTGCGAACCCGAAGCATTTGAGGCCGGCTAGATCGAACGTTCCGAACCAGGTTCGACCCAGTTTCTCGGATCGCGCTCCGCGTTCCATCGGCGACCTATCTCCCAGCGTGCCTCAATGATCGCCTCGCGCCTGGCCCGAACGGCCTCCTCCAGCGTGGGCGTCAGGTCGTATCGCTGCCGCAATACACCGAACACGTCGTCGACGGTGCCTAGGATACGCGGCGGCGTCTTGACAAGCATCTGCTCAAAAAGAGCGAAGGCGTTATCGCGCAGCTCAGTATTCAACGGTCCGGAATGCTGCAGCAAAGCTGAAGTGATCAATTCAAAGAGCGCGTCCTCCTCCAGCCAGTTGCGAATCTCTTCAGCGAGCTGAGGCTCTGGAAACAACTGTTCCACGTCACCGCGCTGTTCAAAAATTCGGCTAGCCGCCTCGCGGACTTCGTCGAGCCAACGCTCGCGATCCACATCGGACGGGGCATGACCGAGTAGGTACTGCCAGGCTCCAGCGAGATGCACGAGATCGCGATGCATGGTCTCTGCCATCAGCAGCCGGAAAGTTGCCTCGGGGTCTTCGTGCATCCCGGCAGCGACCATCGTGGTTACCTTTTGATCGTCGTGTTCGTTAGCAACATGCCCGAAAACAATGCCGAGCAATGGCTGTGTGCCGCGCACGGCGATATAAGCCACCACCTCCTCCCACACCGAACTGCGGTCTCGCAGGGAGACGTCGTGAAGCCGCCCAGGATTGGCGCAATGCACAGCGAGGCACGCCTCGAGCAGCGGCGTTGGTAGCCGGAAAACGATGTCGGCAGCCGAATCTTCAAGTGTAGAGTCGACCGGCATCAGCGCGGCCTGCAGCGCGAGCGGGACCTGGCGCCGGGTGAGCGCCACTGCCCGCCGCCAGGTGGCGTCGCGCGCCGGTGCCGTGATCGCCTCGGTCACCACCTCGCGCTCGTCCTCGCGCAGCCAATCCCACTCATCGACGGCGTCGGCGAGTAGGCGCAGAAGCGCCCCAGTCCCTTCCACGCCGAGAACGGTGGCGATCAAATCGCCTCGCGCGAACGGAGCCGTCCGCGTTCCGGCCACGAGGACCGACACGACGCCGGTCGCGAAGCTTCCTAGGTAAAGGCCAGCGGCAGAGGCGTGGAGGATCCAACCGATCCACCCGCGGGCGACCATCGCGACACCCCGAGGCCGAAGGTGCCGACGTCCCTCATACATGACATTGTAGAGCCGAGCCGTGTCAAAACTCGTCTGAGCCGGAAGGTTGCGCATCGCGGTGGCCATAACCGGCGCGAACAGCCGCCAGGCCACCCGATGGTCGGCGTGGGACCCGCGCTCGAAAACCGTTAGACGGTCCATCAGCGCGAGCGCGAGGGCCGGTACGCGACCCTCCCGCACCAGCAGCAAGGCTAATTCGCCGCGCCGATGGGCGGCGCAGTACGGCAGCGACTGCAGGATACCTTCAAGGCAACCAACCGCGACCAGTGGATGGCGATCACGCGCCAGCCGACCAAGCAAAGGCGCGTCATCGACACGTGGCTTGGATAGCCAGCATCGCGCGGCGGCCCCACGGATGACCCCCTCCTCATAGGACAGCAGGCGCTCAGCTTGCATCTGGGTCATAAGACCCGGGAATCGAGCTAGGTGTCTCAGCGCCCTAGCAGCGTCCTCTGGTGACGGAAGCAGCCCTTCGCCATCCAGGCACTCCAGCGTCGATTTCACCTCTGACCTGCGCGGCCTCGGTCCATACGTTCGTAAAATGTTGTCATCGTTGAGTTCGCCGTCGATCGGAAGAGTCGCCTCCCCACCATGCCACTGCAGCTCCTCAAGATTTATATGGGTCACCCGGTGCAGCCAATCGACAATAGGTTGACCGGTCGTCATCGATGCCTCGGCGATGTGGCGCATCAGGAAATCGAAGCAGAGATCGCGTGTCGGCGGGAAGTAGGCCCGCAGCCCCTCCACCGCCCGGTCGAATACCAACCTGCGACCGTCCGGCCGCGGAGTCATAAGATGGAGCAACAGATCGAGGTTGCGGGCCGCCGCCCGCGATGTCGTGCTCTCACGCGCGAAAAGCGCGCGCTGGTGCAGCGCCATAAGTTCGGCGGCCTCACCGCCTATCGGATTAAGAAGGGCGGCCTCTACCGCCTCCCGGTAAAAGGGGTGGGAGAAGGCTACCTCGCCAGCACGACCGGATCCGACGATATTTAGGCGCTCAAGGTCGTTCAGGTCCGCTCGCGTCTGGGGATCGGTTGCGGGGGCAGTCGCGTAGTCTGGAAAGGCCCTTGGCGCTCGCCGCTCGGCGCCGAAAGTTATGGAGGTGCCGATGTGCAAGGTCAGACCCGGCAGCACATCGCCGCCAGCTCCCAAGACGAATGCCAGCTCGGCTGGGTAAACCGCCCGGGGGCCATCGGAGGCGAACAGCAACGCAGTTAGGCAATTCGGCGACTTGGCCTTATTTATCAGCGCGGCGCCGAGCGTACGAGCATCTATCCGTGCGTGCCTCACGGCGTCTTCGACTGTGGCATTCTCAGGAAGCGAAGCGGACTGGCGAGCCAAGAAGTCCAAAGCGCCTGCGCCCAGCTCAAGCGATCCCGACGAAAGCGCCGCGCCTAAGTCATCGCGCAGACCTTCCGGAAAGCCGTGCCGATCCGCCGCGTGGCGCCAGAGCAACTTGAGAAACGAGACTGACGGCGCGCTAAGGTCGTGCCACCCAGCGCCGCCCGTGGTTACAGCGCTTAACATGGTCTGCCGCGCGGTCGCCAGCAGCCGCTCCTGCCCTTGCGACACGACGAGCCGCCGATCGTCTTTCGCCCTGCGGACCAGCGCCTCAAGCCGGGCGAGCGCCTCATCGGCCCTGGGAACGGGGTGCGCGCCGCCGAGCGGGTCATCCAGCACCGCGAGACGCAGCGAAGGCGCCGGATCGTCGAGGAACGCCTCAGCCGCCTCGACTGACGCGGTCCAGCGCACCTCGAAGCCTTGTTCCTCGAATGCTGACGCGAGCCACAGCGCGGCGGTCGACTTACCGCAACGCGCGATGCCGGAGAGGAGGAGGCGGGATTTATGCGTCAACTCTTCGGCCAGAAAGGACTCCGTTCCCCGCAATTGGTATTCCCGTGGCCGCAACGAGCCAGGGAGCGCGGCGCGCAGGTACTCCTCAGTCGCCGACATGGCGTCCGCCCCTGTGCCCCGCGCACCGTCCACTACCCCGCGTAGACCGGCGGTTACCACAGCGCACCGATCGGAGGGCAGGCCACGTCGTACGAGAGCCGAGCAGATCCGCTCCTCTAGCCGTGGCCGCGACATCTGCTCTATCAAGACGACCCTGCGCAACGCCTGCACGACCGCGGGCTCGCTGAAGCCTCTCGCGACGACTTCGTGCCGGTGTTTAAGACGACGACAGCGGAGGTCCGATCCAGGCTTTCCGCCAGGGTCAGCGCGTCCCCACGCGTCTATAACGAGGCGGGCGAGTTTCAGCGTGACGCAAACATGGTCCTCGCCTACCCAGCCTTCCTCAGCCAATAAGGGGATGAGCGAGTCGCGACACCGACCAGACGCGACGAGCACGAACCGCCGGGCTGGATCGCGGATCAAGCGTTCGAGCGCTGTATCGTGAGCGCTGAGGCGGGGGTAATGGAATAGCCAGCCCGCAAGCTCGTCGACTCCGACCGCACCCGCGGCGCCCTTGACCTGCACCTCGTAGTGGACTCTTTCGGCGCCACTGCCGAGGGAAAGGTCGGCGTCCTCGTTGCCGGACTCGATCGTGAAGACGGCACTTCCGGCTTGGCCGAAGCGCAGCATCATTTCGATGCAGGCGAGGTCCTGAAGCAGGAACTTCTTAGGCGCGGTCGTCTCGATCGACATGCTGCCAGCATACTGCGCGACTCGTCCGGGCGATAGGAACACACCGCACTTTCGGGAGCGGGTCGGATATCGGGGCTAGGCTCAATACCGCGCACTTGCTCAACTCGAACATATTCCACCTGGCAAACCAAAACAAGATCGCCTACACCGAGTCCGGCAACGGGCGTTGCCGGGATAAAGGCTAAAATGAAAAATGGCTTACAAGTGCCGACCATCCCCCGCCATCGAGTAACGCCACGACATAGAGAAATCGCCGGCGCGAGGCACACCATGTCCGCTTCTGGCCGGTTCCGGACGTTCACGTCACCGTCCGGTCCTTCCAAATCACGCTAGAAACCCGATCCCCGCACTCGCCCCAGTCTTCTCGATATCGAGGTCCTCAAGTCTGATTCGTATTTTCCGATTGCTCAGCCGCCTTAAGGCCGCCTGCCCCATGACACTCGTGAGCACGCGTCGGATCTCGCGCGGCGGGACGCCGGATAGAACACGCTTGACGTCGGTCGGCAGCGTGGCACAAAACCGCTTCGCCCAACCATTTTCAGTTGCGAGGAGGTCGTCGTATACCGACTGAGTAATGGCGCTCATGTGGTTTGGCAGTGGCGTATCGATCGTCAATGTGTCGAACCGGGATCTGATGGGTTCCGGCAACATATGAAGATGGTTTGATGTCGCGAACCAAAGGATCCGTGAGGCATCGATGGGTACGCCGATGTGTTCATCCTCGAAGAGCCTCGCCGTGTCCTCTTCGAGCAATTGATACAGCGGACCATATCCGTCAAACCGAAGATCGCCCCGTAGCTTGTCTACCTCATCGAGCAAGATGATTGGGTTACCAACCGAACTGTCCCACAGCGCCTCGACGATCTTCCCCGGCCGACTGCCGGCCCAACTCGGACTATTGCCGCCGAGAACGAAGCTTGCGGTAACGGATGAGCAATCCACCACGAACAACGGCACGCCTAAAGCCTCAGCAAGTGAGCGCGCGAAATAGGTTTTGCCGATCCCCGGCGGGCCATCAAGGAGCTGCGGCGACCATCGCAGTACACGTGAGTCCGCCAGTAGGCTGAGCGCAACCTGACGACGCACGTTGGCAATCACCTTGATGCAGTTCGGTTGGCGGCGCTGTAGCGCGTCTAGCGAGTCCATCATGTCAGACGTGGCAGTCGCCAAGCGCCGATGTTCTCCGCTTTTGAGTAATCGACTCAGCGCGTCACGTCGCCCGGCGTTGGTCGATTCAGCCTCGTGGGCTTTTTTTAGCTGGACATGATCGAACAGTTTGATCGTCGGTGGATCGTCAAACGCCAAACCCCAAAACTCGTCGTATGCTTGATCGCAGCCGGTGCTCACAGCGAAACCTCGAGGCTTTTTAATACCCGCGGCCGGCAGAATGCGCTTTATCAGCGCGCCCTGCTCCGTCTTCACGCAGTGCCGCCATGCCGGCGCTCCTCTGAACCGTTGGGCTCGAATCTCAGCGCCTGCGCTCAGTCGATCCATGTAACGAACCAGATCGGTGACCAATAGCGGTGACGAACTGGCGCCGCGATACGTGGGCGCTAGGATCTCTCGGAGCCCTGCCCCGCCCTCGGGCCACTCGCGATCGAGGCGTTTCAGGAATGGGGCTAGCACCTCAAGGTTCAGTGCTTCCTGGGTCACGCCGTAGATGGCGTGCCGGCCGACCTGGCCGGATTTCATGATCCGGATTTTGGCCAGGTCGTGCAGCAACGCGCCCATCACGGCGAGATCGCGTTCATGAGTTGGCAAGACGTACCGCGACAGCGATTCGGCCATCTCGGCGCATTCGACGCTGTGTATGAGCAGTCCACCGATGCCGGCGTGGTGGTGTGAACGGCTCGCGGGAACACAAAGGAATGGTTCAGCGATCTGCTGAGATATGAAGAGCCGATGGGCTAGCGCGCGAACATGAGGATCCGTCAAACGATCCAGTAGCGCGGTCAACCGATCAAATGCCGCCATACTCTCCGCGGGCACCCATGTGCGCGATAGAAGATGCCAGCTCGGACGATCGGCCCGCGCGACCTTTTCGATACGATGCGTATCGATATGGACGACGTCGCTTGGCGTCATGAGAACGCGACCTTCGACTTGCACGAAGCGCGTTCGGATATCGGTCAGACTTAGAAAGCCCTTGTAACTGAGCGACACGTCGCAGATCGCGAAGCCGGTGGCATCGGCGATGGTGACACGCGCTCGGTTGTCTCGCTCTGTCGTTGGGGAGCGTTTGACGGATATGAGCCGGAAGAGCCCAGAAACCACTGCCCCGGACTGGGTGGCAAGACACGAAATGGATGTCATGACTGCTCCTCCTTTCCGATCCCACCGTTGATCGCATTCGTTACGAAACGGTCGAAGGCGCTGCCATCCCTGCGCGTGAGATTGGGAACATAGCGAGAATAGACTCGGAACAGCATCTCAGTGGTCGTATGCCCCATCTGACGCGCGATCCATTCGGGATTCTCGCCGGCCGCCAGCCAGAGCGTCGCGGCGGTATGCCGGCAGTGGTACGGCCGCCTTGGCGCGAGTTCCAGATACCGCAGCAGCGGATACCAGACCCGCTGCGTGACATTGGTGGTATCGAGCGGCGTACCATCTCGGGTGGTGAAAACGTACTCGCCCTTCCCCGTAACCTCGAACTGGGCCCGCAGGGCGTCGTAAACGACCGATGACATGGCGATCTCTCGCTGGGAGCCATCGGTCTTGGTGTAGTCCACGACGCCCTTGTCGACGGTTTCCCGGACGAGGATTTGACGCGCCTCCCAATCGATCCGCGACCATTTGAGGCCGTGCAGCTCGCCGGTTCGCATGCCGGTGAAGAATCGTAGGGTGTAGTACGGCTTGTAGTCACTCCGGACGGTATCCAGGATCAGCCGAACCTCATCCAGCGAGAACGGCTGGATATCCTTGCGCTGCAGCCGCAGGCGCTTGATGTTCTGAACCGGATTCGGGAATTCGAAGCGATCGGCCGCCTCGGTCATGATCATGTTCAGGATGCCCATCAAGTTGTTGATGGTCTTGGGCGATAGCGTCGCATTGCCGGAACGGCCCGCGCACTGGGCGACTTCGGCTCGGAAGGCCAGTATGTCCGCCTTGGTGATCTTCGCTACAGGCCAATCACCGAATGCGGGCAATAGATGACGGTTCAGGACCGCTCGATTACCCAGCTGCGTGTTGCGACGCCAGCGGATCTCGTTCTCGCGCCACCAGGTGTCGGCGAAGTCTTTGAAAAGAGGCGTGGCGGCCCGATCGCTCGCCGACGAGTCCGAGGTGTCGTTATCGAAGCGATCAGCTCGCCTACTGCCCGGGAAGTATCGGCGGTATTCGAAAGTACCGAGAGTTATTTCGGCGTCCATCTTCTCCGCGACAACCTTCATGCGCTTGCGGTTCGCCTTCGTATCATCAAGCGCCGTGTATTCACGGCACCGCACGCCTAGATATTTGAAGTCAAAAAACAACTTGCCGGTGTCTTCACGATTTCTGACGTTAACCATTGCAGACCCCCCCACCAGCCATCGGGATGCCACGGCTTACGGCATGACGCGAGGCTTCTCGCGCATCCTCTGTGACGTGGATTGCGTCATGCGCTCCCGCTGCAATTGGCGTTGATTCAACCTGGGATTGCGGCTTCCGCATATCGCGCTCGATCGCCTCCCAGATGTATAAGATCTTCCGGCCACCAAACGGCCTGAAGTAATGCTTGCCCTCGATGAGCACCGAGTCTTTCAACCGGTCGCGAATCGTTCGCACGTCATAGTGGATTCGTTCCGCCAACGCTTCGGTCGTGAGGTAAGTATTGTTCATGTTAAGCTCCATACGTTGCTTAGAACCGCCTTACGTCGCGTTAACGCGACGCATGGTGGTCATATTACGCATCGTGTGTCGCTTGTCAACACCTTTTGTCGCGTTTGCGCGACGTATGGAGCGTTAAGTGTGATCCGCTTTAAGGTCAAAGAACTGCTCGCCGAAAAAGAATTCCAAGAAGGACGGGTAATTACGCTGGCGGAGGTGGCCAAGGAAACTGCTATCCATAGAGCTACCCTCTCCAAGATCGCCAACGAGCGTGGTTACAACACGGGTACCGATAACGTCGATCGGTTATGCGCTTATTTCGGGTGCGAGATTGAGGAATTAATGCAGCGAGTTCCTGAGTAGAGTCAGCGAGCAGTGCGGCACGAGGCCCATAGCCTTACGGTCGTTGAGCGCATAACGCGCGGCAAGCTGTTGCTCGAACTGGCCCTGGATTGGCCCGCACAGGGCCCGGCGCTTAAAGGAGTACGCTGAGGAACGGCGAACATCAAGTGACTCGTTCTAGATAAACAGAGTCGCTAGAGGCGCCAAGAGATTGTTAGCGCGCAAAAAAAAACCAGAAGCCGTCGGCTTCTGGTCTTTCTTCTTTTGGTGCGCCCGGAGAGATTCGAACTCCCGACCTTGCGGTTCGTAGCCGCACGCTCTATCCAACTGAGCTACGGGCGCTTGACTCTTGTTTGGCGGAGAGGGAGGGATTCGAACCCTCGAAGGGGCTATCAACCCCTTACTCCCTTAGCAGGGGAGCGCCTTCGACCACTCGGCCACCTCTCCAAAATCCGCTGTCTCGTTCAACGCGAAGGCTTCGTGTTTTATACAGCCCTTTGCGTCGATTCGTCGAACAAAGCGACTTTCGAATGAAGCAACCTGCGATGCATCCGCGATCAATCGAGGCTGCGCATGATAGCGATTCGTCGGCCCCGGGTAAACCCTTTTTGGCATTTTGTACTAACGGGCGCCAACTTCCCGCGATACCGCCACAGCAAAACCCGTGGCGGACCGCTATCGTACTATTGATCCGCCGTCGGCGTGAGTTCGGATTCGACTTTTTTCGGCTCTTCGTCGAGTTCGAATTCGTCGTGCAGCGCGCGCACGGCGAGTTCGAGATATTTGTTCTCGACCACGATCGAGATCTTGATCTCGGTGGTGGAGATCATGCGGATATTGATGTTCTCGTCCGCCAGCACCTTGAACATGCGCGCCGCCACATTGGCGTGCGAGCGCATGCCCACGCCGACCAGCGAGACCTTGCACACGTCCGGCGTGCCGGTGACTTCGCGCGCGCCCAGGCCGGGCGCGGCCTTTTCCAATAGTGCCTTGGCGGTCTCGTAATCGCGCCGGTGCACGGTGAAGGTGAAGTCGGTGAGCGTGTAGTCGCTCGACGAATCACCGGAGACATTCTGCAGGATCATGTCGACTTCGATATTCGCCTCGCCGATCGGGCCGAGCAGCGAATAGGCGATGCCGGGCCGGTCGGGCACGCCGAGCACGGTGAGCTGCGACTCGTCCTCGGTAAAGGCGATGCCGGAAATAATCGGTTCTTCCACGTATTCCTCCAGGGTGATCAGCGTGCCAGGGCCTTCCTCGAAAGTGGACAGAACGCGCAGCGGCACGCCGTACTTGCCGGCGAATTCCACCGCGCGGATCTGCAGCACCTTCGACCCGAGACTGGCCATCTCGAGCATTTCCTCGAACGTGATCTTATCGAGCCGGCGGGCGCCGGAGACCACGCGCGGGTCGGTGGTGTAGACGCCGTCGACGTCGGTATAGATCTGGCACTCGTCGGCCTTGAGCGCGGCCGCCAGGGCGACGGCCGTGGTATCGGAGCCGCCACGGCCCAGCGTCGAGATCGAGCCGTCGCCGGTGATGCCCTGGAAACCGGCGACCACCGCGACCTGGCCCGAATCGAGGGCGGCGCGCAGGTTGGCGTCTTCGATCTGCTCGATCCGGGCCTTCGAGTGAAACCCGTCGGAGACGATCGGCACCTGCCAGCCGGTGAACGAACGGGCGCGCACGCCGATATGCGATAGCGCCATCGACAGCAGCGCGATCGTGACCTGTTCGCCGGTGGACAGCAGCACGTCCATTTCGCGGGCCACCGGGCGCCCGGACAGCTCGTCGGCCAACTCGGTCAGACGGTCGGTCTCGCCGCCCATGGCGGAAACCACCACCACCACCTGATCGCCGGCGTCGCGATAGCCTTTGATCTTCTCGGCGATGCGCTTGATCTTGTCGACCGTGCCAACCGAAGAGCCGCCGTATTTCTGGACAATCAGTGCCATGGATTCGTCTTTCCTCGTCCTTGAGCGGCCGCGGCCGTCGGTGCATCGATTTCAGTACGTATTCGCACGTTTAAGAAGTGCTTGCGGACAGGCGCTCGTCGACCCAGTCCGCGACGCTGGCCAGCGCGGCGTCGAGTTTTTCCGGTTCGCTGCCGCCCGCCTGGGCCATGTCCGCACGCCCGCCGCCCTTGCCGCCGACCTGACCGGCGACGTGATTGACCAACGCGCCGGCCGGGATCTTGTCGGCCTGGGTCTTGGACACTCCGGCGATCAGCGCGACTTTATCGCCCTCGGCCGCGCCGAGCACCACGATCGCGTTGTCGAGCTTGTTCTTGAGCGCGTCGACGGTTTCGCGCAGGGCCTTGCGATCCGCGCCGTCCATGCGCTTGACCACCAGTTGCGCGCCGCCGATGTTCACCGCCGAGGCCGCCAGATCCGCGCCCTGACTCGTCGCCAGTTTCTGGTTCGCGGTTTCGAGCTGTTTTTCCAGCCCGGATACCCGTTCCAGGACGCGATCGAGCTTGTCTTCCAGCTCGCCCGGTGCGGCCTTGAGCCGGCCGACCAGCCGCGCCTGGCGATCCAGCACGGCCTGAATCCAGGCCAGCGCGTGGCTGCCGGACACTGCTTCCAGGCGCCGATTGCCGGCCGATACGCCCCGCTCTTCGGTGATCTTGACGAAACCGAGCGCGCCGGTCGTCGGGGCGTGCGTGCCGCCGCACAGCTCCACCGAATAATCGCCGAAGCGCACCACGCGCACCACCGCGCCGTATTTTTCGCCGAAGAACGCCATCGCGCCCTCGGCCACGGCTTCATCGTAGGAGCGCTCGTAAATCTGGCCTTCGATGTTCTCGCGGATTCGCTCGTTGACCTGGGCCTCGATGCTCGCGAGCTGTTCGGGCGTGACCGCCTCGAAGTGCGAGAAATCGAAGCGCAGGCGATCGGGCGCGACCAGCGAACCCTTTTGGCGCACATGCGTGCCCAGCACATCGCGCAGCGCGGCGTGCAGCAGATGGGTCGCGGTGTGATTGAGCTCGATATCGCGCCGACGCGCCACATCCACCGCGGCCGTTACCGCCGCGCCCGGGGTCACGGCGCCGCCTTCAGCGCGCCCGAGGTGCAGGAACACGCCGTTTTGCTTCTGGGTGTCGGTGACGACGAAAGTAAAACCCGCGCCGACGATCGTGCCGGTGTCGCCGAGTTGACCGCCCGATTCACCGTAGAACGGCGTGCGGTCCAACACCACCACGCCCTGCCCGCCGATATCGATCGACCCGACCGGCTCGCCATCGACGAGCAACGACACAACCTCGGCCGGGGCCTCGACCGCCTCGTAGCCCAGGAACTCGGTCGCCGCGCCGATATCGTCGAGCTGGGCATGATAATCCGCGCCGAACTGGCTGGCCGCCCGCGCGCGCTCGCGCTGGGCGGACATTGAGCGCTCGAAACCGGCCATATCCAGCGCGAGATCACGCTCGCGGGCGACATCGTTGGTCAAATCCACCGGAAAACCGTAGGTATCGTAGAGCTTGAACACGGTCTCGCCCGGTATCTCGGCGCCGGACATGCCGGCGATGGCGTCCTCGAGGATCTTCATGCCTTGGGTGAGCGTTTCGGAAAAACGCTGCTCTTCCTGCTCGACCACCCGCTCGATCTGTTGGCGGGCGTCGTTCAATTCCGGATAGGCCTCACCCATCAGTTCGTTGAGCGGCGCGACGAGCTTGTAGAAAAAGGCGCCGTCGGCCCCGAGCTTGTAGCCGTGGCGGATGGCGCGGCGCATGATCCGGCGCAACACGTAGCCGCGGCCTTCGTTGGACGGCATCACGCCATCGGCGATCAGAAACGCGGTCGCCCGGATATGGTCGGCCACGACTTTGAGCGACGGCAACTGGTCCTCGCGCGGCTCACCGGTAATGCCGACGGCTTGCGCGGCCGCCGCCATCAGCGTGACAAAGACATCGATGCCGTAGTTGTCGTGCGTGCCCTGCATGACCGCGGCGATACGCTCCAGACCCATGCCGGTGTCGATCGAGGGCTTGGGCAGCTCGATCATGGCGCCGTCGGGTTGGCGGTCGTACTGCATGAATACGAGATTCCAGATCTCGACGAAACGATCGCCGTCTTCCTCGGGCGTGCCGGGCGGCCCGCCCCGGATGTGCTCACCGTGATCGTAGAAAATCTCCGAGCACGGGCCGCAGGGGCCGGTATCGCCCATCTGCCAGAAGTTGTCCTTGGCGCCGATGCGCGCCAGGCGCGCGTCCGGGATGCCGATCTCTTCGCGCCAAACGGCTTCGGCCTCGGCGTCGTCTTCGTAGACCGTGACCCAGAGCTTTTCGGCGGGCAGTTCCAGCTCGACGGTCAAAAACTCCCAGGCGAATCGGATCGCTTCGCGCTTGAAGTAATCCCCGAAGCTGAAGTTGCCCAGCATCTCGAAGAACGTATGGTGGCGCGCGGTATAGCCGACGTTCTCCAGATCGTTATGCTTGCCGCCGGCGCGCACGCAGCGCTGGGACGAAACCGCGCGCTGATAGTCGCGCGGGTCACGGCCGAGAAACACGTCCTTGAACGGCACCATGCCCGCGTTGGTGAAAAGCAGGGTCGGATCGGATGCCGGCACCAGGCTCGACGAAGCCACGAAACGATGCGCGTTGGCCTTGAAATACTCGATGAAACGCGAACGCAGCGCGTTGGTGGTCATCATGGACGCGTCTCCGGTACACCCTCGACAAACAGCCCGACAGTTTAGCAAACCGCGCACGGGCCCTGCCGAGCCGCGCGGGCGGTCGGCTCAGGGCTGGCCGCGCACGGCCGCGATCTTGTCGTCGTTGGTCTGCTCGCGATCGGTCCGGGTGCCGACCTTGATCGAGGTATGCACGCGCGGCGCGCCCAGATCGTGGATGGTCTGGTGGCATTCCTTGAACGCCGCGAATACAGCGTCCCATTCGCCTTCCACGTTGGTGCCGTAGGCATGCAGTTGCGGCTTCAAGCCCGCGGCTTCGAGGATCGGACCGCAGGCGGCGATGTATTGGGATACGGAAACCCCCGCGCCGAGCGGAATGACACAGATTTCAGCGGTGACCTTCATGGCGGCTCCTGCAAGGATCGGTACCATCGATGATGCCATCGCCGGCCGCGGCGGCGATATGCGGGCTTGCACTCAACGCCGGGCCGTACGTTCTCGCCTTCTATTCGTCGAAAGCCGCGGCGAGCTGATCCGCGTCGAAGCCGCGCCGCTGCAGAAAGCGCATCTGCTTCGCCTTGGTCGGAAAATCGTCCGGCGGATCGTCGCCGAAGCGCTTGCGACGCGCTGCCTCGGCCAACGCGTTCCAATCGATTTCGGCCTCGGCCAGGGCCGCGTCGATGACGACCGCGTCGACACCGGCCGAACGCAACTCGGCCGCGATCCGCACCGGACCGATACCGCGCCGCGACTTGTTCGCCACCGCCGCTTCGGCGTAGCGGGCGTCCGATTGCAGCCCCTGGCCCGCCAGTTCGTCGAGCACGGCCTCGATATCGGCGGCGGCGTGCCCGCGCTTGGCCAGTTTGGTTATCAACTCCGCCCGGGCGTGCTCGCGCCGGGCGAGCAGATCCATCGCGCGCTTGCGGACCGCCAGGCGCTCGGCGTCGGCGTCATCCGACCCGATCAGGATTTGCCGCCCTGCCGCGCGCTGCCGAGCAGGTCGCCGTCGCCCTCGGCTTCGGCGGTCTCGGCCTCGGCCTCCTCGCCCTTACGCTTCTTCTTGGGCAGCAATTTCTCGCGCAAGGTTGTTTCGATGTTGCGCGCGATTTCGGGATTGGCCTTGAGGAAGTTGCGCGCGTTGTCCTTGCCTTGGCCGATGCGGTCGCCGTTGTAGGAGTACCAGGAGCCGGCTTTTTCCACCAGATTGTTGGCCACGCCCAAGTCGATGATTTCGCCTTCTCTAGAGGAACCCTCGCCGTAGAGAATCTCGAACTCGGCCTTGCGGAACGGCGGCGCCATCTTGTTTTTGACGACCTTCACGCGGGTTTCGTTGCCGATCACCTCGTCGCCCTTCTTGATCGAGCCGATGCGGCGGATATCCAGCCGCACGGACGAATAGAACTTGAGCGCGTTGCCGCCGGTGGTGGTCTCGGGCGAGCCGAACATCACCCCGATCTTCATGCGGATCTGGTTGATGAACATCACCGTGGTGCCGGTGCGCTTGATGTTGGCGGTCAGCTTGCGCAGCGCCTGGCTCATCAGCCGCGCCTGCAGGCCGACGTGGGAATCGCCCATCTCGCCCTCGATTTCGGCCTTGGGCGTGAGCGCGGCCACCGAATCCACGACCACGATATCGACCGCCGCCGAGCGCACCAGCATATCCGCGATTTCCAGCGCCTGCTCGCCGGTATCCGGCTGGGAAATCAGCAGGTTTTCGATATCCACGCCGAGCGCCTCGGCATAGGTCGGGTCCAGCGCATGCTCGGCGTCGATGAACGCCGCGGTGCCGCCGGCCTTCTGGGCCTCGGCGATCGCCTGCAGGGTAAGCGTGGTCTTGCCCGAGGATTCCGGGCCGTAGATTTCCACCACGCGGCCGCGCGGATAGCCGCCGATGCCGAGCGCGATGTCCAGCGTGAGCGAGCCGCTGGAAATCGAGGCGACGTTGGAATTGTCGACGTCGCCCATGCGCATCACCGAACCCTTGCCGAACTGGCGTTCGATCTGGCTCAGCGCGGCGGCGAGTGCTTTCTTGCGATCTTCATCCATAGTGCTCGGGTCCGTTCAGTGGGGTGCGAAGTCTTGCGAAAAGCAAAGCGCACGGTACATGGCCGGGTATCGGCCGCATTATTCCATATTTGAACCGGGGCCACCGGCACCGCCGAGCGGCCAGCGGGCGATCGTGCGGTACTCGCCGGCCACGCCGTGGGCGCCGCTTTCGGCGAGCACGAATTCGGTCGCCCGCCAAGCGATCGGCGCAAGCGCGCAAGCGGCCTCGGTTTCCGCCTTTCGGCACAACGTGATATGCGGTACGAACCGGTGTCGATCAAGACCCGGGCCGCGAAGAAACGCGGCCAATTCGAGCAACCCAGGCGGCGGATGGGACAGTTCGAGCCAGCGCAGACGCGCTTTGGCGACACCGCCCAGGCGATCGAACGCCAGCGCCATCGACGGCATTCTCACCCGCTCGGCGCGAGCGATCAGAGCGTCGCGCCCGGCCATGTCGCAAGCGCCGTGAAAGGCCAGCGTGACGTGCAGCTTGTCGCGCGCGACGGGCGTCCCGGCCATGCCCGGCGTGCGCGCGATGCGCGCCATGGATTCGGCGGCCTCAATCGGCGGCCAGAGGGCGAAGAACAGCCGCTGTCGCGCGTCGGCGCCGATCACGGCAACGCTCAGGAGACGTCGACGCGCTCGCGTAGACCGACCAGCGCGGCCAGCACGGCCGCCCGCCGGATGCCGCTGCGATCACCATCGAAGTGATAGCGAACGACCACGGATTCGGCGCCGCGTGCCTGCCAGCCGATGTACACGGTCCCGACCGGCTTGATTTCGCTGCCCCCACCCGGCCCGGCCACGCCGGAGACGGCAACCGCCCAGTCGGCCATTGGCGAAGCCGCCAGCGCACCGCGCGTCATGGCCGCCACTACCGGCTCGCTCACCGCGCCATGATCGGCCAGCATCGCCGCGGGCACGCCGAGATCGGCCTGTTTGGCCTCGTTGGAATACGTCACGTAGCCGCGCTCGAACCAGGCCGAGCTACCGGCCACGTCGGTGCAGGCGGCCGCGATCAGGCCGCCGGTACACGATTCCGCCGTGGCCAAGCGCTGGTCGCGCGCCGGCAACAACGTGGCCAATTGTTCGACCAGATCGGTGATGGCGCGGTCGGGATCGTAGAGCGCGGTCATGTCGTCATTATGCCAGCGTGTCCTGCGAAACCGGGTCGGGACAACTGCAATTCATGGCCGCCCGCGCCACGCATCCAGCCATACCCTTCACATCATTTTAAGATACAAGTATCTACAAAGCAGCCGGATAGATGGGCTCCGGGGCCTACGCCGCCGTTAACGCGAGCGGCGGGTCTACGATCGCGTTCCGGGAACGCGCATCAGCACCTGAAAGTCGTGGCGGCGACCCGTTCGAGTTGGGCGTCGTCGAAGGGTTTGGACAGCACCGGCCGGTCGCGCCACGGCTCGGCGATGGCGCTTTGGTGATAGCCGGTCATGAACACGAACGGGATGCCGCGGCGATCCAGCTCGGCGGCGACGGGATAGCCCGGCGTGCCGCCCAGATTGATGTCGACAAGCGCGCCGTCGAGCGGTTCGCGCTCGATCAGTGTGAGCGCTTTTTCCACCCTGGCGGCCTTGAGCGCCCGCGCTTCCATCGTTTTCAGGAGTGTCTCCAGCGCCATCGCGAGCGCCATCTCGTCCTCAACCAGCAGAATACGCAGACCCGCGAGCGGTGACGCGTGTTCGGTGCTGTTTGTCATAATCGTCCTCCTTCGCCGTCGGCGTCCAACGGTACGCGCATGTCGCAGCGTAGGCCTTGTTCGGCAAAAGTGACGGTGATCTCGGCGTCGAGCTCGTGCGCCAGCCCGTCGCGGATCAGGCGCAGGCCGAAGCCTTCGCGTTCGGGTTGTTCGGGCGACGGACCGCCGTGCTCGGTCCAGTCGAGGCACAGCCTCTGCGCACCATCAACCGGTTCCATCGCCCAACTCACCTCGATGCGGCCTTCGGCCACGGACAACGCACCGTATTTAGCGGCGTTGGTGGCCAGCTCATGAAACGCCAGACCGAGCGCGACCGCCGTCTTCGACCCGATCGGCACCGACTCGCCGCGCAGCGTCCACTGCGGGTGGTCGTCGCGCATGTAAGGCATAAGCTCTATGTCCACGATGTCGCGCAGATCGGTGCCGCGCCAATGGTTTTCGGTCAGCAGATCGTGGGTGCTGGACAGAGCCCGCAGCCGCGCACCGAACCGGGCGATGAAGTCGCCAACACCGGCCGCGCCGTCTCGCGACTGCGTCATCAACGATTGCACAGTCGCCAGCGTGTTTTTGACCCGGTGCGAAAGCTCGTGCATGAGCAGTTCGCGATGCGCTTCGGCCTGCTTGCGCGCGGTGATGTCGATGACGAACTCGACGGCCTCCTCTCCGATCATGCGGGCCGCGAAATGGCCCCACCCGCGCGAGCCGTCCTTGCGGTAATACTGTTTCTCGTAAGGGGTGATATAACCGTGGTCGCGCAGTTCGGCTTCGGCCCGGTTCGAGTTCTCGTGAAAGTCGGGCGGCGTGAGCTGCTGCCAGGTTTTGCCCAGCGCCTCGTCGCGCGAGAAGCCGCTCATTTTTAAAAATGCATCGTTCACCTCAGTAAGCCGGAACTGCGGGTCCGAGAACAGCACGCCGACGGTTTCGATTTCCAGGGCCCGTTGCAGACGTTCCTCGCTGGCCCGCAATGCCGCCTCGCCGCGCTTGCGCTCGGTAATGTCGGTAAACGTCAGTACCACGCCGTCGATAACGTCGCTGACCGTGCGATACGGACGGATGCGCATGATATACGCGCGCCTGTCCGTGTCGCTGATTTCCAGCTCGCGCTCGACCATGGTGAGTTCACGCAGCACCTTGTCGGCATCGCGCTTTATGTCGTCATAGTCGAGCCGGCTGACGATTTCCGTGACCGGCCGGCCGGTATCACCGTCGCGCAGATGAAACAGATCCCGCACCGCCGGCGTGAAGTTACGCACGTTCAGGGCCCGATCGAGAAACAGGGTGGCGATCTGGGTGGACTCCAACAGGTTGCGCAGGTCGCTGTTGGTTCGAATGAGTTCGTCGTTCTTGTGGCTCAGTTCGCTGTTGACGGTCTGCAGTTCCTCGTTGACCGACTGCATCTCTTCCTTCGAGGTTTCCAGCTCTTCGTTGGTGGACTGCAACTCTTCATTGACCGATTGATATTCCTCGTTGGCCGAGCGCATCTCCTCGTTGGAGGTTTCCAGTTCGCGAATCGCGGTGTTGAGCTGGGCTTTGGTGACCTTGAGTTCGTGTTCGAGAGCCGTGTCGCGACCGTCGGCCGGCGGTTCCGCGCTCTCATCGCCGCCGGCCGGCGTCTCTTGAAAGGCCAGCACGCACAGTCTCGTGTCGCCGCCACCGTAGCCACTGGTATTAAAAGGCTCGGCGATCAAGTTGGCCGCCGCCGGCCGCCCTTCGATTCTAAACGGCACGTTTGGATGTTTTGCCGGCTCGCCACCGGAAAACGCCTCGGTCAGGACGGCGCGCGCCACTTGGCGTAGCGGCCGTTTGAGCATCGCGAACAGATCGAAGCGCGCTTCGCCGGCCGCCGGGGCCAGAAAGCGGGTCAGCGGGCCGCCGGAGAAGTGCACGATCCGAAAATCCGCGTCCACGACCACGTACGGCATGGCGTGTTTTTCCATCACGCCGAGGGCGGCGCGCGCGATACGGCCGCCCGCCGCGGGCTTGGTCGCCCGTTCGGGCGGATGATCGTGCCGGCGCGGCTCGCGCGACACCGGAGATGTGAAATCGGGAATCTCGGCGGCGCCCGTCTCGCGGCGTCTGAACAGCCGGTGCTTCTTTTCCACGGTTTCGAACAGATCATCGTGGCGCGAGACGCCCTCGGCACTGCCGAGAAACAGCCAGCCGCCGGGCTTGAGCCCGTAATGTAGCCGACGCAGCACTTGATCCTGAAGCACGCTGTCCATGTAAATCAGCAGATTGCGGCAGGAGATCAGATCCAGACGTGAAAACGGCGGGTCCTTGATGACGCTGTGCGGCGCGAAAACACACATTCCGCGAATTTTTTTACTGGGTCGCCAGGCGCCATCGTCTTCCTGGGTGAAAAAGCGCGCACGACGCGCCTCCGAGAGCCCGGCCGGCGGCTTGGCGTAGCGCCCGGTGCGCGCGGTTTCGACCGCGCGCTCGTCGATGTCGGTGCCGAAGATCTGCGCTTCGCGCTTGCTGCGATGGGCTTCCAGTGCTTCCGTGATCAGAATCGCCATCGAATACACTTCGTCGCCGGCGCCGCAGCCGGGTACCCACACCCGCAGTTGCTCGCCGGCCGGCTTGTGCTCCAGTAGAGACGGCAGCACCGTATTTTCCAGACTTTGCCAAGCCATTGGGTCGCGAAAAAACTGGGTTACGCCGATCAGCAGGTCGTTGAACAACAGACGCTGCTCCTCGGGCTCGGCGCGCAAACGGCCGACGTACGCGGCCATGGTGTCGACTTGCAGCACCTGCATGCGTCGCTGCACACGGCGGGTCAACGTGCTTTGCTTGTACTGGCCGAAATCGTGGCCCAATTGCTCATAAAGAATGGCGCTGATGGTCCTCAGATGCTCGGCGGCGTCACGGCGGTTGCCGTCGGCGTCCTTGTCAGGGGCGACCGCGCTCAGATGGCGCGCATATTCGGCGAGCTTGGCCGGCATGTCCGCGATCGAAATACAGAAATCCACCAGCCCGGTGGCGGTCGCGCTCGCCGGCATGCTACTGCCCACGCCCTCGTCGAGACCCGCCTGCGCCAGCGCGAACCCGCCGTATTCCTTGACGCTCTTCAGGCCCGTGGTGCCGTCGCTGCCGGAGCCGGACAGCACGATGCACACCGCGTATTCGCCCTGGTCGGCGGCCAGCGACGAGAAGAAGGCGTCGATCAGGCGGCGCTCGGCGCGCGCCTGTCCGGGTTCGTCCACGCACAAACGACCGTTTTGGATCGTCAGGGTCGTACCCGGCGCGATGGTATAAACATGATCGGCGGCCACCGCGGTACCGTCCTCGGCTTGGCGGATCGGCATGCGGGTATGCGCGCCAAGCAGTTCGGCGAGCATGCTTTGATGATCGGGTGCGAGATGCTGCACCAGCACGAAGACCATGCCGCTGTCCGCCGGCATGTGGTCGAAAAACGTCTTGAAGGCATTCAGTCCGCCGGCCGAGGCGCCGATGCCGACGACCAGCGGGCGCTCGGCTTCGCTGTTCTTCCCGGCCCGGGACAGGCCGGCGTTTTTATCCGCATCCTTGGCCATCGGTCTCCTCAAAGTCCGTTAAGTTCGCCCTAACCGTGTTTACACAGCACGACGCCGCGTCGTGGCCTCGAATCATGCCAGACAGGGGCATGCCGCCGGCGCGCTAGTCGCGCGTGGCCGGCTGTTCAATCAGCCCGACGATGACACAGTCGGGATCGTCAAGCGTTGTCATGCCGTCATTATGCCAGTCGTTTCCTGCGAAACCGGACCGGGACGACTACAATTCATGGTTTACCCGCGCCACGCATCCATCTAAAGAGCGCCCATGAGCGACACGGCGAACCGTCACGCCCAGCACACGCCGATGATCCGCCAGTATCTAGCGATCAAGGACGATTACCCGCACATGCTGGTGTTCTATCGCATGGGCGATTTCTATGAGTTGTTCTTCGACGACGCCAAGCGCGCGGCCGAGTTGCTCGACATCACACTCACCGCCCGCGGCGAATCGGCCGGCGTGTCGATCCCCATGGCCGGTGTGCCTTACCACGCGGCGGAGTCGTATCTGGCGCGCTTGATCGCCAGAGGCGAGTCGGTGGCGATCTGCGAGCAGATGGAGGCGCCGGGTGCTTCCCACGGCCCGGTACGACGCGAGGTGGTGCGCGTCGTCACCCCCGGCACGGTGACCGACGACGCCCTGCTCGATGCGCGCACCGCCAACCTGATCGTGGCCGTGGCGCCGGCCAGGCGCGCGATCGGCATCGCCGCGCTGGAACTCGCCAGAGGCGATCTTGCGGTCACCGAAGTCGACGACGAAGCGGGCCTGTACAGCGAGCTGGCGCGTCTGGCGCCGAGCGAGATCGTGGTCCCGGACCAGTCCGCGTTGGCTTTCGACCTCGCCGACACCGCGCGTACCGAGCGTCCGACCTGGCTGTTCGACGCCGTCTCCGCGCGGCGCAAGCTGGAAGGCTTTTTCGGCGTGGCCCAGCTCGACGGCTTCGGCTGCGGCGATCTGCCGCGCGCGATCGCCGCGGCCGGCGCGCTGATCGATTACGTCGAGACCACCCAGCGCGTGGCGCTCGCCCATATCGCCTCGATGCGCACCTATACGGTGACCGACACCCTGATCCTGGACGGCCCCACGCGGCGCAATCTGGAAATCGAGGCGAGTGCCACCGGCGATACGCAACACAGCCTTATCGGCCTGCTGGATCGCTGCGCGACCGCGATGGGTGCGCGCGCGCTGCGGCGCTGGGCGGCCGAACCGACCCGCCACTTCAACACCCTGGCCCATCGTCACCAAGCGATCGAAACGCTGATGCGCGGGGCCTATGTGCCCATCGCCGACAAGCTGCGCGCGATCGCGGACGTCGAGCGTATCGCGACCCGTATCGCGCTGGGCACCGTCCGGCCGCGCGATCTGTCGGGCCTGGCCGCCGCGCTGGCCGGTCTGCCCGGGCTAAAAGACGAACTCGCCGGGCTCGACGCGCCGCTGCTGGCCGGCATCGATAGCGCGCTCGATCCGGCCGACGACCTGGCCGGTCTGCTGGCACGCGCCATCATCGATACGCCGCCGGTCGTGGTGCGCGACGGCGGCGTGATCGCCGACCGCTTCGATGCCACGCTGGACGAGCTGCGCGCGCTGTCGGCGGGCGCCGACGGTTATCTGGCCGAACTGGAAACGCGCGAGCGCGAGCGCACCGGCGTGGACACGCTCAAGGTCGGCTACAACCGCGTACACGGCTACTACATCGAGATGGGCCGCGCGCATTCGGAAAAAGCACCGATCGACTATCAGCGCCGGCAGACGCTCAAGGCCGTCGAGCGCTATATCACGCCCGAGCTGAAATCCTTCGAGGACAAAGCGCTGTCCGCGCGCGAGCGTGCCCTGGCGCGGGAAAAACAGCTCTACGCCGAACTGGTCGAGACGCTGGCCGGGCACATGCCGCGCCTGCAGTCGATCGCCGACGGCCTGGCCCGCCTGGACGTGCTCGCCGGGCTGGCGCGTTGCGCGGTCGACTATCGCTGGGTCGCGCCCCGGCTTACCGACACGCCCGGCGTCCATATCAGCGGCGGCCGCCATCCGGTGGTCGAGCGCTTCTCGGACGCGCCGTTCGTGGCCAACGACACCCAACTGGACGACGACACCCGTGTGCTGCTCATCACCGGGCCGAACATGGGCGGCAAATCGACCTACATGCGCCAGACCGCGCTGATCGTGCTGATGGCGCACATCGGCTCGTTCGTGCCGGCCGATTCGGCCACGATCGGCCCGCTGGATCGTATCTTCACGCGAATCGGCGCCGGCGACAATCTGTCGGCCGGGCAGTCGACATTCATGGTCGAGATGAGCGAGACCGCCCAGATCCTGCATCACGCGAGCGCGCATTCGCTGGTCCTGCTGGACGAGATCGGGCGCGGCACCTCGACCTACGACGGACTGGCGCTCGCGCGCGCCGTGGCCGAGCGGCTGGCGACCCATAACCGCGCCTATACGCTGTTCGCGACCCACTACTTCGAACTGACGCGGATCGCGGCCGAGTGGCCGGCCGCGAAGAACGCGCATTTCGAGGTCGCGGACTACGCCGATGCCGACGGCCGGCAAAAGCTGGCGTTCCTGCATGCGATCCGGCCGGGCCCGGCCTCGCGCAGCTTCGGCCTACAGGTCGCCGCGCTCGCCGGCGTGCCGAAAAAAGTGATCCGCCAGGCCGAAAA
>NZ_DASSKM010000028.1:0-11191 GCF_035690525.1 Salinisphaera sp.
GACCGGGCGCTGGCCACGGGCGAAGTCAAGCGGTTGCACAACAGGCAAGCCTAACGGCCCGATGC
This sequence comes from Salinisphaera sp., assembly GCF_035690525.1. Lineage (GTDB taxonomy): Bacteria > Pseudomonadota > Gammaproteobacteria > Nevskiales > Salinisphaeraceae > Salinisphaera. The sequence continues at coordinate 66 of NZ_DASSKM010000028.1, forward strand.
CCTCGGGCGGCGCCGGAGCATCCGGCGCCGCTCTATAAACGCCCGGTCAGTCGGCTTAAGGGCCTGTTGCCGCTTCATACGACGCCGCGCCGGCGGCCATTTTGGTGCAAGACAAGGCGCAGCGGGCGTACGGTAGTCATTCTACCTTAGCGCGCTGCAACGCTGGATTGCGCTAAAATGGCCCCGGCCCTTCGGGTTGCGGCCCCAAATCGCGCCATCCGGCGTTGCAGAGCTTGACCGCAGAATGACTGCGGTCGGTGCTCTGCGTCTTGGCTGACACGATTTGGGGTCGCAACGCGGGGCCGTATGAAGCGGCAACAGGCCCTACATCACCAGCCCCTCGATCGTGTGCTTCTGGGTGATCGGGGTCAGCGCGTCGACGATCGGACAACCCATGTGACGGCGCACGCGCGGCGGCAGGCCGGCCCAGAAACCCCGGGTCACCGCCATATCGTGATGCTCGGCGTTGCCCGCGCCCGGCGCGTCCATGCCCAGCACCAGCACCGGGCGCGCCTTGTCCGAGTGATTTTTCGTGCCGCGATGAATGGTCAGCGCCGAGCGCGCCGATATATCGCCCATCCGCGGAAACTTGCGCTCGGCCAGTTTTTCGTAGCGCGGATATTCCGAACGCGGCGGAAACATCTCGTGTTCGAAGCCGGTACCGGCCTCCCACTGGGTGCCGGGCGCGACTTCGAACGGGCCCATGTCGGCTTCGGTGTCCACGCAGGTCACGTTGAAAGCCAGCGACGTCAAGCGCCCTTCGCTTCGGGTCGCCGGCGGGCTGGGAAAATCGCGATGCCAAGGCTGATTGACCGCGCCGGCGAAAGGAATATCGAAGCCGACCTCGACGACACGGTAATCCGGGCCGAGCACGGCGTCGGAAATCGCGCGTACCCAGGGGTGGTCGACCAGATCCACGAAACCGCGCAAGGCCTCGGGGTGGATCTCGACATACCAGCGATGCGGGCCGCGGCCGACCGCGCCGCCTTCCCGGCCGCGCGCCTCGGCGAACGCCGCATCCACGTCCTCGGCCAGCCGTCTGACCCAAGCGCGCTCAAAGGCTTGCTTATGACCGACGATACCGTCGCCATACAGCGCGCGCACGGAATCACCAACGTCGGGCAGCGCCGCGCTGGTTTCTTCGAGTGTGGTGGTGGCCATGATTCTCCTCCAGGCTGTTTAGTATTCCTTACGCATATTGCAACGTTGCAATTCAAAATTGCAATACCATGGTGGTTGGAAGTCGATCAAGCGACAGGGGGAACCGATGAGCCGAATCACGCTGCGCGATATCGCCGTCCACGCCGAGGTTTCGGTACGGACGGTTTCGAACGTCGTAAACGATTTTCCACATGTCGCGTCGGATACGAGGCAACGAGTGCAGGCTGCTATCGCGGAGCTCGGCTATCGGCCCAATATCGCAGCCCGCCAGCTGCGTCAGGGCCGGCAGCCCATGATCAGCCTGGTGTTGCCCGAAATCGATTCGCCGTATTTCTCGGAACTCGCCGCGTGGCTCGTGCGCGGCGCGGAACTGCGCGGCTGGATCGTGCATATCGAACAGACCGACGGCGATTTGATGCGCGAGCGCGCGATGCTCCGCGGCGCGCACGGGCTTGGCGCGGATGCGATCGTGTTCAGCCCGTGGGCGGTGGGCGCGGACGAGATCGAGCGCGGGCCGTCCGCGCCGCCGGTCATCATGCTCGGCGAGCGTCCGGGCGGGGGTTTGGTCGATCACGTGGCCGTCGACAATATCGCGGCGGCACGCGAAGCCACCGAGCATCTGTTGGCCGGCGGTCGCCGCCGGATCGGCGCTATCGGCCTACAGCCGCACCTGTCGAACGAGACCGCGCGGCTGCGCACCGAGGGTTATCGCCAAGCCCTGCGGGCCGCGGGCCTGATGCCGCGCGCGGCGCTCGAAATCGCCGTGAAACGTCTGCATCGACCAGACGGCGCCCGCGCCGTGGTGCAGCTGCTGCGACAAGAACCCGAACTCGACGCCGTGTTCTGCTATACCGATCAACTGGCGCTGGGCGCGCTGCACGCGCTGGCCGCCGGCGGGCGCGCGGTGCCCGGGGATGTCGCCGTGGTCGGCTTCGACGACATCGAAGCCGGGCGCTATAGCGTGCCGTCGCTGTCGACGATCGCGCCGGACAAACCGCGGCTGGTGGAACTGGCGCTAGACTGTCTCGCCGAGCGGCTGGCCGATCACACGCTGGCCGCGCGCGAACGCCGTGTGCCGCATCGTCTCGAAATCCGCCAAAGCTCATCACCCTGAACGCCGCCGGCTCACGAATTATACCAACATGTAAAAACAAAGATGCAAAAGGAAGATAAAAACAGTCCGTAAATGAACGCGAAAAAAACGCAAATGAAAACGAATTTTCTTTATTTTGCGTACATTGCGTTTATTTGCGGACTTTCTCTTTTCCTTATCGGCTATCGCTACATCATTGTAACGGTTGGTATTAAGCGCCCGGCAGGTTGAGCCGGGCCGGCCGCGGGCCGCCGATGCCCCGTTTTGCCACGGCCGTGTCGCTGCTGCGACCGCTTGTCTTATGACGTCCGGCTTCCGTGCGCTCGGCGGCGGCGACCACGCGATCGCGCCCGGCGCTTTTAGCGTCGTAGAGCGCGCGGTCGGCCGCGATGATCAAAGTATCCAAATCGACCGGCCGATCGGCGGCCCGGGTGGCGATGCCGATGCTCACGGTCAGCGTAATGGCGGGCTCGTTCGTACCCGCCACGTCATACGGCTCGGTCTTGACCGCGACACGCATGCGCTCGGCCACCCGAACTGCGTGATCGGTATCGGCGTCCGATAACAGGACGACGAATTCCTCACCGCCGTAGCGGGCGATCAGGTCGTCGTCACGCAACACCTGCTTGAGCCGGTTCACCACATGCGTGAGGGCCTGATCGCCCAGCGCATGCCCGTGGCGATCGTTGATGGCCTTGAAGCGGTCGATGTCCACGAACAACAGGCTCGCCGGCGCGCCGCATTGTTGCCGGTTCTCCAGTCGCGCGGCCGCCTCGAGCATGAAATGCCGGCGATTGGCCACCGCGGTCAGCGCGTCCGTTACCGCCTGTACCTCCACCTTCCGGCGGTACCGGAACACGGTCCAGTACAGATACTCGAACATCAGCAAGATGAGCATCACCGGCCCCAGCGCGAGGCCGATATAAGCGGTATAGACGACCCAGTCCAGGTCGGCGCTCAAGCCGAACAGCGACGCCACCGGCGGCATCACGGCGAGCAGCACCAGCACCGCGGCCGATAGCACGAGCGGCTGCGCCAGCGTGAGAAACGGCACGAGAATGAAGAAATACAGGAACCCGCCCATGCCATAGGCGCCGCCGCCGTTCAGCACCGCCAGGACATGAATGAAGCTGGCCTCGATCGCAAGCGGCACCAGCACGGCCAGCGCGCGTGCCATCGGCGCATGCACGTTGCGCCAACTCGCCAGCGCCCACAACAGAACCAGCGCGCTGCCCAGGAAGCGCAGCCAGATCAACTGCCACGCATGGACCGGATCGATAGCGAAATCCCAGCCCACCGCGGCAAGCACGAACAGCGCGGTGGTCAACAGCGTCCCGCGCACAAAGCCGGCGAAATCGCGTTCCTTGGCCGCGAGATAGATCGCGCCGTGGGTTGCCGCCAGAAAGCGACGGACACGTGACGCGGTATCGTTGAAGCGGTACGCGGTCGCAACCATTCGCACCTCCGTTAACGTCGTTTTTACCCGGCCCATTTCCGCGAAACGGCCGGATTCGGGCAGCATAAGTAACTTCGATTGCCTTAATACCTCTTGAACGCCCTTGGCTCTCGGGGGTTTCTCCGAGCCATGCAAACACGGGACAACCGCGGCGTCTCAAGGTAGTCTGGGCCGCTTGATCTCCGATATCGCGTATCCCGATGGCCTACCCGAGCGCCCCGAATTCCGCCTTCGATGCCGTACTGTTCGACATGGACGGCACCGTACTCACATCGATCGCCGCCGCGGAGCGGGTCTGGACGCAGTGGGCGCATCGCCACGGCCTGGACGTGGACGCGTTCCTGCCGACGATTCACGGCAAGCGCGCGATCGACACGATCCGCGATTCCGGGGTGCGGGGCATCGATCCCGAAGCCGAGGCGGCGGCCATCCTGGAAACGGAAATCGACGATGTCGCCGATATCGAGCCGATCGCCGGCGCGGCGGGATTTCTGGCCGGGTTACCGCACGGACGCTGGACGATCGTCACCTCCGCGCCGCGCCGCCTGGCCGAGCGTCGCATCGAGGCCGCCGGCCTGCCGCTGCCCGATAAACTGGTCGCCGGCGACGATGTAACCCGCGGCAAGCCCGCGCCCGACGCCTTCAAGCTCGGTGCCGAACGCCTCGGCGTGGCGGCATCGCGCTGCCTGATCTTCGAGGACGCGATCGCCGGCATACAGGCGGCCGAAGCCGTGGGCGCCTCGGTGGTCGTGATCTCGGCGCTGCACTCGGCGGCCGCCGATACCGCGCACCCAAGCATTCCGAATTACCACGGCGTGACCTGCGAGACGCTCGGCGACGGGCAACTGCGCGTGCACCTGCCGGAAAATAGCGGCGACAGCGCGAGCAAAGCGGCCACGGGCACCGGCACGCGATAAGGTCCCGATCCAGGACACAGGCCAACCCGCGCCGAATCGGACCGACCAATGGTCGATCAATGGCCAGAGTCCCGCATCAGCCGGCCCGGGCGGGCGTCGAGTTCGTCGAGCCGCGCCTGCAGCAGACCGGGAAACCGTTTGTACCAGGTCGCATTGAGCGGCGACGGATGCGGCAGCGGATAGACGCGAAAACGCTGCTCGCCGCCGTCCGGCGCGTCCAGCGTGATCTCGATACAGGACTCGAACCGGTCCTCGCGCTTCCAGAACGCCTGGATACGATCGCGTTCGGCCTTGTCCTGATCGATGGCGAACCATAGAAACGCTTCCCGCCCAAGCGTGATCAGATCCCGGCCCTGCCAGGATTCGATTAACAGCGTCCGCATCAAGGGGTGGAAACGGCGCTTGATCTTCATGGACCACGCCTTGTTGCCTACCGGCTTGTACGGCACCGTGTTGATCCAGAAGAAATCGCGCCCGAGCACGCGTGAAGTCTCGAAATCCGGCATCTCCCCGCCGTGAAGATGACGATAAATCGTCCGACGCACGAGCTGGCCACCGGCGCCGATGAACGGCTCGCCGCACTTGACTTCGTCGCGGCCCGGGTCGCGGCCCAAGAAGCCGATCCGGGCGTCGCGCCGGCCGAGCCCGATGATCGGCTCCAGCGCATCCTTGTCGAACCGGGCATAGACTTCGGTATCGATGCCCGGCGTATCGTCGGCGAGTTCGCGAAAAGCCCGACGCTGCGCATCGTCGAGTGCCATCGGCGCCCCTCCTGGTGATAACTGTGATGCGGCCCGGGCCACGGACGGCCGAAGCGGCCCGCATTATGAGCCCGAAAATATTGGTTTATTTGATCGCCGGAATACCAATACCAACCTGCAAAAGCAATGGCCTACCGCTCAAAAACAGTCCGCGAATAAACGCAAATGCACGCGAATAAGACGCGCTTATACGCTTTATCTTGCTTTCATTCGCGTTTATTGGCGTTCATCCGCGGACGAATTCCGGCTTCATGAAGATCGATCAATCTTTATGGTCGTCTTCATGGCTGGTCTGGTCGCGGTCGTCGTCGTGCGGATCGGCCGGGCCGTGGCTGTCGTGATTGGTTTCGCACTGACTGCCACGCTCCGGGCGCGACGTTTCGTCCTTGATCGGATCGTCCTTGCTGGTCTGGCGGTCCTTCGGCTCGATGCTCATAGCGAACTCCTGATCGGAACATGCGCCGGCGAGCGCGGCGCCGAAAACTTTCAAGCGTCCAGCTTCATGTCCGACACAGCCGATCGCTACCCGTGCTCTACCGGATGGTATTGGGCCCTTCCCCAGAGCTAGCCTGCGGGGTCAATCCGCACCGTCCGCACGTTATATTTCGGTTTTCATCATTCGGCATCGCGCTCGCCACGGCGCAGCAAAGCCGTGAGCGGGTCAGCCGGATACGCCGCCTATTTCAAACTCGCTTTTACACCATTTCGAGCATAGCTCAAGGCGCGCCGGGACGGGGCTTATACCAAGATGCATAAATCGACAGGTTTGTATGCATTATTATTTTTCCACGTGGGTAAGCGGTTGTTATGGCGAGCCCACCGCAAGCCATCGTCCGGCGCGATAGCGGTGGATCGGCTCCTGCGCTTTGCCGATTCGGTAAATGGCCAACCAGTGGTGGTCAACAAGATCGCGCAGCGTTTCGTGCCGGGCGATCACGGCGGCGATCGCGTCGGCCCCCGCCTGAATGAATACCGCCAGCCGCAGCGGCTCGTGGACCCACTGCTCGCCGTCGCGCAGGGATTGCAGCGACAAACCGATCCGCAGATCGCCGCCGTTGCCCTCGAACACGCCGATGTGGCCGCCGACCACGTTGTGCAGGGTCTTGTTGCCGCTGCCGTAAACCCGGTTGTCGACCGTGGACGCGTAGTACTGGAGATTGATCCATTGCGAAACCAGCATGGGCGCGGTCATGATTTGTTCGAGCACGGCGTGGTCCGGGTCCTGCCGTTCGTCGTAATCGTGCAGGAACGCGCGCCCGGCGAGGTCCAGCCCGCGCGTGCGGCTGCGCTGGGCGACGATCAGGCTGGCGTTGCCGGCCAGGCCCCATTCCGGCCGCAGTTGCGACCAGTCGCGCGCGCGCCGGTCGAGTGCTTGGCGCGCCGCCGCCGCGGTGCGCGCACGGGGCGCCAGCCGCGCGGCGCGCTCGAGGTTGGTACGGTTGCGGGCGCCGTCGAGCCAACCCCGCAACGCGTCTATGCGCGTCGCGCCTTCGGCATCGAGTGCGGCCAGGTCGAACAGCCGCACGTCGTCCGTCGTGGTGTTGTGCAAGGCCGGAATAAAACGGGTGTCGCCCGGAATATCGATTCGCTCGGCGCGCAAACCGGCGCGGACGGTGGCTTCGTTGAGCAGGGCCGCCGCTATCCGCGCGTTGACTTCGCCGGAGTGGCCGCCGCAGGCGCCGCAATCCAGCGCCGACTGCTGCGGGTTGTTGCTGGCCTGGCTGGCGTGGCCGGTCAGCACCACGAGCGGTGCGAAGCCGCGCGTCAACGACAGCCCCCGCAGAATGCCGGCCGCCAGGGCCACCTTGGCTTCGAGCGGCAGCGGTGCGCCGTCCAGGCGGAGCTCCGGTTTGAGGCGGGCGCTGTCGGCGGGGCGCTTGCCGTTGGTCGCATGCGTGCTGGGCCGTTGCAGCAGCCCGTTGCGCACCAACTTCACCGCGTACAGCAGCCCGGTCGCCTCGACGTAGGAAAACGTCGAGGTATTACCCCAGCGGAAACGGCGCGCCACGTCGGCGCTGCCCAGGCGGTTTTGCACGCTTGCCAGGCGTGGCCCGTCACGGCCGTCGTCGCCGCGTTCGATCGCGGTCATCGCGGGTGCCAGCAGGCCGGGGAGCTGGGGTTGGGCGAGATCCGTGCCGAACGGCTGATAGGCCATGGGTACGCCAAAAAATCCGGCGAAACCGAGCGTTTCGACGCCGGGCGCTTCGGCCTCGAGGGCGCGCCGAAACACCTCGGAGCGTACGTCGATGCAAAAAGCAAGCTGCACCCGGGCGCGGGGCGCGGCGGGGATTTCGGCGTGCGGCGCCTTCAGATCGTGCACCAGTTTGCGCTCGTATCCCAGCTCGAGCGCCCGTTGCCAGAGCCAGTCTTGCGCCTGATCGCGCTCGTGCCCGGCTTCCAGCGCGGCACTTTGGGTCAGCGCGTGCCGCCAGGCGCAGCGGGTCGTCTCGTCGGCCACCGCGGAATACAGCACCCAATCCCAAGCCAGGCGGATCGCGAGCAGCTCCCGCAGGGTGGCATCCTGCGCGCCATGCAAATTAGCCTGCCATGATCGATAGGCGCACCAGGACGCCCAGCCGTTCACGCTGAGCAGCAGGGCATGCAGGTAAGCCGGCATCGACTCGGCGGGCACGCCCATCCCGCCCAGAGCCGTCTGGATCAATTCGTCGGCGCTCGGCGGCAACGCGCGGAAGTGGCGCGCCAGACCTAAGCGGCCCATCAGGATGGCGACCCCGCGGTCGCGGCCGACGTTGTAGCGCCAGGCGGCGTACAAACCAGCCGCGTCGGTGCGCGGCCAGTCGCCCTGGCCCAGATCGAATTCGGCGGCGCAGAGCTGGCTTACCTGATGCACGATTTCTTCCGTCCAGGCGGTGCGGCGCGTGAGATTGCGCGCGCGGTCGATCTGGTCGGCGACGAGCGGCAGGCGGGCGGTGGCCGGCGGCCGGTCGAGGTGGGCGATCAGGTTTTCGACCGTGCATTCCGGCACCGCTTCACGGCCGGCGGCGGCCAGGTTCTCCCGCGTGATCCGCCCTTGCTGGAAATAGCGTCGAAACTCGGCGCGCGACGGCAGCAGCCGCACGCCGCCGCGCGCGGCGAGCCGCGCTGCCGCATGCGCGATCGGCAGGTTGCGCAGCGGCCAGAGCGGGTTGACCGCCACCGATTGATCGAGCGGCCACGCCGGCGCAATTTGCGCGCAGGCCGCCGTGACCGCCGTTGTTATCGATTCGGGCGATGCCGCGGCGGGCCTTGATTCCTGAGTTTGTGCGTTCATGCGCTGGCCTTTTCGTGGATGACAGGAGCGGCGGAGGCCACACGCGGGCGCGCCGGCAAACGCGGGGGCCAGATGAGCAGCGTGAGCCGGGTAAACATCTGGTCGAGGTAGAAACCGCCGTAGACGTGGGGGTGCAGACGGCGCAGGCGGCGCGCGCCGGCCGCGCTCGCGAGCATCGCCCGAAGCACGAACAGCGCGGCGAAGGCGAGCGTGATCGCGACCTGGCCGGCGGTCGAGGCCCGGCTGCCCGCCGCGGGTACCCAGAGCATCGATAGAGAGGCCCACGCCAGGTACAGGCAAACCACGGCCACCGCTGCCGCCGCCGCCCGGCCCAAGAGCGCGCGGCCCGAGCCCGCGGCGTCGCCGAGCAGCGAGGCCACCGCCAGCACGATCACCGCGAACACGCCCGGATGGCCCACGCCGGCAACGAACAGGCCGAGAATGACCAGCGCGCCGGCGCCGCCCACCGCGAGCCAGCCGGCCGCGGGCATCCCGGTGGCCGCCGGCGTACGCGCGCGCTGGATCGACACCGAGACCATCTCCCCCGCGCTGAGAAATGAATGCGCCTTGTAGAACGAATGGGCCAGCAGGTGCAGCAGCGCCAGGTTGTACAGCCCCAGGCCGCATTCGATCAGCATGAACCCCATCTGCGCGCAGGTGGACCACGCCAGCATCACCTTGATGCTCACGCGCGTCGTCATGATCAGCGCGGCGAGCACTGCGGTGGTGGTGCCGGCGATCACGAGCAGCGCCTGGGCGAGCCCGGCCGGTGCCATCAGCGGCGCGAACCGGATGATCAGGAAGCCACCCATATTGACGATGCCGGCGTGAAGCAGGGCCGAAACCGGCGTCGGCGCTTCCATGACCTGAATCAGCCAGCCGTGGAACGGCAGCTGCGCGCATTTGAGGATGGCCGCGCAGGCGATCAGCGTGGTCGCCACCGTCAGCGTCGGCGTAAACGCCGCGCCGTCGACGCTGGCGAACACCGCGTCCATCTGGAAACTGCCGTAGTGCAGGCCGATGAGGGTCGATCCCGTGAGAATGAAGACATCCGCCATGCGGCTGATGAGGAATTTCTTGTGCGCCGCGAGCAGCGCCTGCGGGCGTTGGCTGTAGTAGGTCAACAACTGGTGCAGGCACAGGCTCGCGGCCGCCAGCGCCACGCCAAGAACCAGAAGCTGGTTGGCGATCACCATGCTGCTGATGCAGGCCAGCGTGGCGCAGAACCAGCGGCGATATCGCTGCTGGCCGACGTCGGTCGAGCCCGGGTCGCCGGCCAGGTAACGGCGCGAATAGTTGAGAATCACGAGGCCGATGAAGCCGATCAGGGCCAGCATGGCGAGCGTGAGCGGGTCGAGGCGAACACTGGGGGCCAGACCCAGCACGGCGTTGACGGGCAGGCGCCCGATCAGCACGTTGGCGGGCGACGCCAGGCCGTAGTACGCGCCCGCCGCAACCACAACCAAGAGCACGAAGCCCGCGAGCGCCAGCGTTGTCGACCAGGCGGCGCGCCGGGCGCGCGCGGGGCCGACGGCCAGAACCGCGGCCAGCAGGTAAGTGGCCGGCACGCCAGCGGCCAGCCAGGCGCCCGGGGATACGGCGGTATCGATCATCGTAGTAGGGAAAAGGAGTGGCGAGCGCTAGCTTAAGTAGGCTTTTGCTCAAGAAAAAATATATATTTAAGCTGCAAATGTTCTCTAAATAAGAACGATGGCCCGACTGAACTATCACCACCTATACTATTTTTGGCGCGTGGCCGAGCGCGGCAAGCTCACCGAAACCGCCGAGAGGTTGCACGTTTCTCAGTCCGCGTTATCGAGCCAGATCAAGAAACTCGAGGCCGCGCTGGGGAAAACGCTGTTTAACCGCGTCGGCCGTCAGCTCGAACTGAGCGAGGCCGGGCGGGTGGTGGCGGCCTATGCCGAGTCCATATTCAGCCGGGGCGACGAGATGCTGGCCGCCCTGCGCGAAGGCCAGGGGCGGGCGCGCCAACTCGTGCGCATCGGCGCGATGGCCACCTTGTCCCGTAATTTTCAGCAGGGCTTCATCGCGCCCCTGATGCATCGCCGCGATGTGAGTCTGGTGCTGCAATCCGGGCGCCTGGACGACCTGCTCGGGCAACTCAGTACGCATCGGCTGGATCTCGTCTTGTCGAACGCGGATCTTCGCAGCACCGCCGAAACCCCCTGGCGCAGCCGGCGTATTGCCCGCCAGGCGGTCGGTGTGCTCGGCCGGCCGCGCGGCCAACCCTTTTGCCTGCCGGACGATCTCGACGGCACGCCGGTGCTGCTGCCCGGGGAACACAGCGAAATCCGGGTCGCGGTGGATATGTACTGCGAACACTGGAACGTGCAGCCCACCATTCTTGCCCAGGTCGACGACATGGCGCTGCTGCGCCTGCTGGCGCGCGACTGGAATGCGGTCTCCATCATGCCGCCGGTAGTCGTCCGCGATGAAATCGCGGACG
>NZ_DASSKM010000029.1:0-4698 GCF_035690525.1 Salinisphaera sp.
GGCGTGCCGCTGACGCTGATGCGTCTGGACGCCTCGGCCGAGCGCGCCGTGATCGAGATGGGCGCCAACCATCCCGGCGAGATCGGCCAACTGGCCGGCCTCGCGCGCCCGGACGTGGGCGTGATCACCAACGCCGGCTGGGCGCATCTGGAAGGCTTCGGCTCGCGCGAGGGCATCGCCCGGGCTAAGGGCGAACTGTTCATTCGGTTGCCCGAGCACGGCACCGCGGTGATCAACGCCGACGACGACTATGCCGGTCTGTGGCGCGAGTTGGCCCAGGAGGGCGCCCAGAGCCGGCGCATCGTGACGTTTTCGGCCGAGGCCGCGCGCGGCGCCGACATCTATGCCGCCGACATCGAATTGGACGGCGACGGCGCGCGTTTCATGCTGCATACGCCCGGCGCGCGCACGCCGGTCGCGCTCGATCTGGCCGGTCGCCACAACGTGGCCAACGCGCTGGCCGCGGCCGCGGCGGCGTTTGCCGTCGGCCTCGACGGGCCGGCCATTGCCGCCGGTCTGGCGCGCACGGCCGCGGTCGCGGGGCGGCTGGCGATCACGCCGATCGCGCCGGGCGCGCGTCTGGTCGACGACAGCTACAACGCCAACCCGGGTTCGCTCGCGGCCGCGTTGGCCTGGCTTGGCGAGCAGGACGGCGCGCGCTGGGCGGTGCTCGGCGATATGGGTGAGCTCGGCGACTACAGCGAATCGGCCCATCGCGATGCCGGGCTGGCCGCGCGCGCGGCCGGCATCGAGCGTCTGTTCGCCACCGGCGAGCACAGCCGGCTGACGGTCTCGGCGTTCGGCGAGGGCGGCGCCTGGTATCCCGATCACGACCGCCTGATCGCGGCGCTCGTCGGCGCGCTGGCGGCCTCCGACAGCGGTGTAATCGTGCTGGTCAAGGGCTCGCGCAGCGCCCGTATGGACCGGGTGGCCGACGCCCTGCGCGAGAACGGCGAACAACAAAAGGTGGGCGCGTCATGCTGATGTATGTCGCCCATCTGCTGGAACCGGCCTTTTCGGGCTTTCGCGTGTTCCAGTTCCTGACCTTTCGCGCCATCCTCGGGGTGTTGACGGCGATGGTGTTCTGCTTTGTGTTCGGCCCGGTGCTGATCCGCCGGCTGACGTTTCACCAGGTCGGCCAGTTCGTGCGCGACGACGGGCCGCAGAGCCATTTGGTCAAGACCGGCACGCCGACCATGGGCGGCGTGCTCATCCTGGCCGCGGTGCTGGTGTCCACGCTGCTCTGGGCCAATCTGGCCGATGCCTGGGTCTGGCTGGCGATGTTCGTAACCGCCGCCTTCGGCGTGGTCGGCTTCGTCGACGATTACAGGAAGCTCAAGTTCGGCAACAGCAAGGGACTGTCGGCCCGGGAAAAGTACGGCGCGCAGACGCTGATCGGTCTGGTCGCCGGTTTTTGGCTGTTTATGGTCGCCGGCTCGGCCGCCGAGACCAGCGTGCTGATCCCGATGGTCAAGAACGTGGCCGTGCCGCTGGGCGCGGGCTACATCGTCTGGACCTATCTGGTGATCGTGGGCTCGTCCAACGCGGTCAATCTCACCGACGGGCTGGACGGGCTGGCGATCATGCCTTGCGTGTTGGTGGCCTCGGCGCTCGGCATCTTCGCGTACGTGACCGGGCACGCCGAGTTCTCGCGCTATCTCGGGTTCACCTATATCAAGGGCGCGGGCGAACTGCTGATCTTTTGCACCGCGATCGCCGGCGCCGGGCTCGGTTTCCTGTGGTTCAACGCTTATCCGGCGCAAGTGTTCATGGGCGACGTCGGCGCGCTGGCGCTCGGCGCGGCGCTCGGCGTGGTCGCCCTGATTGTCCGCCAGGAACTCATCCTGGTCGTCATGGGCGGCATCTTCGTCGCCGAGACGCTTTCGGTGATGATCCAGGTCGTCGGCTACAAGCTGACCGGGCGACGGGTCTTCCGCATGGCGCCGCTACACCACCACTTCGAACTCAAGGGCTGGGCCGAGCCCAAGATCATCGTGCGTTTCTGGATCATCACCCTGGTGCTGGTGCTGATCGGTCTGTCGACGTTGAAGATCCGATGAACGACTGGAAGACACAACTGGCGGGCGCCCACGTGCTGGTCGTGGGTTGCGGCGCCACCGGCGCCTCGGCGGCCCGCTTTGCCGCGGCCGCCGGGGCGCGCGTGCGCGTTATCGACAGCCGCGCCGCGCCGCCGGCCGCGGCCGAGCTGGCGCGTGAGTGGCCGGAAATCGAGTTTCGCACCGGCGCGCTGGCGGCTTCGGCGCTGGCCGGCATCGATCGGATCGTGGTCTCGCCCGGGGTCGATCTGCGCGAGCCGCTGATCGTGGCCGCCCGCGCGGCCGGGTACGAGGTCGTCGGCGATATCGAATGGTTTGCGCGCACGGTGAACGCGCCGGTGATCGCGATCACCGGCTCCAACGGTAAATCCACGGTGACGGCCTGGCTCGGCGAGATCGCCGCCGCGGCCGGGCGGAGGGTCGCCGTCGGCGGCAATTTCGGCACCCCGGCGCTGGATCTGCTGGCCGACGACATCGATTTGTACGTGCTGGAGTTGTCCAGCTTTCAGCTCGAGCTCACCGATCGTATCGCCTGCGCGGCCGCGACCGTGCTCAATATCAGCGCCGATCATATCGATCGTCACGGCAGTCTCGAACATTATGCCGAGCTCAAGGCGCGTATTTTCCGGGCCGCCGGGATCGCGCTGATCAACGCCGACGACCCGCGCGTTAGCGCCATGCATACGCAGGCCGCGCGCGTGCTGCGTTTCGGCGCCGGCGAGCGCGCCGACTATCGCGTGATCGATATCGACGACGGGCTCTGGCTGGCGCGCGGCGCCGCGCCCTGGCTGGACGCGCGCCGGCTGCGCGTGGCCGGGCGCCACAACGTGGCCAACGCCGCCGCGGTCTGGGCGCTGGCCGAGGCGCTCGGCATCGACGAGGCGACAATCCGCGCCGGGCTGGAAGGCTTCGCCGGCCTGGCGCATCGCTGTCAATGGGTGGCCGAGATCGGCGGCGTACGTTGGGTCAACGATTCCAAGGGCACCAACCTGGGGGCGATGTTGGCTTCGCTCGCCGGCATGGACGCACCGGTCGTGCTGCTGGCCGGCGGCTGCGGCAAGGGCGCGGATTTTGCCGCGCTCGGTCCGGCGGCCGCGCGCCGGGCCCGGGCGGTGCTGGTTTTCGGCGAGGATGCCGCGGCGATCGCGGCGGCGGTGGTCGGGCATGCCCCGGTCGAAAACGTGGCCACGCTGGCCGAGGCGGTACGCCGCGCCGCCGCGATCGCCCAAGCCGGCGACGTGGTGCTGCTGTCGCCCGGCTGCGCGAGCTTCGATCAGTTCGACAACTATATGGCGCGCGGCGATGCCTTCACCGCTGCCGTACAGGAGTTGGCCGCATGAAGAATCTCCTGGCTGCCGCGTATCTGCCGCCGGTCAGGCCCGACGTCTGGCTGTTGTCGACGTTGATCGTGATCGGCTGTCTCGGCCTGGTGATGGTCGGCTCGTCCTCGGTCGCCGTGGCCGACCGTATGACCGGCGATCCGATGTATTTCTTCTACCGTCAGACGGTGTATGCGCTGATCGGGCTGATCATCGGTTTCGTGGTGCTGCATATTCCGATGCGGGTGTTGGCCGCCAATACCTTCATCATGCTCGCGGCCGGCTTGGCGCTTCTGGCATTGGTTCTGATTCCGGGTATCGGGCATTCCGTCAACGGCGCCCGGCGCTGGCTCGACTTCGGGCCGGTTTCGCTTCAGGCCTCGGAGCCGGCGCGCTTGCTTTTGGTGCTCTATGTCGCCGGCTATGCCTCGCGCCGCCAGTTCGATCTGGCGACCACCTGGGCCGGCCTGTTTCGCCCGATGGTGTTTCTCGTCATCGCCTGTTTTCTGATGCTGCTGGAGCCCAACTTCGGCGCCGGCGCGATTCTGATCACGGTGGCCGGGATCATTCTGTTCGTCGCCGGCGCGCGGCTGTTCAACCTGGTCGTGCTGGGCGTGGTGGCCGCGGTGGCGCTCGCGGCGCTGGTGTTCTCCTCGCCGTATCGCATGGAACGTCTGGTGAGTTTCGCCGATCCCTGGGCGCATCCGTTCGCCAGCGGATTCCAGCTCACGCAGTCGCTGATCGCGATCGGCCGCGGGCATCTGTTCGGCGTGGGCCTGGGCAATTCGGTGCAGAAACTGTCGTATCTGCCCGAGACGCATACCGATTTTCTGTTCGCCATTTACGCCGAGGAATTCGGCCTGGTCGGCTCGATCGTGCTGATCGTGCTGTTCGCGATCGTGGTCTGGCGCGGTTTCGTGGTCGCGGGACGCGCGATCGACGTCGGGCAGTTCTTCGGCGGCTTTCTGGCTTACGGGCTGTCCGGCTGGTTGTCGTTGCAGGCGTTCGTGAATATCGCCGTGAACATGTGTTTGCTGCCGACCAAGGGGCTGACGCTGCCGCTGATGAGCTATGGCGGCTCGTCGCTGGTCATGATGTGCGCGCGGTGCGCGCTGATCTTGCGCGTGGATATGGAAAGCACGGCCGCGCTGCGGGAGAGCTCGCGATGAGCCGGGCGCCGCACATTCTGATCATGGCCGGCGGAACCGGCGGGCACGTGTTCCCCGCCCTGGCGGTCGCCCGCGAGCTTATTGCGCGGGGGACGGCGGTGTCGTGGCTGGGCACGGCCGCCGGCATTGAGGCCCGTCTGGTGCCGGCCGCGG
>NZ_DASSKM010000030.1:0-9392 GCF_035690525.1 Salinisphaera sp.
CCCAGGAAAACGAACAGGCGCCGGCCCCCGTCGTCGGCCAGCGGCAGGTTCGCCAGCCCGGCGGTGTAGTCGCCGCTCATCGCCTCGACCTGCAGCCAGTCGTAGTCCGCGATCAGTTGTCTGGCCGAATCGAGCATGATCTGCGAGCTGACCTCGAACGGCCAGTAGCGGGCGTGTACGCCCAGACGATCGCAGACGGCGATCAGATGCCGGGTCTTGCGCGAGTTGCCGCTTCCGAGTTCCACGATATGCCCGGGCGCGACACATTGGACGATCCGTTCGGCGGTATCGGCCAGTAGCGCCGCTTCGGCGCGCGTCGGGTAATATTCGGGGGTCTCGCAGATCGCTTCGAACAACTGCGAGCCGCGATCGTCGTAGAAATACTTGGGTGGCAGCCAGCGCGGCGGCTCGATCAAACCGGCGCGCACATCCTCGGCCAGATCGGGGACGCGACGCAGCGCTTCGACGCGGTGATGAATCAACCGCGCATCGGACGAATTCAGAGTCATGAACCAGGCGGTGTAATTACTTCGGCCGAGGTTATCATGGGCCGATTCGTTCACCGTCCCAGCCCGCCATGTGCCGAATCGCCGCCTACCTCGGCCCCGCCTGTCCGCTGCGCGACTTTCTTGACGCGCCGCCGCACAGTCTCGCCCGGCAATCGTGGGATGCCCGCGAAATGGCCAGCGCCACCGTCAACGCCGACGGCTGGGGGGTCGGCTGGTATGCCGACGACGGCCAACCGGCGATCTACCGGCACACCCTGCCGGTCTGGGCCGACGGCAACGTCGATGCGCTGGGCCGCAGCCTGAGCCGCCCGCTCTGGGTCGGCAACGTACGCAGCGCCACGCCCGGGCTCGGCACCGATCACGCCAACACCCAGCCGTTCGCCGGCAACGGTTTGATATTCGCCCACAACGGCTATATCCAGCATTTCGCGCATACGCTGCGCGCCCGCGTGCGAGCCGAACTCGACCCGGCCATAGAACAAACCATTAATGGAAATACCGATTCCGAGTACCTGTTCGCCCTAGTGCGTCAGCAGAGCGGGAGTCTTGTCGAGCGGCTTCGCGCCACGCTCGATCTGGTCCGTGCGTGGCTGGCCGAACATGACGATCTAAAGGCGCTTCTCAACATAATCGTGACCGATGGCCGCGAGTTGGCCGCGGTACGCAGCGCATTCAATACGCCGGCGCCTTCACTCTACATACACGAGAACTGGCGCGGCGGCTTCGTGATCGCATCGGAAGCCTTCGACACCGACCCCGGCTGGCAAGCTGTCGTTCCGGAACGCTTTGTTACGCTCCGCGCGTAACTTACTGAAAGCGTTCGATCCATGACCGCTCAACCCGACTCACGCCTCGCTATCCTGCGCCAAACCTCGCAGGCGATGCTCGACGCACGCGACGAAGCCGCGCTCCGGCGTCAGCCGCGCCCGGAGCTCAGCCCGCTGCTATGGCATGTCGGCCATGTCTTTTTCGTAGAGAATTATTGGCTCGCCGAACGCGTGTTCGGCGACACCTCAGTAACCGATCGCTGGCGCCGCCTGTATTTTCCCGAGGCATGCGACAAGCAGGCGCGTAGCGCGCGCCTGCCGGGGCCGGACTCAATGCGTCGGTGGACCGCCGAAATCGCGGCAATCAACGACCGCTACTGGGCGCACGCGACCCCGGAACACCACGATCTTCTCCGAAACGGTTACCTACACGCCTTCATCTGCCAGCATTACGCCCAACACATCGAAACCATGCGCATGGCCGCCGCGCAGCTCGATCTGGCAAGCGACGACGGTGCGGCCGCGCTCGATGTAGCCGAGCCGGTATGCAATCGGCGCGTGAGCGTACCGAGCCGGCGCGTACGTCTGGGCACCGATTCGATCGACGCCTACGACAACGAAAAACCGACCCACGAGCGCGATGTCGAGCGCTTCGATATCGCCGGCGCGCCGGTGAGCAACGCCGAATGGCTCGGCTTCATGAACGCCGGCGGCTACGATCGACATGAATTCTGGGACGACGACGGTTGGCGGTGGCGCTGTCGTCACGGGATCGAACACCCCCAGCACTGGCGGCCCGCCGAAAACGGCTGGCGCATCGCCTGGCGGGGCGACCCGGCAACACTCGCCGAAGCCCCCGTGCACGGCATCGGCTGGTACGAGGCACGCGCTTTCGCACGCTACGCGCAGGCGCGGCTACCCACCGAGCACGAATGGGAAGCGGCCGTTCGCGCCGACAAAATCGCGGCCGCCGGCCAAGTCTGGGAATGGTGCGACAACGCCTTCAAGCCCTACCCCGGCTTCACCGCATTTCCCTACGACGGCTATTCCAAGCCGTGGTTCGACGGCCATCATTATGTTGCCCGCGGGTCGAGCCGGCATACCGAACCGGAAATAAAACGCGCGGGTTTCCGCAATTTCTACCCGCCGACCCATCGACACGTCTTCGCCGGTCTGCGATTGGCTTGGTGAAAGAGCCTGTTGCCGTTGCACACGGCAACAGGACTGAAACGCCGCAGTTCAGGCCGCGCTGTAGCGCGCCAGGCCGGCCGCCATGTCGTCGATCAGGTCGGCGATATCCTCGAGCCCGGCGTGGATGCGCAGCAGCGGACCATCCGCCTGCCAGCGCGTCGCCGAGCGCGAACCGGCCGGGTCCACCGGCAGCACCAGGGATTCGTAACCGCCCCAGGAGGCGCCGAGCCCGTAGAACGCGAGCCCGTCGATCAAGGCGGCGAGCTGGCGGCGTTCGCCCGGTGCGAGCTCGACCGCGAACAAGCCGCAGGCGCCGGTGAAGTCGCGTCGCCACAGATGATGCTGCGGATGATCGGCGCGCGCCGGATGCAGCACGCGCGTCACCCCCGGCTGTTCGGCAAGCCAGTTGGCCAGCGCCAGACCGTTAGCTTCGTGGACCGGCAGGCGTTGACCCAAGGTACGCAGCCCGCGCGCGCCGAGATACACATCGTCCGGCCCGGCGCAGTAGCCGAGCGCGATCGAGGTATGCCGCACGGCGCGATAATGCGCCGCCTCCCGACAGTTGACGACGCCGAGCATGGCGTCGGAGTGGCCGACGATGTACTTCGTCGCGGCGTGCACCGACAGATCGATCCCGTGCGCAAACGCATCGAAATAGATCGGCGTTCCCCAGGTATTGTCGGCGATCACGCTCACATCACGCTCGCGCGCCACCGCGGCCAGCGCCGGCACGTCCGAAATTTCGAAGGTCAACGATCCGGGCGCTTCGAGAAACAGCGCGCGCGTATTGTCGCGAAAACGCCGATCCAGCTCATCGGCCGAAATCAGCGGATCGACGTATTCGGTTTCCACGCCGAGACGCGCGAGCAGGCCGTCGCAGAACTTGCGGGTCGGCCCGTAGACGTTGTCGGCGACCAGCAGATGATCGCCGGCCCCGGCCACGGCCAGCAGCGCGGTCGCGATCGCGGCGAGCCCCGAGCAGGTGCTCACCGCGCCGTGCGCGCCTTCGACTTCGGCAACCGCGGACTCGAAGGCGAACTGGGTCGGCGTGCCGAGCCGGCCATAGTGGACACCGGAGAACGGATCCGCCTGCGAGGCATCGAAGTCGGCCAGGCTGTCGAACAGCACCGTCGAGGCATGATAAACGGGCGTATTGACCATGCCGTAGTGATCGGCGGGCTTGCGCCCGGCGTGAACGAGACGGGTCGCTTGTTTCATAAATCGCCTATCAAAGCGCTGCAAGTCCAAATCTCCATTCGACGTATCCGGCATGAAAACCTCTGCCGCTACCTTGGACGTACTTGATGCAATTCGC
Source organism: Salinisphaera sp. (assembly GCF_035690525.1). Taxonomy (GTDB): domain Bacteria; phylum Pseudomonadota; class Gammaproteobacteria; order Nevskiales; family Salinisphaeraceae; genus Salinisphaera. Next base: position 3,783 of record NZ_DASSKM010000030.1, read on the forward strand.
GAGTCGCGTGAGCGCTAACAAAGCGTATATGGACGCCGCCAGGCACAGAGAAGGCCACGCAGTATAAAGCTACTTGCGAGGCAGGACACAAAGGACTGTTGCCGCGAGCGCCAGCCATGCTCGGCCCGGATGAACCGCTATAATCCGCGCTGGCCCGTTGCCGCGAGTTGTCTTGCACATTTTTGTCGAAGACGCCCTGCTGTGGTTGTCCGAAGCCGTTTTATCGGTCTGGCCAAGCCCGCGGCCGACGCACGACCAGCTCGCGGGCGCGCGTATCGTGGCGCACCGCGGCGAGCGCCATGAAGTCCGGGCGAAGGAAAATACGCTCGCGGCTTTCGATCCGGTGGTCGCCGCCGGCGTGCACACGATCGAATTCGATGTGCGCTATACCGCGGACGACGAACCGGTCGTGATCCACGACCGCGATCTTGCGCGGGTCTTTGGCCGATCCGATCGCGTCGATGCGCTCAGTTGGTCGATGCTGCGTGCGCGTGCGCCCGAGGTGCCGCACCTCGGACAAATCATCGAACGCTACGCGCATCGCGCGCACCTGATGATCGAACTCAAAACGCGCGGGTCGGCGCGTGCGGAAGCACGCCTGCGCGATTGCTTGGATGAGCTGGCGCCGTGCGACGATTACCATGTGCTTTCGCTCGATCCATATCGGTTCGAGGCGCTGACCGACCTGCCCGCCGCGGCGCATATTGCGGTCGCCAAGGCCAACTGGAAGGCGATCCGGGCTTGGAGCCGACAGCATGCGTGCGGCGGCGTCGCCGGGCCGTTCATTTTCATTCACCGCGGCGATATCCAGGCCGCGCGGCGCGAAAACCGCTTGATCGGCAGCGGTTTCATCAGCCGCCGGGGGTTACTGCTGCGCGAGATCGGCCGCGGCATCCCGTGGATCTTCACCAATCGTCCGCTGGCCCTGCAGCGCATGCTCGACCGGGCCCGGGCGGGCGCCGCACGCTAACCAACCGGGTCACTCATAAGCTTCCTTATCTTATTAGTCCTAAAACAGCTGAAATGTCAGCTGTTTTCAAGCGCTTCGCGGCCGATGGCCGCGGCGAGCACGCGATTGCGTGCTCGCGCTATCAATCCGACATGAAGGTATTTTCATGCCGGATTGATAAAACGTCGCGCACCTCAGCGGTGCCGGCCAGCGTGGCAGCCGATCGCAACCGGCAGAAACAGCGGGCGTAGAGCCCTTGCGGGTCGGTCAGACCGCGCAGAAAATCGACCGCACCGGTAGATACGGACGCGGCCAGCCATGACGGCACCAGCGACGCCGATATGTGACTGCCGATGAACTGCCGCATAGCGCCGCGCCAGCTCGCCGGCGGCTGCATCGGCTGGAGTCGATAGTTGTCGAGATTCAGCCCGGCGAGCTTGGCCGCCGCGGCTTCGGCCCGGGTCACGTCGCCCAGCTTGTCGACCAGCCCGATGCGCTGGGCGTCCGCCCCGCTCCAAACCCGCCCCTGGGCGATTCTATTCACGGCATCGGTCGACATATCGCGGGCGGCCGCGACATGGCCGATGAACTGGTTGTAGCCGTGCTCGACGCCGGCCTGGAAAATCGTCTTGACCGGCTCGGACAACGGCTTGCTCAGCCGAATCGCGCCGGAGAGCTTGGTCGTGCCTACGCCGTCGGAATGAATACCGAGCTTGTTCAGCGTCTTGGAGAATGTCGGCACGATCGCGAAGATGCCGATCGAGCCGGTGATGGTCGACGGCTCGGCCCAGATCTGGTTGGCGTTCATCGAGATCCAGTAGCCGCCGGAGGCGGCCATGCCGGCCATGGAAACGACCACCGGCTTGCCGGCCTGGCGAAATGCCACCACCGACCGCCTGATGCGCTCGGCGGCGGTGACCGAGCCGCCCGGCGAGTCGACCCGCAGCACGAGCCCGGCCACATGATCGTCCCGGCGCGCGGCGTCGATCAGACGCGAGATCGTTTCGCCGCCGGCCGATCCGGGCACGCTCTCGCCGTTGATGATATCGCCGGCGACGGTTACCACCGCCAGGGTCGAGCCCTGGCCGGCGCCGCCGCGATGATCGATGTTGGCGAGATAGTCGTTCTGGTTGATCTGATTGAAGCTGCCGCTGATCGGGTCCCGGCCCACCTGGGCGATCAAGGGCTTGTGCAGGTCGTCGAGCGTGGCGACCCGGTCCACGAGCCCGGCCTTCTTGGCCAGCGCGGCGGCGTTACCGCCGTTGGCGACCAGATTGGAGGCATAGTTGTCGATGTATCGGTCGATATCGGCGGGTGTGATATCGCGATCGGCCGTGACCGTTTTTTTATAAATACCCCACAGCGAGTTCAGCCACGCCAGATTGTCCGCCCGGGCGGCCGGCGACATGCTGTTGCGCGTATAGGGTTCCACATACGACTTGTATTTGCCTACGCGAAACACGTTGACCTTCACGCCCAGCTTGTCGAGCGCGTCCTTGTAGTAGTTGCGATACACGCCGTAGCCGGTCAGCAGCACATAGCCGAGCGGATCGATATAGATCTTGTCGGCGTGACTGGCGAGCTCGTAGCGGGCCTCGTCGTAGGCATCCGACCAGGCGACGACCGGCTTGCCGGACTGTTTGAAGCGGTCGATGGCGGCGACCAGATCCTGCAGCTGGCCGGGCTCGGCGCTGTCGAGATCGTCCAGCTTGAGCAGGACTTCCTTGATGCGATCGTCGTTACGGGCTTGGTCCAACGCACGGATCAGATCCCGCACCACCGAGGGCCGGGCCTCGTTCGAGACTACGCTCTGTACCAGGGTGTCGACGCCGCCGGCCTGTTCGACCAGATCGCCGACCGGGTCGACCACGAGCACCGCCTGCGACGGCACCGGCGGCGCCGGATGGTGCACGGCCATGTAGATGGCGACCGGAATCACGATCAGGACGAAAAGGAAAATCAGCGAATAAATCAGCGCCAGAGTGCGCCAGAGCCCTCCGACCACGCGTCGGAAAAAAGACGGTTTGCCAGCCACAGCGTCTCCCATGCGACCGTCGCGTCGTGCGCGGTTCCCGGTCTGTTCGTTTCGTGCCCCAAGCGCTCAGTGTAGCGATCGTGCATCCTGCGCGCGACTTGAATCCGGCCGATACATGCCGCAGTTTAGCCGCATCCATACCCTATCCGAGCAAATCCTATGGGTCATACCGGTGCCGAGCATCATCGTCTGATCATTCTGGGCTCAGGCCCCGCCGGTTACACCGCGGCGGTCTATGCCGCGCGTGCGAATCTGGAACCGGTCATGATCACCGGTATCGAACAAGGCGGCCAGCTCATGACCACGACCGATGTCGACAATTGGCCGGGCGACGTCGAGGGGCTGCAAGGCCCGGGCCTGATGGAGCGCATGAAACAGCACGCCGAGCGCTTCAATACCCGCATGATTCACGACCAGATCCATACCACCGATTTGTCGGCGCCGCCCTATCGACTGGAAGGCGACTCGGGCGTCTACACCTGCGACGCGCTGATCGTCTCGACCGGCGCGACCGCCCGCTATCTCGGCCTGGAATCGGAAATGAACTTCATGGGGCGCGGCATCTCCGCCTGCGCGACCTGCGACGGATTCTTCTACCGCAACAAGAACGTGGCCGTGATCGGCGGCGGCAACACCGCACTCGAAGAAGCGCTGTATCTGTCGAATCTAGCCGCGCACGTCACCGTCGTGCACCGACGCGACAAATTCCGCGGCGAGAAGATTCTGGCGGACAAACTGTTCGACAAGGCCGCCAACGGCAATGTCAGCATCGTCTGGGATCATGAACTCGACGAGGTGCTGGGCGACGAAATGGGCGTGACCGGCGGCCGGATTCGTCACAAGCAGAGCGGCGAAACCCGGGAACTCGACGTCGATGGCATCTTCATCGCCATCGGCCACAAGCCCAACACCGATATATTCGCCGGTCAGCTCGACATGGAAGGCGGCTATATCAAGGTGCAAAGCGGCACCCAGGGCAATGCCACGGCTACCAGCAAGCCCGGCGTCTTCGCCGCCGGCGACGTGATGGATCATGTCTACCGGCAGGCCGTGACCTCCGCCGGCACCGGCTGCATGGCCGCGCTCGACGCCGAGAAATATCTGGATGCCCTCACCGAGGACGAAACGCCGCGCGAGGAACATGTCGAGAGCCAGGTCGCGCATCGCGCGGTCTGATCGAACGCGCGGGCCCCGATCTGATGGTGATCTGGTCGATGGCCCGCGCTTACGGCATCATGACGGCATGAAACGAATGACCCGAACATCCGGCCGGTCGCGCCCGGCTGTCGACCCGGCCATAGGCTTGGCGCTGGCATGTACCGCGGCGCTGTCGGCCTGCAGCACCGCCCCGCAAACCGAGAGCATCGAGAAAGCGCTGGAACAGACCACGCCGGCGCGTCAGACCGTCGCCTCCGTGGCGCTGGCGCAGGTCGGCGACGCGTACGGCGACCACATGGCCGGGCCGCGCCGGTTCGACGACTCGGGGTTGGCCTATTACGCCTATCGCCAGAACGGCCGCCCGTTGCCACGCAGTCTGGGCGAGCAACTGCATGCGGGGCGGCCGATCCCGTTGGCGGCCGCCGAACCCGGCGATCTCGTCTTCTTTCGGGTCGACAGCCCCGATGGGCGCGGCCGGCTCACGGTGGGCGTCATCATCGATACCCAGGTCGCCGTGCTCGCTCTCCCGGGCGGCCAGGCCAAGGGCGGCGGCGTGCGCCGGGTCGCGCTCGACGGCGGGCGCTGGTCGCAGCGCATGGTCGGCGTATCGCGCCTACTGCCGCAGGCTGCGTCGGATTCGAACGCTTCGTCCTAGAACAGTTTCCACCTTTTTGAAGTTATTTATCCGCAGATGAACGCAGATTTACGCAGATTGAATGAGCGTCAAATCAGCTTTCCAGCGGATGTTCAGGCTGTGTTCTTTTGCCAGAAAACGGTTACGACTGTTCGCTAAAAAGTGCAAATGCTATAGATACCATCCTGCCTAACGGCAACAAAAAAGGCGCCTTCGGGTTCTCCGGGCGCCTTTTTCATCAGCCGCGGTATCGCGGCGCGGGTTACAGCTTTTCGCGGATACGCGCCGACTTGCCGCTGCGCTCGCGCAGGTAGTACAGCTTGGCACGGCGCACATCACCACGACGCAGCACCTTGATTTCGGCGATCCCGGGCGAGAAGGTCTGGAACACGCGCTCGACGCCCTCGCCGTGCGAAACCTTGCGCACCGTGAAGGCCGAGTTCAGGCCGCGGTTGCGCTTGGCGATGACCACGCCCTCAAACGCCTGCAGACGCTCGCGCTCGCCTTCGACCACGCGCACCTGGACCACCACGGTATCGCCGGCGGAAAAATCCGGGATGTTCTTGCCGCTCTTCTGCTCGGCTTCCAATTCATCGATGATGTTGCTCATGGCCTGCCTCTGAATCCTGGGTGTCAGCCGTGGGTGGGCGTTCAAGGACGGCGAATTATACCGGAAAGAATGCCGCCGTGGGACCCCCGAAATCGCATTGCCGACGATTTATTACGGTCGCGGTACGCGCTCGGCATATTCGGCGACGAATTCGGTCAGGAGTGCCTGTTGTCGTTGATCCAGCTCGATCGCGTCGAGCAGATCGGGCCGCCGCAGCCAAGTCC
>NZ_DASSKM010000031.1:0-20081 GCF_035690525.1 Salinisphaera sp.
TGGTGCTGGACGAGCCGACCGCGGTTCTGGGGCCGGACGATGCGCGGCGTCTGCTCGATATCGTGCGCGATCTAGCCACGCGGGGCGTATCGATCGTCTATATATCCCATCGGCTCGACGAGATTTTTCGCTGCGCCGATCGAATTACCGTGCTCAAGGACGGGCACAAGGTGCAGACGCTCGCCCCGGCCGACGCCGATGTCGACGGCTTGGTCCGGCTCATGGTCGGGCGCCGTCTGACCGCGATGTTTCCGCCGCGCGAGAACGTCGTGGGCGATGAGCTGCTACGGGTGGCGGGGTTGTCGCGCGCCGGGGTGGTCGAGGATGTTTCGCTGAGCCTGCGGGCCGGCGAGATCGTCGGTCTCGGCGGCTTGGTCGGCAGTGGGCGCACCGAGTTGGTCCGCCTGATCTTCGGAGCGGACCGGCCCACCGCGGGCGAGATCCGCGTCAAGGGGCGTCCCGTTTGCATTCGCCATCCGCAGGAAGCCGTGCACAGCGGTATCGGCTTGGTGCCGGAAGATCGCAAGGCGCAGGGCGCGGTGCTCGATATGGCGTTGCACGCCAACGTCACGATGGCGCACATGGGTTCGGTGACCCGGCTTTTCGGCTGGATCCGCGAAACCTTCGAACGCGAGATCTCCGATGCGTTGATCGGCGAACTCGCGATCAAGACCACGGACAGCCGCTTAGAAGTCGCCAATTTGTCCGGCGGCAATCAACAGAAAGTGGTGCTCGCCAAGTGGTTCCACACCGACAGCGAAATCGTGATTCTCGACGAGCCGACGCGCGGCGTCGACGTGGGCGGCAAGAGCGAGATCTACGCGCTGATTCAGAAAATGGCGCAGAACGGTAAAGCGATTCTTGTCATATCCAGTGAAAGCGAGGAGTTGATGGGGCTATGCGACCGAATCCTGGTGATGGGAGGCGGGCGCCTGCGCGGCGAACTCATGCCCGACGAATTCACCGGCGAGAACATCCTTACCTTATCTCTTCGCCGCGACGCGACGGTCGAAGAGCCTGAGGACATCATGCAATGAGCACGATCACCCAGCGATCCGCCAAACCCGACGACCGGCGAGGCCACGGGTTGCCTCCGCGGCTGTCGCGCTTCCTGCGCGACTACAGCACGCTGCTGATCTTCGTGGTGCTGATCATCGGCGCCAGTTTCGCTTCCGACTCGTTTCTTTCGGTGCATAACATCGGCAACGTGATGCGGCAGACGGCCGGCATCGGCTTGATGAGCATTGGCATGTTGTTTGTCATTCTCACCCGCGGCATCGATTTGTCCGTGGGCGCGATCCTGGCCCTGGGCAGCGTTGTTTCAGCCATCCTTTTGCAGTATTTCCCGCTCGCGGTCGCCATACCCCTGACCATTGGCAGTGGCGCGCTGCTGGGCGCGGTCTCCGGGTTCGGCGTGGCCTTCATGCGTCTGCCGTCCTTCATCGTCACGCTCGCGATGATGAGCATCGCCCGCGGGGTCTCACTGATCATTTCCGACGGGCGGCCGATCATGGTGTCCGACAACGGCATGGCGCTGCTCCATTTCGGCAGCGGCTATCTGTTCGGCGTGCCCTATCCGGTCTGGCTGATGCTGGCGATGTTCGTGGCTGCCGGTGTCGTTCACAAATATATGCGCTTCGGCCGGGTGATCACGGCGATCGGCAGCAACGAGCAGGCGGTGCACTTGTCCGGCGTGCGGGTTCGCTACTACACCTTCGCCGTGTATCTGCTATCCGGCGCGCTGGCGGCCTTGGCCGGCATCATCAGCGCCAGTCGCGCCGGCGTGGGCTCGGCCTCGATCGGGGTCGGTGCCGAACTCGATGTGATCGCGGCCGTGGTCATCGGCGGCGCCAGCCTGACCGGGGGCAAAGGCACGGTGTTCAATACGTTGATCGGCGTGCTCGTCTTCGGTGTCATCGGGAACATCATGAATCTGATGAACATCTCCGGTTATGACCAGGAAGTGGTTATGGGGGTGATCATCCTGATCGCGATCATGCTACAGGCGCGCCTGTATCGCGCCCGACATTATTAAGCCGGCATCAAAATAGATGAACGGCCATCGGCTTAATAAAGCGGACCGCGTAAGCGGGCCGCCGCGGCGTCAAGCCGCGAAGCCTTGCCAAATCCAGGCCGGACATGCGCCGGCCTGGATTTGGCGGGGCGTTGAAAACAGCCGATCTTTCGGCTGTTTTGTTGCCACATTAATAAGCTGTCGCGGATCGGGAGGCAAGCGATGAATCGGCCGGATCTGAGTTTCGTCATCGATGTCGGCACGGGCAGTGTGCGCTGCGCGCTGGTCGACGATACCGGCCGGATCGTGGCGATCCGGGCCCGCGAGTACGAACAGATCGTGCCGCAGTACGGCTGGTCGGAACAGCGGCCGGCCGACTGGTGGGACGGCGTGGTTCATACCGCCCGCGAACTGCTGGAGGCGGAGCCCGGGGCGGCCGAGCGGCTGATCGGCGTGGTGGCGACCGGGCAGATGCATGGCACGGTTCTGATTGATGCCGAGGGTGAACCGGTGCGCGACAGCGTGCCCCTATGGAACGACAAGCGAACCGCCGAACTGGTCGCCGCCTTCGAGCGCGAGCACGACATCGACGCGGTGATGCAATGCGTGGCCAATCCGCCGACGCCGGCATGGCAGGGCTTCAAGCTGCAGTGGTTCGCCCGTCACGAGCCCGAAGTGTTGGCGCGTAGCGCGACGTTGCTCATGCCCAAGGATTACATCAATTATCGGTTGACCGGCGTGCGCGCGACCGATTGGACCGAGGCCTCGGCCAGCTTCCTGATGGACAGCGCGACCCGTAGCTGGTCGCATGATGTGGCGGCGCTGCTGGGGGTGCCGGCCGATATTCTGCCGCCGATCCGTTCGCCGCTGGATGTGCTGGGGCAGGTGACGAAAGAGGCCGCTTTGGCGACCGGATTGCCGGCAGGGCTGCCGGTGGCCGCCGGAGCCGCCGATTTTCCGGCGGCGTTGTTGGGCTCAGGCGTTCATTCGCCCGGGGCCGGATCGGACGTGACCGGTACGTCGACCATCGTAACGGTGCATGGCGAGCATCCGGTGCTCGATTCCCGCGTGAGCAACGTCGCGACGGTCGATGGCGGCTGGGGCGCGTTCGCGCTGTTGGACTCCGGCGGCGACGCCGTCCGCTGGGCGCGACGGGCCTTTCACGACAACGAACTGAGTTATGAGCAGGTCACACGGCGAGCCGCTGCGGCGCCGGCTGGATCCAGAGGATTGTTCTTCCTGCCGTATCTGACCGGCGAGCGGCTCGGCGCGCGGCGGAATTCGCGCGCCGGTTTTTTCGGGTTGACCGCCGAACACGGGCTGGCCCACCTGCATCGTGCAATTCTGGAAGGCGTCGCGTTCGCGGCCGCCGGCAATGTCGGTCTGATGCGCCGGGGCGACACCGGGCTGAAGCAGATGACCGCGGCCGGCGGCGGCGCGAAATCCGATCTGTGGCTGCAGATCAAGGCCAGCGCCTATGGCTGTCCGATCCGGGTGCCCGAATCGCCGGAATGCAGTGTGATCGGGAGCACGGCGATTCTGGCGGCGGCGCTCGGCCGGCATGAAACACCGGCGTCGGCGGCCGAGGCCTTCGTGCACTTCGCCCATGTGGTCGAGCCGGACCCGGTCTGGGCCGAGCGCTACGAGCGCATGCGGGGAGTGTTCGATCAGCTCCGCGATGCCGGCGGGCCGTTCTACGACATGCTCGACGCGCTCGATGAAACGGTCCTTGAATCGGACAGCGGCCGGGGAGCGGGACATGCCTGAGCCGGCCACGGTGCTCTGGGATCTGGACGGCACGCTGGTCGATAGCGAGCCGCTGCATCACGCGGCGATCGAGCGGCTGCTCTCGGCGCGCGGCATTCAAGCGCCCGCCGGGTTTCAGCAAAAGGTCATCGGCCTGCCCGCCTTTGCGACCTATATGCAGTGTCGGGAGCTCGGTTACGACGGCTCCTTCGATGAATGGAGCGAGGCGAAGTATCGCCATTATCTGAAACGCGCCCCCGGAATCGTGCCCCATGCCGCGCCGATTGGCGCATATCGCAGTCTGGCCGAGCGAGGCCGGGCCCAGGCGATCGTCTCGAACTCCGATCGCCTGATCGTGCAGGCGAACCTGGCCGCGGCCGGGCTGCAGCGGCCGGATCAGATCACGGTCAGCCGCAATGACGTGCGCGAGGGCAAGCCGGCCGCCGAGCCGTATCTGCGGGCCGCCTGGCTGCTCGGTGTATCGCCGGAGCATTGCATTGTCGTTGAAGACAGCGCCGCCGGCGCCACGGCCGGGGTGGCCGCGGGCATGCGGGTGATCGTGCTCGCTCCGGACGATCGCGACGGCCCCGATTGGCCGGATGGCGTGGCCCGGGTCCTGCGTTTGCCCACTCTGACAGCAGAAGATCTCGTCGAATGTATCGACGAACTGAGTCGGAAAACCAATCACCATATAAAGGCGGCGAGATGACACGAATAACCGAACTGATGCGATCGGATGCGTTCAACGGGCAACGGGTGCTGGTGGTCGGCGGCAGCAGCGGCATCGGTCTCGAACTGGCGCGTGGATTTCGCGATCTCGGCGCCGGGGTCGAAGCGGCCGGCTCGAATCCGGACAAGCTGCGGACCGCGGCCGGAGACCCGCCCAATCACGATATCGTCTTCCAACGGCTCGACGTGCGCGACACACAGGCGGTCGGCGATTACTTCGCCGCGCAATCGCGGGTGGATGTCGTCATCAACGCGGCCGGCGTGGCGCGGCCGCACCGGGAGCACGACATCGATGTCTGTCTGGACGTGATCGACATCAACCTGAACGGCACGGCCCGCGTATGCATGGCCGCCCGGGCGCATTTGAAGCGCGACCACGGCGACGCGGCCAGCATCGTCAATATCGCCTCGATGCTGAGTTATTTCGGCGACGCCGAGGTACCGGGCTACTGCGCCAGCAAGGGCGGCGTGGTTCAACTCACGCGATCGCTGGCGCAGGCTTATGCCGAGGATGGGATTCGGGTCAATGCGATCGCGCCGGGTTATATCGACACCGATATGACCCATGCGCAGAAGGAGGACCCGGATTTCAATGCGGCCGTGCTGCGCCGGTCGGCGATCCAGCGCTGGGGCGAAACCGAAGATCTGGTGGGCGCGGCGGCCTTTTTGGCGTCGCCCGCGGCGGCGTTCATTACCGGTGTGACGTTGGCCGTGGACGGCGGCTACGGTGTCGGCTGAAACCGGCCGTGGCCGACTCAGCCACGGCCGTCGACCAGGGGATGCCGGCCGGGCAGTTTGAAGCGGTTCTTGCGCAATTCGATCAGCTTGTCGATTTCGCTCGGGCTGAATTCATGGGCGCCGCCGTACTGGGAGGCGAGGTAGACCACCTTGGCGTAGTAGTCGAGGGCTTCCATCTTGAAGTGGGCGTTGTCGAGATCGGCGCCGTACGCCAGCGCGCCGTGGTTTTCCAGCAGCAGTGCGTCGTGGGTTTGCAGGTAATCGGTGATCGAATTGGGCAGGTCCATGGTCGAGGGCGTGCCGTAGGGCGCGATCGGCACCTCGCCGAGCAGGATGGTCGATTCGGGCATGATCTGCTTGGTCAACGGTTTGCCGCAGATCGCATGCACCGTGGCATACAGCGGATGCGCATGCACAACCGCGTTCACGTCCGGGCGCTGCCGGTAGACGTGCAGATGCACGCGGATCTCCGAGGACGGCTTGGTGCCGCCGTCGGCCAGCAGTTGGCCGTCGGTGTCGATCAGGCAGATCATGTCCGGCGTCATGAAGCCTTTGGACACCCCGGTCGGCGAGCACAGCAGGCGCTCGTCGTCGAGCTTGACCGAGATATTGCCGTCGTTGGCGGCCCCCATCTCGCGTTGATACAGGCGCTGGCCGATGGCGCAGATGTGTTCGCGTAGCACTTGTTCGTCGGTCGATGGCGCCATGGATAGCTCTCGGTTGTGTACGGGGTCGCCGTATTTTGTTTTAGTTGGCGAATACCGCTAATATAGATTAGTTAGCAACATAAAAAAAGATAATACTTTTGTTCATGTTGTTATGGAGTGCCGCAGAGCGTAGCGTCGAGGATTATCGGCCCATTCCGGTGTTGCCATGTCGCGCGAGCCTGTTCACTGTCTGGCGTTCGATTTCGGCGCCGGCAGCGGCCGGGCCATGCTCGGTCGGCTGACCACGGCCGGATTGACGCTCGAAGAAGTCCACCGTTTCGATACGGCCACGGTGGTCGACGACGACGGCCAGACTTGCTGGGATCTGGATGCGCTTTACGGCGGTCTGGAAGCGGGTCTGCGCGCGGCGCAGGCGCTCGGCCCCGTTCAGGCCATCGGTATCGACTCCTGGGGCGTGGATTTCGGCCTGTTCGACGCCGATGGCGACGTGCTGGCGCCGCCGCTGCATTACCGCAACGGTCATGGCAGCCGCGGCCTCGCGCGCGGGGTGTTGTCGCTGGACGAAATGCATCGCCGGACCGGCGCCCAGCGGCTGGAATTGAACACGGTCTTCCAGCTTATCGATCTCGCCGCCCGCCGCCCGGAGCGGCTGGCCGCGGCGGACAGCCTGCTGCTCATGGCCGATCTGTTCTCGGCCTGGTTGACCGGCGAGCGTCACAGCGAATACACGCTGGCGACCACCACCGGCCTGTTCGACACGGTGCGCGGCGATTGGCACTACGATCTCATCGACGAACTCGGGCTGCCACGCCAATTGTTCCGAACGGTGGTCGCGCCGGGCGATATCTGCGGCGTGCTGCGCTCCGCGCTACGGGCCGCGGACGGCTACGCCACGCCGGTGGTGGCGGTCGGCGCTCACGACACGGCCAGCGCGGTCGCCGGGCTGGATCTGGCGGCCGACGATGCGTTTCTCATTCTGGGCTCGTGGTCGCTGCTGGGCGTGGAGACCGCCACGCCGACCCGCGATGCGCGCACGCTCGCCCACGGCTTCGGCAACGAAGGCGGCGTCTGTGGCACCCATCGCCTGATCACCAATATCAACGGGTTGTATCTTATCCAGGTGCTGCGCGAGGCCTGGGGCCGGCGTCACGGCGAGGGCCCGGCTTTCTCCGCGATCACGGCCGAGGCGCGAGCGGCAAGATCGGCCGGGTTGCCGGTGTCGATGCGTATCGACCCCACCGATCGGCGGTTCTTCGCGCCGGACGACATGATGGCCGCGATCGACGATTTCTGCGATGGCCGCGGGCAGGCGCGGCCGGCCACGCTCGGCGAATACGCGCTTGCCATCTATCGCGGGCTGGCCGACCAGATCGCGGCCGGAGTCGGCACGCTGGAACACGTATTCGGTCACCGCGTCGGGGCGATCCACGTCAGCGGTGGCGGCAGTCAGGATCCGCTGCTGTGCGAGTGCATCGTCGAGGCCAGCGGCAAACCGCTGCGCCACGGCCACGTCGAGGCCTCGGCCTACGGCAACGTGCTGATGCAGCTGATCGCGCTCGGCGCGGCAGACGATCTCGCCGCCGCGCGCGCCTTGTTGCGCGGCCCGCGCCTGCGCCGGCGGGCGTAGACGGTGGCGCCGGTTATACTGCCCGTCGGCGGCTGCCACCGCCGCTTGTTCGGCACTGACGTGTGGGGATGATGCTGCCCGCGGAACGAAAACAAAAAATCCTCGATGTGTTGATCGCCGATGGCAAGGTTGGCGTGGCCGACTTGGCCGGGCGATTCGGCGTCACCCGCGAGACCGTCCGTCGCGATTTGGAAAAACTCGAGGCCGAGGGCCGGCTCGAACGCACCCACGGCGGCGCGGTGGCGATTATCGAGCGCGGTCAGGATCTACCGTATCTGACGCGCGAGGCCGTCAATCGGCCGGCCAAGCAGCGCATCGCGCACAAGGCCGCCGAACTGATCGCCGACGGCGATACGCTGATGCTCGATTCCAGCTCCACGGTCTGCGAAATGATCGGCCCGCTGGGCGCCAAGGCCGACCTGCAATTGATCAGCAATTCGCTGCGTTTGGCGGCCGCCGGCGCCGACAGCCCGCATGCGCTGATCACGGTCAGCGGCGAACTGCGCAAGAAATCGCTGGCGTTCGTCGGCGGCCTGGCCGAGGAATCGCTGGCGCGTTTCAATGTCGATTGGGCGCTGATCGGCTGCAAGGCGTTGCACGCCGAAGCCGGTGTGCTCGAATCCAATCTCGACGAGGCCCAGATTAAACGGGTGATGATGGCGCATGCACGGCGTACCGCGCTGCTGGTCGATCACACCAAGTTCGACCGCAACGCCCTGGTGCAGATCAGCGCGTTGGACGCCATCGATGTGGTGGTGACCGACGAAGCGCCCGATCCCGCCTGGATTGAGCGTCTGGCGGCGCTGGGTGAGCGGTTGATCTATTAGGGCGCGTTAACACGCCTTAGACGGTGTGCGACTTAGCGGCAGCGATTCCGGCAGCACGAGCGCGCTCTTCGCCTCGCTGAAGGGCTGGATCGAACAAGAAGGCGCGCGTGGTTGTCTGTTCTTTCGCGTCCATGCGGAAACCGGCGGCAAGACGCCGGAAATAGAAACGGCCGTGGCCGCTTATCACGTACGGCTGCATGCACTCATTGCGGACTTGGTCGCGCACGAGACCGGCGTCGCCGACGACGAGCTTACCGATCAGATTCTGGCGCTTTTCGAAGGCGCGACGACCGCGGCGACGTACCGCGGTACCGCGGTCATCGACGCGGCCGGGGCATGTGCCGGTCGACTCATCGCAGCCAGGACGCCGCGATGAAGCCGGCCGTGCGCGTGGGCGCAACGGGGTTCGGCCTCATTGCTGTCTGCTACGGCTTTGCGCGATTCGCGTTCGGCCTGTTTCTACCCCAGATACGCGAGGATCTGGCGCTGTCCCCGACGCTGGCCGGCGTCATTTCGGGTGGCGCGTTTTTCGCCTATTGCGTGGCGATCGTTGTGTCGGCACGTATGTCGGAGCGCGTCGGAGCCCGCGCTGTTGCGGTTGCCGCAGCGTTGGTGGCGGGCCTGGGCATGCTCGGAATTGCGGCTTCCCCGTCACCTATGTGCCTGGCGGTCTTTGTGGTGATGGCCGGCGCGAGTACCGGGCTGGCATCGCCGCCGATGGCGGATGCCGTGGCGCATGCGGTAGCCAAGGCCCGCCGGAACGCGACGAATACCGTGATCAATGCCGGTACGAGCGCCGGTGTCGCCTTGTCCGGCCCGGTGGCGTTGGTCATGGGGCATGAATGGCGAACGGTTTTCCTGTTTTTTGCCGGCGCCGCCTTTGCGCTGGCCGTGATGGCGCTCGTTTGGTTGCCGTCCGGCACGGGCCAAGAGCGACCGGATAACCGCCGAGGCCGACGGCCAACGCTGGACGCCAATTTGATTCGTCTGGTCGGCGCCTCGTTTTTCATGGGGGCGTCGAGCACCGCGATTTGGTCCTTCGGTGGCGAAATCACCTCGATGCGGCTCGGCTGGTCGACTCGAGACATCGGTCTGCTGTGGATTGCGATCGGTGCCGCCGGCGTATTCGGCGCCGGGGCCGGCTGGCTGGTGGCGCGTTTCGGGCTCAATGCCGTCCACCGGCTATTTCTTGTCGTGCTGGCTGCGAGTATCGCCATCGTCGGATTGTCGTTTACGAGCCCGGCGCTGACGTTGGCCGGGGGCGCCTTGTTCGGCGCGGCCTACGTCATGCTGACTGGGGTCTATCTCGTCTGGGGCACGTCGGCACTGCCGCATCGGCCGGCGACGGGTCTCATGGTCGGGTTTTTGACCATTGCCGTTGGACAGACGGCCGGCGCGTCCTTGTTCGGTTTTCTGTTGGATCGTGTTTCTCTAGAGATGACAGTACTGGTTTTTGCCTGCCTCGGATTGGCGGCCGGGTTCTTCTGGTTTGAATCGCGCAGCGCCGGTAGCTCCGCAGCCGATGCCGGCTTCGGGGCGACAAGCCTGCTCGAAGCTTCTCGGGTCGCGAGAACAAGAGCAGATGGGGCGTAGCGTATCGTCGGCGTGCGAGGAATCGGGAACACGTTAGCCGGCGGCGGCCCGGCGTTACTGCAGTCGCAGCATGATGTTCTGCATCAACACCGCCGCGATCAGAATCAGGCCGGAAACATGGGAACAGTATATTTAATTCATGAATAACTCAATAATTCTGGCCGGTCAGCGAGTGAAGGCGGGTAAAGACTGCTCTTCGTCTTCTGATACTTCGCGTATTCAAATACGTATACTGTCCCCATATTCCCGAACGTCAACGCCATCACAGCCGATGGAAAGGCTGGATGGAACGCTTCCACGGCGTGGCCACGCGCTATCTGGCGAACTATCTCGGGTGGCATCGGATGCTCGACGCCCTCGGCGATGCCATCACGCCGCATAGCGTGCTGGCCGCTGCCCACGGAGAACAATATCAACACTCAATGCAGACATAGCCTTGTTCTAGACCGATCCGGTACAGATTCAGTTCCGATCAATGCTAAACTTTTTGGCAGCGAATAACGCCAGAAATATGGCGATACCCATAAAAAGAAAAGTTGCTCCAAAGGCTGCTTGCTGCCTATCCGATACAATTTCCTTCAAGAAGGCGGCCAGTCCTCCTAAAAATAAAGAAATTGCTGTTAGCAACCAAAACTGAACAGGGTTCTTATTCATAGGAAAGAATGGCTTCATGACAGAGAATGGTTTGGACCAATCAGTAATATTACGATTTTTTATATTCATGAGCCATATAAACAGCCCTATTCCAGTAGCAGAAGAAATTATTCCGCAAGCAATCCAACTTATATTAGAAGTACTCGGTGAAAAGGAAGCAATTTCCCATGCCACTCCGGCCACTACAAAAACTCGCAGTATAAGCCACATCTTACGAGGCCTTTTTACTGATTGGCGCACTAAAACCTATTTACAAAGGCTTCCTGGTAGCGATGGATTAACTTCAGGCGATGGCGGATTAAAGTAAAAATTACCGCCGGTGCCAATAAATCCGCTTTCACCGAAGCCAAAGCTATAGTCAGGAGGTACCGCATGTCCGTTCTTCACGGAGGCCCCCAGTTCGAGGGGCGTACCAGGAACAGAACCCGATATTCCAGCAAAAGAATGACTTGGACCCACGTTCGTGAAAGCATGCACATTTGGGCCTAAGCCTATTACACCTTCTCCTCTATTTCCTGGCTCAAAACCAGAAGCATGGACTCCCGAGTCTTGCGGATCTAGGCTAACAGAAAATCCCTCACCAACACCGATATAGCCGCCAACGCTCCATTGTCCCCCATTATTTCCAATGGTTACTAATCCACCGTAACCGATTCCGCCGGCTATTGTGAGCTGCCACAACCCCAACGGATCGATATATTGTAGCGGATTATCACCCACATAGCGGTATGGATTAATCCCCCCGACCAACCCCATTGGGTCGGGTTCCAGATACCGGCCTGTTTCGGGATCGTAGTTCCGAAAGCCGTTCGAATAAAAGCCTGTCCCGGAATCGGCGTATTGGCCCGGCAGACGCTGTCGCAGCGTGAATGTCCGCCCGTCGCCGTCCGGATCATTGTCGACCGCCCCGCGGCCGAACGGCGTAGGCCGCCAACGCCATACGATCTTCTGGGCGGCGTCGGTAACCGCCACCGGCGCGCCCACCGGGTTGGTGTGCACATAATAGGCTTGGCCATTGTGAATGACGGCCAGCAAGGTATCTTGTAGCCACACCAGCTCTCGCTCGGGGGTGCCATCGGCCCGGTAGACACCCAGCAAATGGCCTCGTGGGCCATGGATGAAGTGCTGGGTGACGCCGTTGACGAGCTTGGCCACGCGATGCCCCATGGCACCGTAGGCGTAGGTGGCCATAGTGCCCGAATCAGCCTCGGTTGCCGGGGCTGCGCTCTCCGCGTCCTCGGAGGCGCCATATGTCCACACTTGGCCATAGATCGGGGTAAAAGCAAAGACCAGCCGATGAGTCGCGTCGTATTCGAGTAAGAACGGGCCGTAGTCGGTGAGAAGGCCGGCGCTGTTGTAGCGCAGCTGGGTCGTGTCGGCGCCCTGAATGGACTGCAAACGGTTACTCTCCGGGGCGATGGTATAGCTGCGGTGCTCGTCGCCCCGGCTGGATTGGACGCGGTTGCCGAGCGCGTCATAGGCATAGTGCAGGGCGAAGCCGGCCCCTGTGGCGCCGGTTAGCCGGTTCAAGGCGTCGTAGCTATAGTCGATCTCGGCACCGCTGGCCTCGGTTCGGGATTTGCGGTTGCCGGCAGGATCGTAGGCGTAGCGATCATCGATGATGCCGTGCACCTGCCATTTTGTGAGTTGTCCGTCGTTGTCATAACGCCGGGTAAGCTGTAGGCCATTGCCGTACACCAGGCCGGTCAGGCCGCCGAACGGCGCATGGGTGATGTCGCTGGCCAGGGTCTTGATATGGCCGTGGTTTTCGAGCACGACCGCAGATAGGCGTCCGTTCGCGTTGTAGCGGTAGCGCACCTGACGGCCACTGGGGTAGGTGTGCTGCGTGAGATGGCCGGCGCTGTCGTAGGCGGCGTGCACGTGATAGACCGTCTTCGGCTCCGGCGCTCCGTAAAGATAAATCGTGCTCGGGGCAATGTCGTGGATGACGCGCGTGAGCGTCGTAATGTGGCCTTGGCGGTCGTAGCCCAGCGTGGTGTGGCCGGCCGAATCGGTCATGCCGGTTAACCGGCCGATCCCGTTCGGGACTTCGGGGTCGTCATAGCTATAGCTGCGATCCGGGCCCCGATAGCCCTTGTAACTTACGTTCGTTAAGCGATTGAGCGCGTCGTAGCGGTACTCGGTCACGCTCCCGTTGGCGTCGGTGCGTTGGATCGGGTTGCCGGCGCGATCGTACACATAGGCGATCTCGCCACGATCCGGGCTCGCGATGCCGGTCAAATCCCCCAGGCCGTTGTAGGTGTATTGCGTGGCGTTGCCGCGGGCGTCGGTGATCCGGGTCACCCGATCCTGGGCGTTGTAGTGTCGCCGGGTGATGCCGCCCAACGGATCGGTGGTCTGGACCAGGCGGTCGAGGGCGTCGTAGGCATAGGTGGTCTGATGGCCTCTTGGATCGGTGACGCTGACCCGGTTGCCGTTGGCATCATAGCCGTAGGAGACTATCTGGTTTGCGGCGCCCAGCGATTGCAACAAGCGGCTCAAGGCATCGAATGTCCGGCGGTGCTGATAGGCGAGCGTTCCATCGGCATCGTGCACGGCCGTTTTAATACGGTTGCCGGCGGCGTCAAGCGTGTAGTCGACGTGGTCACCGCGGCCGTTGGTGATACGGATCAGACGATGCGCATCGTCATAGGCAAAGCGCAAATAGCTCCCATCGGCGCGATCGATACGAACCAGGTTGCCGGCCGCGTCATAGCTTAACTGCAGCGTGTTACCGGCACGGTTGCGGCTGATCAGTCGCCCGCGTGCATCGTAGGCAAGCGTCGTGGTGACGCCGTTAGCGTCAACGAGCGCCAACGGCCGTCCGCTGGCATCGTGATCGGTGATCCGCGTGGTATGGCCCATCGCGTCTGTGATGCTTGCGAGACTGCCCCGCGCATCGTAGGCAAACATCGTTATATCGCTGACGTCGGTTCGTGGGCCGTCCACAGTATGCAATCGGCCCGGCTGGCCGTCACTGTCGGGCATGTAAGTGTAGGACCAGACACGCGTCGCGCCCGTGGTCGTATCGGTAAGCGTCTGCCGGATAAGCCGCTGATCGCTATCGTAAGCAAGGTGAATCGTCCGGCCGGGCGCGTCAATGTCTGTCGGACGCCGAAAATCCGGGCTCCATCGGGTGGTGACCGTGCGTTCTTCGGGAGTTCCCGCGGCTTCAGTACGGCGGATCTGCAAGCCGCGGGCGTTGTAGGCGTAGTTCGTTTGATGCCCGTCCCAGTCGGTAGCCGAGGCAATCCAACCCTCGCCGGTATAGCTATAAGCTTGATTGGCGCCCGCACATGTGGCCGTCGGCAGCCCTTTTATATCGGTCACCCGCGGCACGCCTTGAACGACATCGAAGAAATAGACGGTCTGCCGGCCGAGCGCGTTCGTCACGGTGGTGGTATCGTCACTATAAGCAAGCTGCGTTTTGTCGGCACCGTCCGAATGCATGCTGGCTATAGCGCGGCCCTCATCGTCGTATTGCCAACTTGCGTAAGTCGCGCCGTTGGCATCGACCAAGCCGGTAAGGGCGTGCGGATACTCGCTATTGTCGTAGCGATAAGCAATGGACGTCTGCCCACTACCGGCCGGATAAGCCACCCGAATCAAGTTGTCGGCATCGCCGTAACTGTACTGAATGGCCTGCCCGCCAGGAAGCGTCACGCTGATGATGCGGCCTTGCGCATCGTGTTGAAATTGCAACACGCGACCACTGGCGGAGGTTACACTCGTAAGCCACCCATTACTATTATAGGCGAGCGACCAACGATAACGGCCCGGGGAAACGATTTGAGTCAGATGTCCTTGGGCGTCGTAAGTTTCTACAGTGTTGTGCGGCGTGTGATAGCGCCAGCCCTCCGAGGCGTCGATGTCGCCGATACTATCGAGCGTCGCGGTGATATCCTCATCTGCGGCCCACTGGTCGCCTGATTGTGTGAAGATCAGTACTTGGCCGTCTGGGCGGTAAACAGTCGCCTGATCGCCGTCGCGTATTATCGAAGCGCTGAACGTATTACGCCAGTGCGCACCCATATGGGCTTTTTGATCAGCCGCGTCGCTATTGTAGAAACGCTGGAACGCCGGATCCTGCTTATCGCCCGGGGTATAGTCGGTGACGCGCTCGAACGTATTGCCGGTGGCGATATTGATCGGATCGCCAGCAAAAGCGCTGCCGCTTTGGCAACTGCCCAGTGCCTTGGCCTTGTTCCCGTTTTGGGGCGGAGGAGCTGCACAGAAAGAGGCACATTTTGCCGGGCAGAAATAGGTTCCCAAGCCGACTGATGCGACACTACATTTAATTTCACAATTATCTTTGCCGGGTACCGCACCGGTGTCCCCAAACCAGCTCGCGCAGTCTGCTTGCGCTGCCGAAAACGGTACGGCCAGCGTAAATAATAGGCCAATGGCATGAAGCGCGCAGCCGCCGCGTGACTTTTTAAACCCGCGGTGCGTAGACCCCGCTACTAGGATGCTACTCGATTTCGATAATAGTCGCATCGGTATCCCCCAAACCTGTCAGAAGCCCCTATCAAATAGGCTTCAATGCGCATTTCTTATTTTTCGAACCATACCCCGGCCCGAGCCCGAAGCCTACCGTACCAATGGCCTTGGCGGCATCGGGGCTATTTATTATCAGAAAAATTTTCCTGATGCGATTTATTTCAATTGATTTTTGGTAAGTGTTTATTTTTTCGGACAATGCGTTTCATACGCCAAGTCTCTCAGGACACGTATGCGCTTTTTTAGCGAAGAAGGCGTGAGGGGGCTATGGGGCTTCTAAGCGGAGCGCTAACCGGCTGCCGCCGTCCGACGCTGCTGCAGGCGCAGCATAATGTTCTGCATCAGCACCGCCGCGATCAGGATCAGCCCGATCAGGCCGGACTGATAGACCGCGTTTAGGTTGTTGAAGCTCAAGCCGTAGTTGACCAGCGCAATGACCAGGGTGGCGAGCGCGGTGCCGATCACCGAGCCCTTGCCGCCGAAGATGGACGAGCCGCCCAGCACCACGATCGCGATGCTGATCAGGTTGTCGACCTCGCCGGCGTTGGGGCGCGCCGTGGTCAGGCGCGAAGCATTGACCGCGCCGGCGAGAGCCGCGAGCACGCCGGCGATCACGAAAGTGGCGATCTGTACACGCCCGATGCGGATGCCGGTGAGCCGGGCGGCGAGCGCATTGGTGCCGGTCAGATGCACCAATCGGCCGAAGCGGGTACGCCACTGCACGATCGCCAGCACGATCAGCAGCGGCAGGTAGATCGCGATGATCTGCAGCGGTACGCTGAAGAATCTGCCCTGGCCGAGCACGTAGAAGCCTTCGGGGAAGCCGCTGACGTCGATGCCGTCGGTGATGACCAGCGCCAGGCCGTTGAAGGCGAACATGGTCGCCAGCGTGACGATGATCGCCGGCACCCGCAGCCAGACCGTCGCCAGCCCATTGATCAAGCCGCAGAGCAGCCCGACGCACAGCCCGAGCGCGACCGCGAGCGGCCAGGGCACGCCGGCCACCATCGCCAGACCCATCGTGACCTGGGCTAGGGCGAAGATCGCGCCCACCGACAGATCGATGCCGCCGGCATTGATCACGAACGTCTGGCCGAGCGCGATGATACCGATCTCGACCGCCAGCACGCCCATGGCGAACAGGTTGTTCACGCTCCAGATTTCCGGCGCGCCGATGGTCACGCCGATCAAGGTGATGGCGCTGATGGCGATGAGCACCGGCGCCCGGCCGGTCCAGTCGATGCGATTCATGGGCCCTTTAGTCCTCGCTGCGCCGCACGGTGGCCGAGCCCACCGATACGAGAATGATCACGCCGAGCACCACGCCGGACCAAAACGGCTGAATATGCAAAAGCACCACGCCGTTCTGGACCAGGCCGACGAGAATCGCGCCGAGCAGGGTGCCGAGCAGCGAGCCGCGCCCGCCGGTCAGTTCGGTGCCGCCGAGCACCACGGCCGCGATCACGGTCAGCTCGAAGCCGGTGCCGGTGGTGGTCTGCACCATCGGGCTGTGGCCCAGGCTCATCAGCGCGGCGATGCCGACCAGCACGCCGGTCAGCGTATAGGCGGCGAGCTTGATGCGCTCGACCGGAATACCGTTGAGCCGGGCGGCGTTCTCGTTGTTGCCGATGGCGAAGATATGCCGGCCGCGCGGCAGCCGGGCGAGAAAGATCATGCAAATCACCAGCACGATCAGCGAAATCCACACCGCCACCGGGACGCCGAGCGGTTGGGTCAGCACCATGGTCCCGGTAACCGTCGGCGGGATCATGGTGATCCAGTGGTTGCCGAGGAAGATGAAGGCGGCCGCGCGGTACACGCTCAAGGTGCCGAGTGTGGCGATCACCGGCGGCACGCGGCCGTAGGTGATCAGCGCGCCGTTGACGAAGCCGAGGATCGCGCCGGCGGCGAGAAATACCGGCGTGGCCGCGGCCAGGCCGACGCCGTGTTCGAAGGCGGTGCCGCCGGCCACCGCGACCAGCCCGAGCATGGAGCCGACCGAGACATCGATGCCGCCGGTGAGGATGATCACGGTCATGCCGACCGCCGGCACCAGCGTGATCGCGGTGCTGATCATCAGGTTGGTCAGGTTCGACGCGGCCCAGAAGTTGCCGTGCGAGCCGATCGCGATGCCGGCCGTGATCACGATCACGCCGACGATCAGCAGCAACTCGCGGGCCGAGATATTGACCCAGCCCGGCCAGCTTATCGATGCGTTCGTCGCCATCAGCATGCCTCGTCGGCGAGCGGCTTGTCGCCGGCCGATGCCGAGCCGATGGCCGTGGCCAGCACGGTCTCGGCGGTGAACGGGCCGTGTTCGAAGGTCTCGGCGATCTGGCCCTCGCGCATGACGATGATACGATCGGCCACCGCCAGTACTTCATCCAGATCCGAGGAAATCATGCCCACCGCCATGCCGCGATCGGCCAGGCGGCGTACGAAGCGGTGAATTTCCTCCTTGGCGCCGATATCGATGCCGCGGGTCGGCTCGTCCAGAATCAATGCCTTGAGCGGCAGATTCGCCCAGCGCGAGAACAGCCCTTTTTGTTGATTGCCGCCGGACAGCGCGTCGATCGATGTCTCGGCATCCGGCGCCTTGATGTTGTAGCGCGACATCAAATCGGTGGTGAAGCGCCGCATGCCGGCCAGATCGAGCAGGTCGAAGGCCTTCGAGAAGCCCGGTAAGGCGTTCGAGGTCAGGTTCTGTTCCAGCGACTTGTCGAGGAACACGCCTTGGAATTGGCGATCCTCCGGCAGATAGCCGAGCCCCAGCTTGATCGCCTGCGCCGGATGGCGCGGACGGATGGGCGCGCCGTCGAGCTTCACGGTGCCCGCGCTCGGCCGTAGATGCCCGTAAAGCGCCAGCGCGGCCTCGGAGCGGCCGGAACCGACCAGACCGTACAGGCCGGTGACGCAGCCGGCGGGCAATTGCCAGCTGATATCGTCGCAGTAACCGTCCACGCTCAGATGCTCGACCTCGAGCATCGGCCGGCGTGTGCCGGATGCCGTTCGGGTATCGGCATCGCGTTCCACGGCTGTACCGTGGCCGCCGGTCATCAGCGACAGCATCTGCCCGGTGGAGATATCGGCGATGGCGTAGGTGCCGCGGCGCTGGCCGTTGGTCAGCACGGTCACCTCGTCGGCGATCTGATGTACTTCTTCCATGCGGTGGGTGATATAGACGATGGCCGTGCCGGCCGCACGCAGCTCGCCGATGATCTGGAACAGACGCGCGGTTTCCTCGCGAGACAAGATCGAGGTCGGTTCGTCGAAGATCAGCAGGCGTGTCTCGCGCAGCAATGCCTGGGTGATCAGCACCAACTGCTGATAGCCGATCGACAGGCTCGACATGCGCCGCGACAGGATCGACGGCTCCAGGCGCAGCCGTTCCAGCAGCGGCGTGGCGGCGGCGGTCATGGCGCGCTTGTCGAGTATGCCGGCCTTGCCACGCAACTCCTGGCCCATGAACAAGTTTTCCCGAACCGTCATGTGCGGATAGACGGTAGGCTCCTGGTAGACGGCCGCGATCCCGAGTTCCTGCGCCCGGCGCGGCGAGTCGATCGCGACCGTGCTCTCGTCCACGCGGATCTCGCCGCCGGTGGGCGCGATCGCGCCGGTAAGAATCTTGATCAGCGTGGACTTGCCGGCGCCGTTCTCGCCGAGCAGCGCATGCACGCGGCCCGATTCGAAGCGGATATCGATGTCGTCCAGCGCGCGCACGCCACCAAAGCGCTTGCCCACGCCGCGCAATTCAAAGCTCGCCATCTTGGCCCTCGTGGCTTGCACGCCGGCCGGCGCCCGTGCACCGGCCGGGTACAAACGATCAGAAATCCAGTTGAATTTTGGACTTGTCGATCACCATCGGCGGGCCGAGTAGCAAGGTTTTAGTTTGTGGATCGTACTTGATCTTGTGGTCGAGCCCCGGCACGTCGTTGACCGGCTTGAACGACTTGCCTTCCAAGATCTGCTTCACGCCCCAACCGGTCAGATAACCCAGATCGACCGGGTTCCACAGCACCACCTTCTTGACCGTGCCGTTTATCACGTACGGCCGGACGGTGTTCGGATCGGTGATGCCGGTGACCACGATCTGGCCTTTCTTGCCCGAGGTCAGCACCGCTTGGGCCGCGCCCGGCACGGCGGTCGTGTTAATGCCGACGATGCCGTCCAGATCCGGATAGGCCGAGATCAGCTGGTTGGTGATATTGGTTGCCCGGGTCACGTCCTCGCCGCCGTACTGGATGTCCACCAGCTCGATGTTCGGATACTTGTTCTTGAGACGTTGCTTCATGAACTTGATCCATGTGTTCAGGTTGGTGGCCGTGGAGCCGCCCGAGACGAAGGCGATCTTGTACGATTTCTGGCCCTCCGCCTGCCCTTTCTGGGCCTTGAGCTGCTTGGCCAGCACATCGATCACCTTGTAGCCGAGCGCTTTGTCGTTGACCTGGGAGACGCGTAGCTGGTTGCCCTCGGCGGCCACCTGCGAGTCGGTGGAATAGAACACGATATGTTTCTTGCGCGCCTTCTCGACCATCGGCCCGAAGGCGGTCGGGCTGTTGGCGGCCACGCCGACCGCGTCCACGCCCTGGTTGATCAGGCTGGACACGATATTGACTTGCTGCGCCACGTCCGCCGTGCTCGGGCCTTGGTAGACGATCTTCATGCCGAACTTTTCGCCGGCCTTGTCCATGCCTTTTTTCATGGCCGCGAAGTAGGGAATGCCGACCAGCTTGGGTACGAAGGCGACGGTGTACTGCTCGGCCCAAACCGGCGCGCTCAGGCTCAGCGCAAGGGTGGCGGCGCCCAACACGGCCCAGCGCTTGCAGGATGCGAAACGTGACATGCGTAATCTCCTCCGATACGGCCGCGACGGCCGAATCTTTTTTTGTGTGGGATTTTCGATGCGGGGGTCTTATTCGATGGAACCATCCGCCTTGCCCGTCGCACAGCGCGCGAACGCTGTGGCTACGGGCCGAGAATCCTTT
>NZ_DASSKM010000032.1:0-5752 GCF_035690525.1 Salinisphaera sp.
CTTTTTGGATGGCGTAGACCAGGCGTTGGACGACGTTCCGGGTGGTGCCGTGTAGCGGGAACGGCGTTAGTAGCACAAGCAGCAATATTCCGCTGCCGAGGATATATTCGACCGCGCCGACGCCGGTCTGGCGCGCGCGGCTAGCCGGTGGGGTCATGGCGCCGCCGAGCGCGCTTTGTTGGCCGCGCCCGGGTTCATTCGGAGTGTGTTTTGTTGTAGCGCTCGCGCCGGCGCTCATCGGCCTTCCAAGCGACCGGATAATCGCTCAGGCACGCGCAGTACAATTCGCGGTCGATTTCTTTCTGGCTTTTGCCCTGATACGCCAGGTCGACAGTGGCATCGATATACTTTCTCTGGAGATGTTCTATAGCGTATGAGATATAACTATCTTTCATACGATGCGATTCTTTTTTAACCCTATCGTGCGCTGTTATCTTCCGCGTTCTTGGGTCGGGCGGATTACGGTGCAACTTATAGCTCAATACAGCTACCGGAGCCGTGCCGTGAATCCACCTAGCGCAATCATTACGCCGATGGAAATTGAGTTTTGCTCTTTCATATTGGCGCTTCGTGTGCGCCGGGTTGGTCTCGTAGTCCCCGTATTTGGCCATTTGCTTTGTACTCATCCGGCTGGGATCCGGCAAAGCATTCGGGCAATAACCGCCTTCTCCTTGCGAGTCTTTCCCGAATGCCGGCCCGGCGCCGAGCACCGCCAGCGCGGCCACCGTGCCGACGATGATCTGACGAAACGAGCTATTCGATTGCATAAACTCAGCCTCTCGGTTGGGTTGCTACGGTGCGGCCGCCAGGGCCGCCGCGATCTGTTGTTTTTCGGCCGTCGTCAGTTCGACCAGCCGGGGTTGCCAGAAGGGGTTGAACAGGTTGCCGTGTTCATAATGGCCGTCGCTACGCGCAAAACTATCCAGGTCGGTGGCGCGCATGAACACCGGGCGCGCCTTGGCCGCGGCGCTGATGCGGCGGTGGCTTAAGCCGCCCGCGCCTTCGGTGTCGATTTCCGGGGCGACGTAGTCGAGCATCGTGTGCTCGGAGGAGATCGCCTCGGCGCTTTTGACGTAGACGGCGATGTTGGCCGGACCGTAATCGTGGTAGGCGGTTGCGTCGCGGAATGCGTAGAAGGGCTGTAGGCCGCCGACTTGGGCCAGGTTGTGGTCTTCGAATTCGCCGGCGGCTATATGGGCGGCGGTTTCGTTTTGCACCGCGCCGCCCCAGGCCTCGTCGCGGTCCAGGCCGTTGGGGAAGTTGCCGCCATTCAGGTATTGGTATCGGGTGCCGTCGCTGTGGGTATAGCCCACGGCGTGGGCGGCGCCCCAGCCGATGGGCTCACTCGTCCACGAGCAGCCGGCGATCGGCACGCAGACTTTCTCCCATAGGCCGATCGTGTCCATGGCGGACCAGTCCCAATGATAACGATCGCTTGAGGCCGTGCGCTTGAGACCGGCCCCGCCGCGTTTGCGGGCCTCGAATGCCACCACGCCGAAATCGATATCAAACCAGTCGTAGCTGCGATGGCGGGAGAACGGGTCTTTTGAGTCCCGGACGAGGTGGCGGCCGAAGGCGTCGAAGCGGGCTTTCTCGGCGACCGCTTGGGCCGAGTCGTCGTCCGGGTCGTTGAGCTCGTTCTGTGGGCCGATTGCGCTCGCCCACCGGGCATACGCCCCCACGGCGGCGCTGATGCCCGCCGCGCCGTTGTTGGTCAGGAAGGCGACCGCGTCCGGGTCGTTGCGGTAGCCGACCATGCTGCTGACAGTGCTGGCGACCTTAAGTGAAGCTCTATGATAGCGTTTCTGCACTTTCGATAACCACCGGACCTTACGATCACTGGCCGGAATCATCACCTCGCTGGCGATGTGATCGACCGTAGTCGAGAACGTACTCGCAACCTGCTTGACGACCGTGGTGGCCGCTTTCAGCGGCGGGAACAGGGTCGCGAGGTCGTCGAGGTTGGTCGCTGTGCGCTTTAGAAACACGCCATAAGAACTCAAACCCACCATCTGGCCGATGGCCACCTGGTTGGCGACCATCGCGCGGTTGGTGTAGGCGGCGAAGTTCAGGTCCCGCGCCATTAGGGTCGCGTTGCTGTAGGCGACGTTGTCGGCCGTGTTTTGCAGCTTGATTTTTTGGGTTTGGATTTGCCCCGAGTCGTACATCACCCATAGGCCCAGGATGACGGCGGAGATGAAGACCAGCGTGAACGGGATGACCTGGCCTTGCTGGCGGCGTGGGGCGCCGAGCGGCCGGCCTGTATGCATCCGCGCCGGACGGTCCGGCCGGCGCGGTTGGGCTGCCGGGCTACAATGAGCGGTGTTCGGCTGGGCGGGCACGGCTGCGTTCCGGCTCGACATACGGCGCGCTAGTCACCAAACAGCGAGTCGAGCGCGTCGCTCACGGAGTCGTCGGTGGCGCGATTCAGCTCGCGCCGGAGACGGCCGTGGACGTGATCGCGCTGGCGGCGGCCCTGGCGGCGCATGATCTCGCCCACCGAGCCGGGCATGAAGCCTTCGTTGTAACGCGGTTCACGGTCATGGTCATAACGCGATTCGCGGCGCGTTGTGCGTTCGTACCGGCAATAAGAGCGGAACTCCCGCGGGCTCAGGTAGTTGTCGTTACTGCGGTCGGCGTAGTCGAATATCGACGCGATCGGGGTGCCGTATGTTTCGGAATGGCTCAGATAACCGTCGCGGTCGGTGTCGAACCGGCCCGGGTCGCGAACCTGGCAACCGTAAGCGCCCCGGGCGAGCGCCGGGCCGCACGCCATAAGGCAGCACGCGACAACGATCGAGAGCCGAATGATTCTTGCCTTGTTCATTGTTCTTCCCCCTGCTTTCGTGCGCCGGACACATAGATCGCAGCTACGACACGGCAACATAGCGGCGTTTCTCGAACCCCGCGTGGCGCTCAAGCGCTAGCGCGGGCGGCGGAAGCGGCCGATCGGGAAATTTTCCGACCGGCGACCGGCGCAACCGCCACCCTCGTCCGCCACCCTCGTCAAGCATTCGAGCAAATGCTTAGCGTATCGAAAGCTAGCCGCCGCCCGTGGCGCCCTTATCCCGCTCTACATAGTTGTCCAGGTTGACATCTTTATCGGCCTCGGACTGGGCGCCCGTAGCAGCCTTCTGGGCCGTAGCAGTACCTTCCTCACCGCCTTGGCCGGAAATCTGTGCGGCCATTTGCGCGGTCTGGCCGCGGATGGCCTGTCCGAAGTACGAGAAAGCACCGATAGCGGCCAGCGCGATCAGCGCGACGATGATGATGTATTCCACCATGCCCTGCCCGGCCTGGCGCTTACCGGCGAGATGCATCGCTTGTGGATTATTTTTTTGCATGACAACCCCTCAAGGAGACTTTGATTGTTACGTGGATTTCATATCACAAAATCGATTGGCCCGGACCCGGGGACGGATGTCGATGATATGAAACCGGAGCGCCCCTCGCTGGCGTTATTTTCGAATCCGCCGTTAATTTTCGAACCCGGTTTTATGCGCTGTCAACCGGCCGCGGACGAATACGTGAAGTGAATTGCGGTACTCGCATCGCGTTTATCTTGCGGCGCTCCGCCACTACCAAAAATAAAGCCGCTATTCTCGGGCAGGTTTTTTCTTTTTTCGCCAGCACAATAGGCGACCCGCTGGGCGCGATGGCAACAATTATTTCCAGTCTCGGAATTTTCGCCGTGGCACGTCGCGAACTCTACTTTCCGGTTATTTTGGGCTGGCGGAAATAGGTGAGCCGGCGCAGGACAAGTGTAACTTGCGCATTGTAATGTAAGATTTTTCGACGGTTTATAGCGACTTCTACAGTCGCCCGATAGTTCAGCGCGACGGGCCCAACAACTGGCCGTTATAGGTCGGCCGGGTGCCGGTGCCGCGGGATTCGGGCCCCGACGGAAAACGCTGAACACCTCGATTAAGCCGATGGCGCCAGTGCCCGGGCGCGCCGGGCCGGCGGTGCCAGCGGCCCGAATCACCGAACCTGTTGTACGGCTCATGATAGTAACGGCGCCGCCATCGATCATGTCGCGGCGCCTCCACGATGACCGAGCCATCATGCCGATTCGGTTGCGTGGAATGCTCATGCCGCCAATGTCCGTGCGGACCGTGGCGCCGGCGCCGGCGGCTTGAATCGTGCAGGCCGTTGTAGGGCTCACGGTAGTGGCGCCGCCAGCGGTCGCTTTTCGGGCGCTGGCTCGGCGCCCGGACAATAACGGGCGCGTCGTTACGATGCGGCGGCGCGGCCGGTTGGCGCTCGTGCGAGCCATGGTCGCCGTACAAGTCGATGTGGCTTTGCGCGGGAGCGGCCGTAGCCCACAGCATGAGCAGCCATGCGCCGGTAAACATGGATCGCTTGCCGAGGATCTTCATTTTGCCGTGCCTCATGGGGCCCGTCCGGCGGTGTGGGCCGGTGGGCGGGCCCTGCTGGAATTAGGCGCTCGAACCACGTTCTTGATCGTACATCATTCCTGCTCTTCCGCCTGCTTCCCGGACTGTTCGTTTTGCGCGCTGTTTTGGTGGGCGGCGTTTTCTCCGGACTCTTCCTCGTCGTCCTCGGGCGGCGGTGCGCGCCAGAACACATCCACGCGCCGCTCGGCGGCTGCGGCCGCGCCCCGCTCCCAATCACCCGACGATGATACCTGTGCGCCCACCGCATATACCCGAAGCGCGGCCGGCGGCACGCCCAGATCGACGAGCACATCGGCCACCGTGCGCGCGCGCCGCCAAGACAACGGGCCGTTCGTCGCGTTGGTGCCTCTGGGATCGGCATGGCCGACCACTACCCAATCGGGTCCGGATTCGGCCTTGGATTCAGCCTTGGATTCAGGTGGGGCCTCGCCGGTCTCGGCGCTGTCTTCGGATTTAGCGCCGGCGTTGGCCTTGGCTTTAGCCTTGGCTTTGGCTTTGGCCGCGGCCTTGACTTCGGCAGCGTGGGCCACGGCGTCGCGGAGCTTTTGCTTGCCGGCGAGCTGCGCCGAGCCGGTCGCAAACCGCACCGTAACCAACGGTGCATCATCCACCACGCTCGATGCGCGGACTTGGCCACGATCGAATTCGAGCTTAGCGGGCAGATCGTAGTCGGCTTGCAGCTCGTAGACCACGACGCGCGGTCGCTGGTCAAGATTGGCCGCATACACCGCCACATAGGCTCGGCCTTTGGCGTATTGGCGCGACATCAGGCTGTAATTGAAAGCCCTGCGGCTCGGCGCCGCGTGCAGCCCCAGCAACCGTTGCCAGCCCGGCGGCGGCCCGCATTGCCGGCCGCGGCAGGCGAATCGCCGGGTATAGCCGGCCGCCTCGAGCGTTGCGTGCAGCCGCGCGGTAACGCCGTTCGCGGTCATGCGCCTGGGGCAATCATAGGCGGTGATCTCGAGGCGACCGACATCGATCAGCGTTTGGCTGGGCTGATAGCCCGAGGCGAAGCCGCTTGTATCTTGCGGCAATATCAGCGAGCCGGCGGGCAACCGGGTTTGTCCGCCCACCGTGTGGTGCTGCGCGAATACCGTGCAATCCGGCAACGACGGCTGCCAGCCCGAGGCCACGGCAACGTGGAGCGGCGCCATGACCCAAAGCATGATAAGACAGCCGCCGAGGACAGCGTGCCGGCCCCACCGCGGGCGCCGGGAACTAGGGTCTGTTGCCGTTTCATACGACGCCGCGTCGGCGGCCATTTGCTGCAAGACAAGGCGCAGCGGGCGTACGGTAGTCATTCTACCGTAGCGCGCTGCAACGCCGGATTGCGG
>NZ_DASSKM010000033.1:0-7971 GCF_035690525.1 Salinisphaera sp.
GTCCTTGTGTACATCCAACCCGACATAAACGCTAAACTCGGTCATGACCTGCCCTCCTCAATGTGGCTCTGCTTGGGAACGTTCCCGTCCTCAACGTAACCCACGTTCGTTGAGGACGGGCAGGTCAACCCATGGTGTCTAGTCGATTGACTGGTCGATTGCCCGGCGATTGCCCGATTGCCCGGCGCCGCCGGCTTAACCGGATGCCTGGCGCGTGTGCTTGCGATCGCGCCGCCGCATACGGCGGACTTCGCCACTGAGATCGATGCGAGGCATATCGAGCCGGCGATAAAACGGAATCCGGCTGCGCCAGTTCGGCGTTTCGGTGACGTAGGCGCGACGATAGCCGGCCCGCGCGGCGGCGCGTCGAACCCGGGCGTCGGTATCGCCGAACGGATAGGCCAATGTGTCCACCGCTCGACCGAGCCAGGATTCGAGCTCCCGACGCGCGTCCACGAGCTCATCGACCAGTTCGGTGTCGGTGCAATAACGCAGGTCCGGGTGACTCGCCGTATGCGCCCCGATCGTGATCAGCTCGTGCGCGGCCAATCGATCGAGCTGCGCCCGGTCCAGATAATCCGCGGTGAGCTGAGCGGTGCTCAGGTCGTAGTCGCGCATCAGTGCTTGTTGCGCGGCTAGGCGATCGGCCACGGTCATTGTCTTGAGGCGATCGCGAAGCGCGGCGTAGACGCCCGGCGCGTCCAGCCCGCTGCTGTCGATAAGATCGCGCATCGATGCGCGCTCCCAATCCAGGCGGCGTGCCACGGCAGCGGCAACCCGGGCGAGTAGCGCGTGGCGGCGCGCAACGAATCCGGTGGTCACGAACACCGTGGCGCGTTGCTCGTAGCGTTCCAGAATCGGCAGCGCGGCGAGCAGGTTGTCCGCGTAGCCGTCGTCGAAGGTCAGCACGGCGTAACGGCCGTAGCGGCGAACGAAGCTGTCCAGATCGTCCGGATGCACGTGCGTGAGGCGATCGGAACTGATTTCGGGCGCGGACATAGGGTCGGCCACGCCGTGGCCGAAATAGATGGCCGGCTGCGTCGGTTTTCGCGACATATCGATAGATAACCTGGGTCAACGGTCAAACGCGGCGGCGGTCGGGCGCGCCGCATGATGCGTTATCGTAGCCGCCTGCGACGATATGGGCAGCCCGGCCGCCCGTTGCCGTCACCCATGCCCGAGGATCGTCGATGAGCGAACAGCCCGTCCACCCGCGCGTCAGCGTACTGATACCGGCGTTCAACGCCGGGCGTTACATCGGTGAGGCGATCGAGAGCGTGCTGGCGCAGAGTTGGACCGATTTCGAGTTGATCGTGGTTGATGACGGCTCGTCCGACGATACGGCCGCGGTGTGTGCCGCCCGCGCACGCGCCGATTCGCGCGTGCGGCTGATAAGCCAACAACGCAATCGCGGCCGGCCGTGGGCGCGCAACGAGGCGTTACGATGCGCCCGCGGCGAGTTCGTCGCGATGCTCGATGCCGACGATCGCTGTATGCCCGACCGTTTGGCCACGCAGGTGGCGTTTCTGCAAGCCCATCCGACGATCGACGTGGTGGGCAGTTGGTGGCACACGATCGACGAGAACGGGCAGCGTTTGCCTCCCAATCGCAACAAGCAGCGCTATCTCACCGCGGATGCCGTGATCAGCTATCTGCTGTTCTGCGGGATCATCCATAACCCGACCGTAATGGCTCGCACCGAGGTGCTGCATCGGCACGGCTACGACTCGGACTTCCCGGTCGCACAGGATTATCATCTGTGGGGTCGCATGGTCGGCTCCCACCGTTTCGCCATCATTCCCCGGCCGCTGACCGAATACCGGGTGCACCCGACCCAGGCCTCAAGTGCGCGCGCGCTCGAAGCCCGCGCGCGCCGGCGCGATATCCAGGCCGCCCAACTCGACGCGCTCGGCATGACGTACGACGAAGAAGATCTGGTTTATCACAACCTGATCTACAGCGGCCGCAAGCTGTTTGAAGCGCATGCCGGGCGGCCGATGGACCGTGAATATGTGCGTTGGGCGAGCCGATGGCTACCGCGTTTGGTCGCGGCCAATCAGCGCTTCCGGCGCTACCCCGAGCCGGCATTTTCGCGTCTCGTTGCGCGGTTATGGGGTCAACTCTGCCGTAAAGCGTCGAGGGACGATGCCGCCGGCGTGTGGCGCGAATTTCTTGCCTGCTCGTTATCGTATCGCCTGCCGCGCGCTGTTCTCGCCGATCTGAACGATGCGCGGCGAATGCAGCGGTACGGGTGATGGATCGCAATAGCCTGCCGATATCTTGGCGGCGCGCGGCTTGGCGCCGCCACTTCAGCTGACCACCGTATTGGTTGGTTTGGGCCGGCTTGCCACGAATCCACCACGCGGGCCATCGGGGCCGATACACTGCGGGCACAGCCCGGCCGTATAGGACAGTCCACCGATGAGCGCGAATCGCACGCAGCCGTCTGATCAGTTGCGCGACGAGATCGCCGGTTTGAGCCGGTTCGTCGATCGGTGGTGCGAAAGTGAACCCGAACGGTTACGCACCGTAGCGCACGAAGGGCGGCTCGATCCGTCGCGTGATCCGGCGCCGGGCGAAGCCCCGGTACCCGGCGACGACGACGGCTTTATGCGGGCGCTGCGGTCCTATCGCAACGAAAGTCTGGCAATCATCGCCATGCGCGACTTGGCCGGCCTGGACGCGCTCGATGCCACGCTGGACGCGCTGAGCGAACTGGCCGATCGCTGCATCGAGGCGGCGCTACAACAGGCCGAGGCCCGGGTAGCCGAGCGCTACGGGGCGCTACGCAATCGCCAGGGTGAGCCCGTGCGCCTGATCGTGATCGGCATGGGCAAGCTCGGCGGGCGCGAGCTGAATTTCTCGTCCGATATCGACCTCATCTTTTCCTACGACGGCTATAACGGCGTTGAACCGGACGCCGATCTGGACGCGGCCGGCTATTGCCGGCGCGTGGCCCAGCGCACGATCCGGCTGCTGGCCGAATCCACCGCCGAAGGTTTCGTCTATCGCGTCGACACGAGGCTGCGCC
Source organism: Salinisphaera sp. (assembly GCF_035690525.1). Taxonomy (GTDB): domain Bacteria; phylum Pseudomonadota; class Gammaproteobacteria; order Nevskiales; family Salinisphaeraceae; genus Salinisphaera. The sequence continues at coordinate 3,032 of NZ_DASSKM010000033.1, forward strand.
CGTTCGGCGACGCCGGCGCGCTGGTCGGCTCGATCGCGGCGATGGAGCAGTACTACCAGGCACACGGGCGCGAGTGGGAGCGCTATGCGTGGATCAAGGCCCGCCCGGTGGCGGGGGATATCCAAGGCGGGCAGCGCCTGATCGATACGCTGCGGCCATTCGTCTATCGGCGTTATCTCGACTACGGCGCGTTCGAGTCGATCCGCGAAATGAAAACTATGATCGACCGCCAGGTCGCCCGCCGCGATTCCCAGGCCAATATCAAGCTCGGCTATGGCGGCATTCGCGAGATCGAGTTTCTGGCCCAGGTCTTTCAACTGGTGCGGGGCGGCCAGGAATCGGAGCTGCGGGACAACCGGCTGCGCCCGATGCTGGCGCGGCTGGCCGATGCCGGCCATCTCGAGGGCGAGACCGCCGAGCGGCTCGACGCCGGCTATGTCTTTCTGCGTCGGCTGGAAAATCGCCTGCAGATGGTCGACGACCGCCAGACCCACGAGTTTCCCGAGGACGCCGACGAGCGCGCCCGGCTTGCGCGCGCTATGGCGATGGCCGACGGCGACACCTTGGCCGCCGAGACCGAGCGGATGCGCAGCGAGGTGCATGCGTTGTTCGAGCGGGTTTTCGCCACCCCAGATTCCAAACACAAGGCCCGCGCCAGCGATCGCGAGCACGCCGCGCTGGCAGCGCTCTGGGAAGAAACGCTGTCCGACGAAAAGGCCGACGACCTGCTCGAGCGCTACGGCATCGAAGATACCGCGGCGGTGCGCCAGGCGTTGGCCGATCTCAAGGACCAGCGCCGCTATCGTATTCTCGAGGCGCGCGGCCGGCGCTGGCTGGGCGAGCTGATCCCGGCCGTCATCGTCGCCTCGGCCCATACCGACACGCCGGAGCGCGCAGTGCAGCGGACCTTGTCGGTCGTTAGCGAGATCGTCGGGCGCAGCAATTACATCGCGCTGCTGGTGGAATACCCGGCGGCGTTGTCCACGCTGATGCGATTGTGCGGGGCCAGCGAGTGGATAACCGAGCGCATTGCCGAACAGCCGGCGCTGCTCGATTCATTCCTGGATCCGCGGCAGCTCTACCACCCGCCGCGCCGGTCCGAGATAGAAACCGAACTGGCCGAGGACCTGGCCGCCTTCGACATACTGGATCTCGATCAGCGCATGAATGCGCTGCGGCGGTTCACGCAGAAGGCCATGCTGCGCATCGCCGCCGCCGACGTGACCAACGCCATGCCGTTGATGATCGTGTCCGATCATCTCACCGCGCTCGCTGAGGTCGTGCTGGATGCGGCGCTCGGTATCGCCTGGGACCAGATGAGCGATCGCTACGGCGAGCCGCGCCTCGACGATGGCCAGCACGCACCGTTCGCGGTGATTGCCTACGGCAAGCTCGGCGGGCTGGAACTGGGCTACACCTCGGATCTGGACTTGGTGTTCGTCTACGACAGTTCGTCCGAAGCGCCAACGCAGGGCGGGCGGCGTGAACTGACCCATCAAGTGTTTTTCACCCGGCTGGCGCAGCGGCTGATCCATATCCTGTCGACCGCGACCCCGGCCGGGCGCGCCTACGAGATCGATATGCGCCTGCGGCCCTCAGGCAATGCCGGGCTTATGGTGACGCATATCGAGGCGTTCGCGCGCTATCAGCGCGAACAGGCTTGGACCTGGGAACACCAGGCCCTGGTGCGTGCCCGGCCGGTAGCCGGGGATGAGCGACTCGGCGCGCGATTCGCGGAGCTGCGCCGGGAGCTTCTGGCCACCGAGCGCGATCCGGCGGCCCTGGCGGCCGAGGTCCGGTCGATGCGCCGGCGCATGCACGAAGTGAAGGACGAGACCAGCGACGCCCGCTGGGACGTCAAGCAGATGCCGGGCGGGCTGATCGATATCGAGTTCATGGCCCAGTACGTAGCGCTCGCCTATGGCCACGACTGTCCTGAACTGCTGATCTTCACCGACGCCATCCGTATTCTCGAGACCATGGAGTCGGCCGGGCGCGCCGACTACGAGGATATCCGCGCGATGACGCGCGCCTATCGCGATTACCGGCGCGTGGCGCACGCCGCGGCCCTGCAGCGCCAGCGCGCGATGATCGATCGCGACAGCCGGCGCGAGGCCGAGCGCCAAGCGGTCGCCGAGCTGTGGGACCGCTGGATCGACGAGCCGGCGAGTCGGGCCGGCGGCGGGCCGGCCGATGGCCATAGCAATGACGATAGCAAGTGAGCCGGATGGCAGCGGACCCGCGTGTTCTCACCCACGTCAATCTCGCCCGCGGTTTCCGCGGCGGCGAGCGACAGACCGAGCTTCTGATCCGCGAGCTGGCGGGCCACGGTATGCCGCAGCGCTTCATCGGCCGGCGCGATCAGCCGTTGGCCGCGCGGCTGGCGGATGTGCCAAAGCTGGAGATCCGGGCCATCGGCAAGCCGTTCATCGCGCACGTCGGCAAGGCCCGCGGCGGTTTGCTGCATGCCCATGACGGCCACGGCGCCCACTTCGCCCACGCGGCGAACCGGCTGGTCGGCGCGCCTTATGTCATCACGCGGCGTGTGGACAACCGGCCGGGCGGATCGCGGACGACGCGCGCGATGTATCGTCGCGCGGCCGGGGTCGCCGTGCTGTCGGAGGCGATCGGGCGCGTCATGACGGCTTACCTGCCGGGCCTCGAAGTCATCCGTATTCCGAGCGCGGCCGGCGCATTGGCCGTCGATCGCGAGGCGGCCGCGTCGCTGCGCGCAAGCTGGGGCGGCACGTGCATCGTCGGCCAGGTCGGCGCCCTCGACGATTCGCAGAAAGGCCAGTACGACACCCTGGCCGCGGCGGCGCGGCTGGGCGAGAGCGACGACGGCTGGCGGTTCGTGCTGGTCGGTGGCGGCCGCGACGAGACCGCTTTGCGCGCGGCCGCGGCCGCAGCGGATACCCTGGCCCCGCAGGTGTTTTTCACCGGCCATGTGGACAACGTGGGCGATCATCTGGCGGCCTTCGATATCTTCGTCTTTCCGTCGCGCCACGAGGGGCTGGGTTCGACGCTACTGGACGCCATGCAGGCCGGCCTGCCGATCGTGGCCAGCGATGTCGACGGCATCCCCGAAATCATCGAGCACGAGGTCAACGGATTGCTCGTGCCGCCGGGCGATGCGTACGCTCTCGCTTTTGCCGTGCAGCGATTGCGCGACGATCCGGCGTTGGCGCAGCGGCTCGCGGCCGCCGCCCGCGCGCGCGTCGCCGGTTATACTGCCGCGGCCATGGCCGGGCGCTATAGGCGCTGGTACGCGGAAATCGGCGCGGACGTGGCGGGTTTGTCGCAAGAGGATCGATTAAGATGATTATCGTTACCGGCGCCGCCGGATTCATCGGCAGCAATATCGTCGCCGGGCTCAATGCGCGCGGTATGCGCGATATCCTGATCGTCGACGATCTGGCCAATGGTCATAAGTGCCTGAATTTGGCCGATCTGGACTTCTCGGATTACCTCGAATACGACGAACTCGAGCGCCGCATGGCCGCCGACGCCATGCCGGACACCGTCGAAGCCGTCTTTCATGAAGGCGCCTGTTCGGACACCACCGAATGGGACGGACGCTACGTGATGGCGCGCAACTTCACTTATTCGAAGACGCTGCACGCATGGTGTCAAACGCATCGCGTGCCGTTTCTCTACGCCTCGTCGGCGTCGGTCTACGGCATGGGCCCGGAATTCGTCGAACGCCGCGATGCCGAGAAGCCGCTCAACATGTATGCGTTCTCCAAGTTCGCTTTCGATCAATATGTGCGGGCGCAGGCCGATACGGCGGATACGGCCGATTCGCAGGTGGCAGGTCTGCGCTATTTCAACGTCTACGGCCCGCGCGAGGGCCACAAGGGCCGGATGGCGAGCGTCGCGCGGCATTTCTCGAACCAGATTACCGAAGACGGCGAATGCCGGCTGTTCGCCGGTTCACAGGGCTACGGCAGCGGCGAACAGCGCCGGGATTTCATCCATGTCAACGACGTGGTCGCGGTCAATCTCTGGCTGCTCGACAATCCGCAGGTCTCGGGCATATTCAATTGCGGAACCGGACGTTCGCAGACGTTCAACGAGGTCGCCGACGCGGTGATCGGTTGGCACGGTCGCGGCGAGAAACGCTATATCGAATTTCCCGAGGCGCTGGTCGGCCGCTATCAGAGCTTTACCGAAGCCGACATGGCCGCGCTGAACAACGCGGGTTATCCGTACGATTTCATGCCGGTGGAAGAGGGCGTGCCGCGTTATCTCGACTGGCTGGCCGTTCGCGGCTAGGAGCCTGTCGGACTCGGGGGTTCGTAGCGAGCATGGTGGGACGGCGAGCAGAAATTTTCACGATTTTGAGGCGCATAGTGGTTCTACGTAACGAGAAATCGGGGAAATTTATGCCGGTGTCCCACCAGCGCAGTAGAATCATCCTGAGTTCGGCAGGCTCCTAGATACGCGGCGTGTCGGAAGTGTCGGAAGCGCTACGTATCGCGCATTATGTGAGCCTGTCGGGTTTCGGCGGGGTTGAACAGCAGTTCGCGGCGTTCGCGCCGCGGGCGGCCACGCGTTCCGGCGTCGGCCAGACCGCGGTCGCCTGTAGCAAGGAAGTGCATCCGCAGCATGCGGCGGCTCTCGAAGTGCTTTCCGATCTGGCTTTCGAGAAGAAATGCAGCGGCATCGAGATTCCGCGCTGGCCGCGGGCGCTGCGCCGGGCTTGGTCGCGCCGTATCGTCGCCCGTCAGAAGTGTGACGTCGCGCTGTTATGGAACCGGTTGGGGCAGCAGTCGCGAATGCTCGACGTGCTGGGCCCGCGCCGTTCGTTGTACTGGGAGCACGGTTCCGCCTGGTTGTATGGCGAGGACGAGGCAAAACGCGATGCGCTGTCGCGGCTGCCCGCCGCCATCGGCAACTCGCATGCGGCGCGCCGCATGCTCCAATTGCGCTGGCGTTAC
>NZ_DASSKM010000034.1:0-6014 GCF_035690525.1 Salinisphaera sp.
TCGATCGTGTCCCAGTGGGCGCCGAACTCGTAGCCGGCCAGCGCCAGCGCCAGATTCCACGGCAGCGAGCCGAGCAGGGAATAGATCAGAAAACGCCCCAACGGCATTTCGCCGATGCCCGCCGGCAACGAGATGAAGGTGCGAAACGCCGGCAGCAGACGGGCCACGAACACCGTGATCTCGCCGCGCCGGGTGAACCAGGCCTCGGCCCGCGCCAGATGCCGCTCGCTAAGCCAAATATAGCGGCCGTAGCGCCGGATCAGCGGGCGCCCGCCGCGCCGGCCGACGGCGTAGGCGATCCAGCCGCCGGCGACGTTGCCCAGCGTGGCGGCTGCCACCACGCCCCAGAGCGACAGCGCGCCCTGGTAGGCCAGAAATCCCGCCGGGGGCACCACCACTTCGCTTGCGATTGGAATACAGGCGGATTCGAGCGTGCTCAGCACGAACACCGCCAGCAGGCCGTAATGTTCGATAACGGTGGTCAGCGTATCGGACACGACAATCTCCCAAGGATGGATCTCATGCGGCGGCGGCCGCGTGGCGGGCGATCGCCGCCAGCACGCGCCCGGCCAGACGCGCGCCCTTGATGTTGCCGGCCATGGGCCGGAGCTGCAGGCTGGCCGGGCGCCCGGCGATGTGCAGGCCCGGCGCGGCGGCCAGTTCGGCATCGATATACAGATGGCCGGCCGGGTCGAGCGCCAGATCGAAATCGGCGACCGCGCGCCCGAGCAGGCTGTTTGGGTCGGGGCGGTGGGCGAATCCGGTCGCCAGAATCACGCGCCCGGCATGGATCAGCCGGCCGTCGGCCAGCAGCACGCCGCTCGGCGTCAGGCGTTCGGGCTCGCCACGGCGCCAGGCGACCCGGCGGGCCGCGAGTGCTGCGGTGATCGCGCCGTGGATATCCGGCGGCAGTGTGCCCGGCAGGCGCGCGTCGGCCAGCATTTGGGTGCGCCGCGCGGGCGGGGCGTTCACGAACGGCGCCAGGCAGCGCGGGCCGGCGTAGCAGGGGTCGGAATCGAAATCCGCGCGCACCGGTCGATGCCGGGTGAGCCAGCACGTGCGGCGCCCGGCCTCGGCGGCGCGCAGCGCGAACTGGGCGCCGGTGATGCCGCCGCCCACGATTACGGTCGCCGCACCCGGGTCGCCGAGCTCGAAATCCGGGTCGAAGACATGCTCGGCGTGCTCGAATCCGGCCGGGCGATAGGGCCGGCCGGGGCCGGTGGCGAGTACGACGCGGCGGGCGGTGAGCGTGTCGCCGTCATCGAGTTCGACGCGCCAGCCGCCGTGCCGGCGCGTAAGACGATGCGCGCGGCGCGGCACGTGCGCCGGCGCGCCGAGTTCGGCCGCGGCGTGCTCGTCGAACAGCGCCAGCGAAGGCCGGCGATAATAGCCGAGCGCATGCGTTCCGTCGTAGCCCGCCGCGCGCGCGAACCGGCGCAGACTGTCGGCGCGCGCGCCCAGATGATGGGCGTTGGACGAGCGCAGGTAGCGCATGCCGCAGGCTGCGGCCCGGGCGCGCCAAGCGGCCAGCGCCGGCAACGGATCGACCACGGCCAGACGGGCTTCTCGTGCGGCGCGTGCGATCGAGGCGGCGATAAAGCGGCCGTGCGGGCCGCCGCCGATGATCAGCCAGTCGTATTCGGTCATGGTGGCTTACGATACAGCGTAGGCGTTAGGCCAGCGCGCGCAGCTGGCACGCCGTGAGCAGCCAGCGCAGGGTGCCGGTGCCGCCGTCGGGCGCGCCGGGGAATTCCAGCAGCGCGGCGCCGGCTTTCTTGAAGGCCAGCAAGCGATCGCGCCGGCGGGTCAGGCTCCACGACACCCAACTCGCCAAATCCGGTTCGTGGCCAACCAGCATCACCCGGCGCTCGCCGAAATGGGTATGCAGCCAATCGTCCAATGCTTCCATTTCGACCGGCGGGGCGAGTACATCGGCCTCGTCGACCGGCGGGTCGTCCAGATAGCCGGCCAGGATTTCCGCGCTTTGGCGCGCGCGCAGCAGCGGGCTGGTCAGAATATCGTCGATCGGCATCCCGGCCAGCGCCGCGCGCAGACCGGCCGCGGCCGCGCGGGTGCGCCGCTCGCCGTGCGCGGTCAGCGGGCGCTCGGCGTCGGACAGGTTCATGGCGCGGGCCTGTTCACGTTCAAGCGCGATACCGTGGCGAATAACGATCACATCCATGGCGGTATTGTCGCCGGTCTGGGTGGCGGCGTCATTCCTGTTTCGATACGGCCGCGCCGGCCGCGTCGTGTTCGCGTTTCGTCGAAGCTATCGATGTAGCGGCCGGAAACAAGAAAAATAATCGTAATATTTTCCGACGGTCGTAAGAGCTTGCCGACGAAGAAATTGTGCCCGATGACGGGTGAAATCCGCCGGCGTGCGCGATCGGCGACAAACACGGGCGAGATACAAGACGTCGCCGTGGCGATCGTATCGCGGCGAACCGCACGGCAACGCGGCAAAGCCTTGTCGGACGGCGCATCGGCGAAATTATCCCGGGGTTTATCCACAGCGTTGTGCACGTTCTGTTCACCGGCGTCACACAATATGTAGTGATTTAAGGCCATAAAACGGGGCCTTGACCACAGTATCTAGTGGGGTATCTTGGTTGTCCAGCGGCCCGGTGCCCAGCGGTTCACGGCGTCGTCAGGGGTCGTTTTAAAAGGGGCAATCTTTCACGGCGCGTTGCGGCGCAGCGCAGCCAACCAGCGCGGAGACGAGATGGAACAAGCAGAGATTTCCGAGCGCAGCGAATCGCGCGGCCGGCAGGGCGAGGCGAGCTTCGGCGCGGCCATCGAGGCCACCAAGCCGGGCGCGTACAAGGTCATTCGTCGCAACGGCAAGGTCACGCCGTTCGATGCTTCCAAGATTGAACTCGCCGTCACCAAGGCGTTCATCGACGTGGAAGGCCAGCAGGGCGCGGCCTCGTCGCGCATCCGCCAGACCGTCAAGGACATCACCGAACAGGTGGTCCAGGGCGTGACCCGCAGCCTGCCGGGCGGCGGCGCGGTCCATATCGAGGACATCCAGGACTACGTCGAGCTGGCGCTGATGCGCTTCGGCGAGCACAAGGTGGCCCGCTCGTACGTGCTCTATCGTGAACAGCGCGCCCGCGAGCGCGCGGCCAAGCAGGCCGAGACGGGTGCTGCCGACGCGCCGGCCGCCGGCCGTGAGATCCAGGTCACCTTCAACAACGGCGCCACCGCCGAACTCGATCGCGACCGCCTGACGCGCGTGATCGGCGAGGCCTGCGAAGGCGTCGCCGGGGTGGCCGCCGAGACCGTGCTGGCCGATGCGCTGAAAAACGCCTACGACGGCATCACCGAGGACGAGCTGTCGACCGCGCTGATTCTGTCCGCGCGCCAGCGTCTGGAAGCCGAACCGAACTACGGCTCGGTCGCCGCGCGCCTACTGATGGACAAGCTGCGCCACGAAGCGTTGACGTTTCTCGCCGACGGCGATGTGCTGTATGCCACCCACGCCGAGATGCGCGAGGGCTATACTCGGTACTTCAAGGACTTCATCGCGTCGGGCGTGCACCACGAGCTGCTTGATCCGCGCCTGGGCGAGTACGATCTGGACATGCTCGGCAACGCGCTGATCGCCGATCGCGATCTGGGCTTCACCTATCTCGGCCTGCAGACGCTTTACGACCGCTACTTCATCCATCACCAAAACAAGCGCTTCGAGCTGCCGCAGGCGTTCTTCATGCGCGTGGCGATGGGGCTCGCGCTCAACGAGATCGAGCGCGAGGAAAAAGCGGTCGAGTTCTACAAGCTGTTGTCGAGCTTCGATTTTATGTCGTCCACGCCGACGCTGTTCAACTCCGGCACGCTGCGTCCGCAGCTGTCCAGTTGTTATCTCACCAGCGTGTCCGACGATCTGCACGGCATCTACGAAGCGGTGCAGGACAACGCGCTGCTGTCCAAGTTCGCCGGCGGGCTCGGCAACGACTGGACCAATGTCCGCGCCATGGGCGCCCATATCAAGGGCACCAACGGCAAGAGCCAGGGCGTGGTGCCGTTCCTGAAAGTCGTCAACGATACGGCCGTGGCCGTGAATCAAGGTGGTAAGCGCAAGGGCGCGGTCTGTGCCTATCTGGAAACCTGGCACAAGGACATCGAGGAATTCCTCGATCTGCGCAAGAACACCGGCGACGATCGCCGCCGCTGCCACGACATGAACACCGCGAACTGGATCCCGGATCTGTTCGTCAAGCGTGTGCTAAACGACGAAAACTGGACTCTGTTTTCGCCGGACGACGTGCCGACCCTGCACGATCTGACCGGGGCCGCCTTCGAGGCCGCCTATGTGGCCTACGAGGAAGCCGCCGCTAGAGGCGAGATCACGAACTGCAAGACCATCGGCGCCGTCGGCCTGTGGCGCAAGATGCTGTCCATGCTGTTCGAAACGGGCCACCCGTGGTTCACCTTCAAGGACCCGTGCAATCTCAGATCGCCGCAACAGCACAAGGGTGTGGTGCACAGTTCGAACCTGTGCACGGAAATCACGCTCAACACGGCGCCGGGCAAGGAGATCGCGGTCTGCAACCTGGGCTCCGTGAACCTGCCGCAGCATATCGTGTTGAATGAAGAAGGCCGGGGCGAGCTGGACACGGCCAAACTCGAGCGCACCGTCAACACCGCGATGCGTATGCTCGACAACGTGATCGAGTACAACTACTACAGCGTCAAGACCGCGCGCGACTCCAACCTGCGTCACCGCCCGGTCGGCATGGGCCTGATGGGCTTCCAGGACGCGCTGTACAAGCTGAAACTGCCGTACGAGTCCGACGAGGCGGTGGAATTCGCCGATCGCTCCATGGAGCAGATCAGCTACTACGCCATCCAGGCCTCGACCAATCTGGCCGAGGAGCGCGGCGCCTATAGCTCGTTCAAGGGCAGCCTGTGGGATCAGGGCATTTTGCCGATCGATTCCATCAAGCTGCTGCGCGAGAATCGCGGGGCCGAATATCTGGATCAGGACGAGTCGCAGACGCTGGACTGGGAGAGCCTGCGGACCCGCATCGGCCAGGTCGGCATGCGCAACTCCAACACCATGGCCATAGCACCCACCGCGACCATCGCCAATATCACCGGCGTGAGTCAGTCGATCGAGCCGACGTACCAGAACCTGTACGTCAAATCGAACCTGTCGGGCGAGTTCACCGTAGCCAATCCGTATCTGGTCGCCGACCTCAAGGAGCGCGGCTTGTGGGATCAGGTCATGGCCAACGATCTCAAATACTACGACGGCTCCGTGCAGGCGATCGACCGTATCCCGGACGAGCTCAAGGTGCTCTACAAATGCGCCTTCGAGATCGATGCGCGTTGGTTGGTCGAATGCGGCTCGCGCCGCCAGAAATGGCTGGATCAGGCCCAAAGCCTGAACCTGTATATGGCCGAACCATCGGGCCGCAAGCTCGACGAGCTGTACAAGCTGGCGTGGAAGAAGGGGCTCAAGACCACCTACTACCTGCGCTCGACCAGCGCCACGCACACCGAGAAGTCGACCATCGCCGATCACCGGCTGAACGCGGTCGGCAACGGTGGCGGCGGCGGTATCAGTGCGGGCGGCTCGGTCACGGGCAGCGCCAGCGCGTCGGCCAACGGTCACGGCCACAGCAATGGCCACAGCGCCGGCACCTCGCCCGCGCCGAAAGGCGAGCCGGTCGCACCCATGGCCTGTGCCATCGACGATCCGGATTGCGAGGCCTGTCAGTAAGGCGAAGACGAATACATTGATCCGCAGATGGACGCAGAAGCACGCAGATTGAAGACAAAACAACAAGTCGTTTCTTTTATCTGCGTCAATCTGCGTTCATCTGCGGACAGTTCCTCTTCTTTTAGCCCCGACAGCACACAACGAAACGACGCTTTTTAACGAAGCACAGCAAAGGAACACGCCATGCTCGACTTCGAAGACACCCCGCGCCAGGGCATCCCCGACCGGGATCGCGCGACCACCAGCAATCCGAATCCGGCCGGCGCGATTCCGGACCCGTTCGCGCTGG
>NZ_DASSKM010000035.1:0-27625 GCF_035690525.1 Salinisphaera sp.
CGACCGGATCGCAGAGTTCGGCCCCGACGATCACGAGCGCCGCGATCGCCGGCGGGCGCTCGGCCAGCGCGTCGGCGAAGCCGGCGAGACGATCGTGGAAGTGGGCTTCGAACATCGGCGTGGCTTGATCCGGATGTCGGCTACGCTAGTGGCTCGAAGGCTCGGGAGCCTCGGACGCGGACGGGGGCGCCGTGTTGTGGTCGCCGTCGTTCGCCTGCGGATTGACGATCTGCGGGTCGTCCCAGCTGCCCTTGAGGTTGTAGCTCACCGAGGAGAAATGCTGGATCGGCTTTTTGAGCAGTTCCTGCACCGCGAACACCGCCGCGCCGACGATCGGGCCGCCCAGCACCGCGCTGGCGATCGCCACGCCGCTGCCCAATTGCGGCGTGATGGTGACATGTTCGTTGTAGTCGCGCGTCGCTATGCCGATCCGGCCGGTGATGCGGATCTTGGCCGACGGCGTGAGGATGCGCGCATTGTCGCTGAAGGCCTGGCCTTGACGAATATTGAAATCCGCGCGCACTTTGTCGAAAGCCATGCCCTTGTCGACCACGTCGCGGAAATCCAGCCGCAATCGCCGCGGCAGCACGTACAGATTGAACAGGCCGAGTAGACGGCCGGGGCCGGGCTCGACGGTCAGCAGGGTGCCGTGGTCGAGCGCCAGATGGACGTGGCCGTTGAGGTAGCGCAGGTCCAAGCCGTTGTCGTTGGGAGCGATCGCCAGGTCGACCTTGATGCGGGCCTGCTTGGCGCGGATCGGCGAAACATAGCCGAAGCTGCGCAGCAGGCGCGCCAGGCCGTGGCCGTCGAAATCGGCATGCGCGGCGGCCTGGTCGACGCCGCCGTCGCGTTGCCAGTGGGCGCTGGCGGTGCCGGTCAACGCGCCGCCGGCGAGCCGGAAATGCTCCAGCGACCAGCCGTTTGCGCTCGCGCGCGCGTTCACGCGCGTGCGGCCGAAAGAAATGCCGTCGACAACGAAGTTCTGGACGAACAATTGCATCGCCGGCAGATCGTTCGGCGCTAGATCGGGCCAGAGCACGGTCGAATTGGCCGCGCTCGTATCCGCATCGGTATTCGAATCCGCGTCGGGCTCGGCGGTTTCGGTGTGCAGGGCGATCCGCTTGAGGTTGCCCGCGATGCGCGTGGCCTGGCCGGGCCGCACGGTCCACGTGATCTGGCCCTGGCTGTCGTCGCCCTCGAAGTTCACCCGCCAACCGGTGACATCGGTCATCCGCTGGGCGCGAATGTGCGGTCCGGCGATATAGCGATTGCCGAAGTACAGCCGGCCGATGGTCAGATCGCCGCCGAGGAAAGCCAGATCCGAGGTGCTGTCCGTGTCGTTCGACGCGCCCGGGCCGATGGCCGCGGTTTCCGGTGCGCCGGGGATGCCGGCCGGCGCGCCGTAAAGCACATGGCGCACGACATAAAACCAGCCGAGACCGTCGACCCGATTGGCATGGCCGCCGATCCACAGGCCGTCGGTATCCGGCGGTTGTAGATCGGTCGCGCCGACCAGGGCGTGGATGCGCTCGGGCCGGCTGTTGGCGTCGAGGTCTACCGCCAGCTGCAGGCGTTGGTCGTAATCGGCGTCGATATGCCCGCTATCGGGATCGACGGTGACCGTCAGCGGCGCACGGGTCGCCGCCGGTTTGGTCAGCGGCGCCGGTAGCCGGATCGCCATGCCGACCAGATCGCTGTCGATGTCTATCGGGCTGATCCGGCCGGAGCCCTTGACCGTGAAACCCACGGTCATGGCGGTCGTGCCCTTGGCGTAAACCAGCCAGGCATCGGGCAGATAATACGCCAGCGCCGCCCGGTCGTCGGGCAAGCTCGGCTTCGCGCGCGCGGTGATGCGTTGACCGCCGCCCGGGGCTTTCGTGATATCGGCCGAGATCGGCACGCCCAGCATCCGGCCGGTCAACTCCGGGGCGGTGATGCCGCGCTCGGTGAACGCCAACTCTCCTTCAATACCGGTGATCGGGCCGGGCAGGTGTCGCTGGCGCAAGGTGTCGCCCTTGGCGTCGATGGTGCCGTCGACCTCGATATCGCCGAGCCCCGGCTTGAGCGGAATGCGCAGGTTCACCCCGAGATCGGCCGGGCCTTTGACATCGAGCGCGTCCACCAGCTTGCCGAACTTGTCCCGCAGCGGCGATTCGGCGATGAAAGCCATCAGCTTCGTGGCCGGCGCGTCGTCGACCGAGCCGGTCAAATGCATGACCGGCTCGCGTACGTCGTCGACCTGAACCTTGGCGCTGTCGATGCCCACACCCAGCATCTCCGCGCCGGCCAGATCCAGCGTCAAGGCATCGTTGTCGAGCGAGACCGTGCCCTTGGCGTCGCTAACCTTCGGCCAGCCGGGCTTATAGCGTACTTCGACCCCGTGCCCGGCCAGGGTCATATGAAAACCGTTGCCGTTTTTGGCCCGGGCGAACGGAAAACGATTGATCGGGCCGTCGATCTCGACGTGGCCGCGATCGAGCGATCCGGCGACGATCGCCTTGGGCAGCCAATCGCGCAGGCGCGGGTTCGGCAGGCCCTTGGTCTGCGGGACATGACCGAGCAGGCGGGCGATATGCGGCGCTACGATATCGGCGCTGATATCGACGATCGGCGACTTGTCGTCGCCGGGCAGATGAACATGCCCGGAGGTCGTCAGCCGCGCCTTGCGGCTGGCGAGCCGCAGCTTGTCGAAATCGATCGACCAGCCGTGGTCGCCGTCCGGCTGCCAGCTCACCCGACCGCCCAGATCGGTGATATCGACGTCGCCGTCGATATAGCGCGCCGACGAGAGTTGCCCGCCCGCATCGTTAAAGACCAGCGTGTGGTGTTCGCCCTGTTGCCGATAACGTCCGGCGATCGGGCCGAAGGCGATGTGCGGGTTATCGATGGTCAGGCCGGAAAATCCTATGCTCGCGTCGAGCGGCCGGCCGGGCCGCCAGTTCAGCGAAAGATTATCGATCGAGCCGTCGATGGCGGTGTCGGCCAGCCGCGGTTCGGCCAGCCGTGCGATCCGCAGCGCCAACGGCCCGGGCAGGTGACGGGCGGTGACCGAAAGCGCATGCAAAGCGGTATCGAAACGGGCTTTAGCGTCGAACGCCTCCGATTGTTTCAGGCCGCTGGTCAGCCGCGCCAGTTGAACGTCGATACGCCGCGCGCCCCGATCGCTGTGCGCCTTGAATACCGCCGTAAAGGCGGGCACCAGCGGCTGATCGTGGCCTTGGCGGGCCAGCGCCCCGCTGTCGAGCGTGAAGCGGGTGTCGATCAGCCGGTCGTGGCGCCAATGGCCGTCGAGATCGAACGACAGCCGCCCGCCGCGCAGTTGCGACGCCAGGCCGGGCCGGCTGCGCCGCACGACCGCCAGCGGGCGGATGCCGTCGCCGTGCAGCGAAAAATGCAGACGATCCGGATGCGCCAGCGCGCCCTGGAGCGTGACGCTGGCCTCCAGTGCCGGCCACCAGGCCGGGCCCTGTGCCGAGGCGCTCGCCTGTAGCCTGTGGTCGTTATGGTCGTCGAGCGCCAGATGCAGGTTCGACCAGCGCATGCGGCCGCCCGGCAGGGCCTCGGCGGTGATCGTCAGCTCGCCGCCGTCGACGCGTACATGCGCGATCTGACGGCGAACGGCCTCGAGCTTCGACCAGTTCATGCCCTGGCCGCCCGAGGCGCCCCAGTGGGCGAGCCGCAGCCGGCCGTCTCGTTGTACCAGGCTGGCGTGCAGGTTGTTGATGATCAGGCCGTCGGGCAGGCGCGAACCGCCGAGTAGAGCGGAGAGCGAGAATTCCAGCCCCAGCCGGTCGGCGGTAAGAGCGGGCCGATCGGCACCGGGGCGCGTGATGCGCGGATCGTCGAGATATACAATCGGGCCGTGCCGGCCCCAGCCGATTTCCAGGCCCGAAGCCGTGACCTGGGCATGAATGCGTTGACCGACGCGATCGGCCAAAGCGTGCCGATACTGCGGCGCGAATCGATCGAACAGAAAAACGCCGCCCACCAGCAATCCGGCGAGCACGATCACCCCGGCGCCGGCGATGATCAGGCTGCGCTTGATCCAGCCGCGCGGAGGCCGCGCGCGTGGCGTTCGATTGATCAACGCGGGGGCGTCGCGAACGCGCCCGGCAGAGCATCAGGCATGGCGTTGTGGTGATATTTTGGGCCGGGCATGGGCAGTTCCGCGGCGTTTCGTACCGGCGCGCCGGGCTTGCACGATGCATGGCGGGCGATCTTTAGCCCAGCTTACATCACGACCACATCGAATTGTTCGGGCCCGTAGAGCGCTTCGGCCTGTAGCCTGACGATCACACCGGCATCGTCGCACACACGACGAAAAGCCCCAGCCTGGCCGTCGAGCAGTTGATCGATGGTATCCGGCGGCGCGAGCACCAGCAACTCGGCATCGGCACGTGGGCGCAGCCAGGCCCGGCGCGCAATCTCGCGGAACAGGTCGAAGGCGATCGTTTCCGGCGTCTTGACGTAGCCGCGCCCGCCGCAGGCCTCGCACGGCGCGCATAGTAGGTGCTCGAGCGATTCGCGCGTCCGCTTGCGGGTGACTTCGACCAGCCCGAGATTGGACAGCGGGCCGATCGCGGTCTTGGCCGGATCGGCCGCGAGTGCGGCGGTCAGCTGCGCCAGCACCTGCTGCTTGTGTTCGGCATCGATCATATCGATGAAGTCGATCACGATGATGCCGCCCAGGTTGCGCAGCCGAAGCTGACGGGCCACGGTCTGGGCGGCTTCGAGATTGGTGCGCAGCACGGTCTGTTCGAGGCTGCGCGTGCCCACGAAGCCGCCGGTGTTCACGTCCACCGTAATCATCGCCTCGGTCTGTTCGATGATCAGAAACCCGCCGGACTTGAGCGGTACGCGCGGCTGCAGCGCCCGCTGGATCGCGTCCTCGATGCCGTACTGGGCGAACAGCGGGGTGTCGCCCTCGTGCATCAGTACGCGGTCGGTAAACTCGGGCGCGAAGCGCCGCGTGAAGGCGATCATCTCGTTCCAGGCGCGCGCGTCGTCGATGATCACCGCCGAGACCTCCGGCGTGAGCAGGTCGCGCAGCATGCGGATGGCCAGCGGCAGGTCGCCGTAGATCAGGGTTTCGCCCGGCACGTGTTCGGCCTGGGAGCGGATATCGGCCCATACCGTGGCGAGAAAACGCATGTCGGCGGCCAGCGCCGTCGGGGCGGCGCCGTCGGCCACGGTACGCACGATAAAACCGCCCGGCAGGTCGAGCTCGCGTCTAAGATCCGATACCGCCTCGAACAGACGCGAGCGTTCCTCTTCGCTCTCGATACGGGCGGACACGCCGATCCGGGGCGTATGCGGCATATAGACCAGAAACCGCGACGGAATGGCGAGATCGGTGGTCAGCCGCGCGCCCTTGGTGCCCATGGCGTCGCGGGTGACCTGGACCAGTACGCGATCGCCGGCGTGCAGCCGTTTCTCGATGCGCGGCGTGTCGGCGTCGTCGCCGGTATCCGGGCGGACCATGTCCGAGACCTGAAGGAAGGCCGCGCGCTCGGCTCCGATGTCGATGAAGGCGGCCTGCATGCCGGCCAGTACGCGCTGGACCACACCGAGATAGATATTGCTGACCGCGCTGGCGGTCGCGTCGCGCTGGATATGGATGTCCTGCAGCACGCCGCGCTCGATCTGGGCCGCGCGGGTCTCGCCCGGACCGGCGTTGACCAGGATCTCGACCCGCAGGGCATCGGCGTCGATCAGTGGCTCCGCGCTGCTCACGAAGCCCGACCGTGGCGGCAGCCGCCGCATAAAGGCGTGATGGAAATCGAACGGTTCATGTATGAATTGTCGACACCGCACCCCTAATCCCGCAACTCAACAATGATCGTAGCCGCGGCCGGCGCGGCGTCGGCGCGTGGATCAGGCGCGATGGTAGGGATGGCCGATCAGGATACTGTGGGCACGGAACAGCTGTTCGGCCACGATCACGCGCACCAGGGGATGCGGCAAGGTCAACTCGGACAGCGAGCGCCGGTGCCGCGCGGCGGCCAGGGCGTTTTCGCCCAGGCCGTCGGGGCCGCCGATCAGGATGGCGCGGTCGCGGCCGTCGTTCATCCAGGATTTCAGGTCGTCGGCCAGGGTCGCGGTGGACCAGGGCCGGCCGTCCAGCGTAAGCGCGATCACCTCGGCGTCGCGGCCGATCGCCTTGACCATGCGTGCTTCCTCGGCGGCGACGGCCTTGGCGGTATCACCGGCCTCATGGCGCTTGGCCAGCGGTATCTCGACCAGTTCGAGCCGGCACTCGCGCGGCAGGCGCCGCGCATAATCGTTATAGGCCGTCGTCACCCATGCGGGCATGCGCCGGCCCACGGCGATCAGCCGGATACGCATGTCGTCGGGTAGGGCCTAGTGCGCGGCGGTCGAGGCGTCCGGGCCGGCGGCGACATCCACGTCCCAGAGTTTTTCGAGCTGATAATAGGCGCGGGTTACCGGCTGCATGATATGCACGACCACGCCGTTGAGATCGATCAGCACCCATTCGGCCTGTTCCAGGCCCTCGACGCGCGGCGACAGTCCGGCCTGCTTGGCGTTGGCGATCACCGTTTCGCCTATACGCCTGACGTGGCGTCCGGAGCGGCCGGTGCAGATCACCAGATGCTCGGCGATGGTGGTGAGACGGGCGACATCCAACACCTTGACCGATTCGCCCTTGAGCTCCGCGACCGCGTCGAGCGCGACCCGTAGCGGGCTGTCTGCGGGCGCCGTTTCGGCGGTTTGGGCGGTGTTGTCGGTCCGGGTATTGTTTGCTGCCATCATTCCTCGGCCTCGCTCGCCGGCGAGCGATAAATCTTGTAATCCATGATGTCGTCGAGAATCGTCGCCGGCAAGAGGTAGCGCGGGCTTTCCCCGGAGGCGATGAGCTTACGGATACGGCTGGCCGAGATCGCCAGCGGCGGCGGCGCGTAGTTGTAGATCAGGCCGTCCTGCCGGCGATGCAGTTCGTCGATGTCGCCGGTCGAGCGCCGTTCCAACTCGGCGGTCGCCTCGCGCGCGAATTCGGCCGATAGTCCGGGCCGCTCGATGAGCACGATATGGGCGTATTCGAACAGCCGTTCCCATTCGTACCAGCTGGGCAGCTTGGCGAACACGTCCCGGCCCATGATCAGGCACAGCGGATGGCCCGGAAAGTCTGCGCGCAACGAAGCGAGCGTATCGACCATGTAGGACGCGCCGTCGCGCATGAGTTCGCGGTCGTCGAGGGCGAGCCGCGGTTCGTTGGCGGTCGCCACGCGGATCCATTTCGCGCGCTGGCCCGGCGTGGCGCCCGGCTGTTCGCGATGCGGCGGCCGGCCGTTGGGAATCAGACGGACCTGGGCCAGTTTCAGATCGGTGGCCAGTTCCATGGCCAGCCGCAGGTGGCCATTGTGAACTGGATCGAAGGTACCGCCGAGGATACCGATCGGGGCGCTGCTGTGGATCATTGACGATGATTTAGCGGACATGGCCGTCGCCGAAGACGACGTATTTCTGGGAGGTCAGGCCGTCGAGCCCGACCGGCCCACGGGCGTGGAGCTTGTCGGTCGAAATGCCGATCTCGGCGCCCAACCCGTATTCGAAGCCGTCGGCGAAGCGGGTCGAGGCATTGACCATGACCGAAGCCGAATCTACCGCGCGGATGAAGGCGCGCGCCCGGGTGACGTTCTCGGTCACGATGGCGTCGGTGTGATGCGAGCCCCAGTGCTCGATATGCTCGATCGCGGCGTCCATGTCGGGCACGATGCGCACGGCCAGGGTCGGCGCCAGATATTCGGCCGCCCAGTCGGCGTCGGTGGCCGGCTGGACCTCCGGGCCGAGCAGTTCCCGTGTGGCCGGGCAACCGCGCAGGGTCACGCCGGCCTGGATCAGGTCGTGCGCCAGCGGCTCGAGAATGGAGGCCGCCACCGATTCGGCGACCAGCAGCGTTTCCATCGTGTTGCACGTGCCGTAGCGCTGGGTCTTGGCGTTGACCGCGATGGCGACGGCCTTGTCGCGATCGGCCGAGTCGTCGATATAGACGTGGCAGACGCCGTCCAGATGCTTGATCACGGGCATGCGCGCATGCTCGGCCACGAACCCGATCAACCCCTTGCCGCCCCGGGGCACGATGACGTCGATGTATTGCGGCATCGCCAGCATGGCGGCCACGGCTTCGCGGTCGGTGGTTTCGACCACTTGTATCGCCTCGCGCGGCAGCCCGGCATCGGTCAGCCCGCGCGCCACCGCGGTCGCGATCGCCTGATTGGAATGCACCGATTCGGAGCCGCCGCGCAGGATCGCCGCGTTGCCGGATTTCAGGCACAGCGCGGCCGCGTCCGCGGTCACGTTCGGCCGCGATTCGTAGATGATGCCGACCACCCCGAGCGGCACGCGCATGTGCCCGACCTGAATGCCCGACGGTCGAAAGTTCAGATCAGTCAGGCTGCCGATCGGATCGGCGAGGGCGGCGACCTGGCGCAGCCCCTCGGCCATGCGCTCGATGCGTCCGGGGTTGAGCTCGAGGCGCTCGACCGCGGCGTCGTCGAGCTTGCCGCGCGCTTCGCGAACGTCCTTGGCATTGGCGGCCAGGATGCTGTCCTGTTGCTCGGTCAGCGCCTCGGCGATAGCGAACAGGGCCGCATTCTTCTCGCCCGGCTCGGCCGCGGCCATGCGCCGGGCCGCGCGCTTGGCGGCTGCGCCCAGCACGTGCATCTGACGGGTCACGCGGGAGAAAGCCTCGCGGTCGGGTTCGCTTGGGTTCGCGCTCATGGCGATCGTGTCGTGGCAAATGAAGGGTGCGTGGTGCGCGCGGCCGGCGTGTGCCCGGAAAGCGCAATCGTCAATGTTATCAGTTCGTCCCAGGCTCGGCCCGCGGCCGCGCCCTTGTTGATGGCATCGGTGCGCGCGGCCTGGCGCAGTAGGGCCGCCAAACGGGCCGGCTCGGCTGCCCGCGCGGCGTCGGAAATCTGGCGCTTGCGGGCCACCGGCATGAAAATCTTGTTCATATAGGCGTCGAGCCGGTTGGCGCGGGCGGCGAGCGCGGCCTGGTAGAGCGTGCGCAGATCGTTGACCAGCGCCCAGGTGATCGGTACCGCGTCCACGCCCTCGGCGCGCAGCCGGTACAGGGTTTTCACCGCACCCGCGGCATCGCCGGCGAGCGCCTTGGCCGGCAGATCGAAAATATCGAAGCGGGCATGATCGCCGGCCGCCGCGCGCACCTCGTCGTGATCGACCGTGGCTTCGGGATGGAGCAGGGCGAGCCGGTCGATCTCCTGGGCCGCGGCGAGCAGATTGCCTTCGTTCTGGGTGGCCAACAATCGCGCGGCTTCGCGGGTCAGGCCGAGGCCGCGCTTTTCGGATCGGCGCTCGATCCACGCCACCATCCGCGAGATCGGCAGCGGCCAGGCGTAGCTGACCACGCCGGCTCTGGCGGCGGCCTTGTACCAGGCGCTCTTGCGCGCCGAGGCCGCCAGCCCGGGCGCGACCACGAGCAGCAAGGTGTCCGGTGCGTCCTGCTTGAGAAAATCCGCGATCGCCGCCGAGCCGGGCTTGCCCGGTCCCTTGTCCGGCAGGTGCAGTTCGACGATACGCCGGACGGCGAATAGGGATCGATTGGCGCCGGCGGTGGCGAGCTGGCCCCAGTCGAAGCCGGGTTCGGCATGCAGGATATCGCGCTCGTCGAAACCTTCGTCACGGGCGCGGCGGCGCACCGCGTCGGCGGCTTCGACCACTTGCAGCGGCTCGATGCCGGCGACCACATAGACCCGGGCCAGCGGCTGGCGCGCGAACTCGGTCTCGAAGTCTTCGGCGCGAATATCCATCACGGTCTCGCTGCAAGATTGCGGCCGTAGAAGATATCGGTGATCTCGCCGGCGATGCGCTCGCCGAGATCCCGTGCTTCCGCGGCGGGCAGAGCCGCTGCGTTTTCCGCGAACAGATAGTCGTCGAGATCGAACTCGGTCAGCCGCATCTTGGTATGAAAGATGCGCTCGGCCGGCACGTTGACGTCGACCATCTGGTAGCGCGCGCCGATATCGTCCGGGATGTAATCCTGGATCGAGTTGATCTCGTGGTCGATGAAGTGCTTGTCGCCGCCCACGTCGCGGGTGAAGCCGCGCACGCGGTAATCCAGCGTGACTACGTCGGACTCGAAGCTGTGGATCAGGTGATCCAGCGCCTTGAGCGGCGAGATCAGCCCGCAGGTGGAGACGTCGATGTCCGCGCGGAAGGTCGAGATACCGTCGTCGGGATGAAACTCCGGATAGGTATGGACCGTGATGTGGCTTTTGTCGAGATGGCCGACCACGGCTTCCGATACCGGGCCTTCGTAGGCGTTGTCCTCGGCGATCAGGAGGGTCACGCTCGCGCCTTCGGGCTCGTAGTCCTGACGCGCCACATTGAGGATATGCGCGCCGATGATGTCGGAGACCTCGGTGAGGATCTGGGTCAGCCGGTCGGCGTTGAACACCTCGTCGATATAGGCGATATAGGCCTGTTTCTGCTCGCGCGTGCGGGCATAGCAGATGTCGTAGATGTTGAACGACAACGACTTGGTCAGGTTGTTGAAACCGTGCAGGCGAAGTTTATCCATCAGTGCTCGCGTCCGCGGTGTCCGAACAAGGCGCGGTATCCGGCGCGCACGGGCCGTTTCATTCGGCTTCGTGAATCGTGTAGCCGTGCGTCATGTTCACGGCCTTGGCCAGCATGATCGAGGCCGAGCAGTATTTTTCCGCGGAAAGCTCGACCGCGCGTGCCACATGCTTTTCGCTTAAGCCGCGCCCGGTGACGATGAACTGGACATGGATATCGGTAAAGACCTTGGGCTCGGTCTCGGCCCGCTCGCCCTCGACCTCGATCCGGCAGCCGGTCACGTCCTGGCGCGATTTCTTCAGAATGTGCATCACATCCATCGCGCTACAGCCACCGACCGAAAGCAGCATCATCTCCATCGGCCGGAAGCCGGCGTTCTTGCCGCCGAGATCGGGCGGGCCGTCGATGCTCACGCGGTGGCCGCTGTCGGCGGTGGCGTCGAATTCCAGGCCGTCCTGCCAGTCGAGTGTCGCTTTCATGGCGCTCATGTCGATCAATAGGGTAGTTAAACGATGTGGGGTGGGGCCGCGGAAATAAAAGAGGGCCGGGCGTTTCCGGCACCCGATCCAGCCTTGCGATGCGGCGCGCAATATTATCCGGCATCGGCCGTGTTGCCGGTTTCGGCCCGGCAGACGCGGTTACGGCCGCTGTTCTTGGCTCGATAAAGCGCCTCGTCAGCGCGTTTCAGCAAGGTGGCGTATGGTTCGCCCAAGCGGCTTTCGGCCACGCCAATGGACAATGTGACGCCGAAACTTCGGTGATCGGCTTCGAACACCAGGCTTTCGATGGCAACGCGGAGGCGCTCGGCGATCGTGATGGTTTTGTGATCCCGAATGCGGGGCAATATGAGCAGAAATTCCTCGCCGCCGTAGCGGCCGAACGTGTCGATGTCTCGAATATCGGCCTGGATGGCTGTCGCGCAGCGACACAGAACGTCGTCGCCGACGGAATGGCCGTATTGATCGTTGATCCGCTTGAAGTGGTCGACGTCCATCAGACACACGCAGTACGTCTCGGCCGGATCCGATTGCTCCGGCTCGTGGCTCAATGCATCGATGAGAAAGCGGCGGTTGTAGCTGCCGGTCAATTCATCGCGTGTCGCCATTTCGGCGATTTGATCGTGATGTCGGGCGAGCCGGTCCCGTAGGCGCACGATATAGCTGCCGAGCAGTCCCATCTGCAGCATGAAAAACGCGACCGCCGCCAGAATCATCCATTCGCCCGGATCGGGATTCACGTGTACTGCGTTTTGGATTGACAGAATCAGAAAAACACAGCAATAGCCCGCGACGTAGGTCGACATCACGGTCAAGAACCGTCGAATGTCGAGATTCAAAGCGCCGTACAGCAAGCCGCTCAGCGATACGATGAGCAGTGCCGCGCGCCCGAGGTCCGAGGCGGTGTGATAAAGAAGAAACAGCAGCGGGGCGAGCGGCAGCAGATTCTGCGTACGGATAAAACTCGGGTCGGCAAAACGCAGATTCAGCCCGCTCCGAAAAAACAGATACAGGCCGATGCACACGGCGGCCGCGAAGACGAAAAAGAAAAGCACATAACGCCATGCCAGCACGCCGGTCACGGCGCCGAGCGCGACGACGATGGCGGCCAGGGTGTACGACGCCATCGACATGTATACATATTGAAGGCGAACGGCTTGCGCCCGCTTGGTTTCCTGATCCAGTTCACACCCCTGGTCGATAGCCCACCTACACTATCGATTCTCATGCAAGACATCGCGCCGGATCAAATACGCTCAAGGCGCAAGCCTGCTTGGGATCGTCACGTGCCGGACCTATTCGGCAAGCGTGTACGCGATCGGGCCTCAGGCGATCAAGCGGGATAATGCCTGGCCGGGATCGGGTTGGCGCATGAAGGATTCGCCGACCAGAAAGGCGCCGAATCCGGCGTCGTTGAGGCGTAGCCGGTCGTCGGGGGTGAAAATGCCGCTTTCGCTGACCAGCAGGCGGTCTCCGGCGATTTGTTCACGCAGACGCAGGCTCACCTCGAGCGTCGTGTCGAAGGTGTGCAGATCGCGATTGTTGATGCCGACAATGGTCGCCTCGGGCAGGGTGAGCACGCGCTCGAGTTCCCCGGCGGTGTGAACCTCGGCCAGCACGTCCATGCCGAGTTCGAAGGCGCGGCCGGCCAGTTCGGCCATGAGATCGGTCGACAGGGCGGCGGCGATCAACAGAATGCAGTCCGCGCCCAGCGCGCGCGATTGATCGATCTGGATCGGGTCGATCATGAAGTCCTTGCGCAGCACGGGCAGGCCGCAGGCGTCGCGGGCCCGGGCGAGAAAGCCGTCGTCGCCCTGGAAATAATCGCGATCGGTGAGCACCGACAGACATGCCGCCCCGCCGGCCTCGTAGCGCTGCGCCAGCCAGGCGACATCGAAATCTTCGCGGATCAGGCCACGGCTCGGCGAGGCTTTCTTGATTTCGGCGATGACGGCGCGCGGCGTTTGGGCGCGCAGCGCCTCGGCGAAGCCGCGCGTGGCGCCGGCGCTGTCGATGGCATCCATCAGCTCGGCTTCGCTGATCGCCCCGCGGAAAGCAGCGATCTCGGCCCGCTTGTCGGCGAGAATGCGATCGAGAATAGTGTCGGTGGCCTGAATGCTCATGGCTGCGCCAGCGCGGCCCGGGCCAGGGTGAAGCGCGCAACTTCGATCATGCGCCGGGCGGCGGCGCCGCTGGCGATCGTTTCGCGTGCCAGGGCGACGCCTGCCGCCAGGTCCGGCGCCCGGTCGCTGACATAGAGCGCCGCCCCGGCGTTGAAGGCGATGATGTCGGCGGCCAGATCGAACTCCCCGGCAAACGCTTTTTCGATGATCGCGAGCGAGCCCGCCGCATCCGGCACGCGCAGCGTATCCAGCGAGCCGCGCTCCAGGCCGACATCTTCGGGCGCGATGCGATAGCTCACCACGTGGCCGTCGCGTAATTCGGCGACCTTGGTCGGCGCATTGATCGACAGTTCGTCGAGTCCGTCGTCGCCGTGCACGACCATGACGTGCCGGGAACCGAGCTTGGCCAGCACATGGGCCAGCGGTTCGCAGAGATGGCCGTTGAACACGCCCATGAGTTGATTGCGCGCGCCGGCCGGGTTGGTCAGCGGGCCGAGCAGGTTGAACAGCGTGCGGATGCCGAGCTCGCGGCGCACCGACACGGCGTGCCTCATCGCGCCGTGGTGGGCGGGCGCGAACATAAAACCCACGCCGAGCTCCTGGATACAGGCCGCGACCTCGGCCGCGCCGGTGTCCAAATTCAGCCCGGCGGCCTCGAGCAGATCGGCGCTGCCGGATTTGCTCGAGACCGAACGGTTGCCGTGCTTGGCGACATGGCCGCCGGCCGCGGCGGTCACGAACGCGGCCGCGGTGGATACGTTGAACAGGCCGGCGCCGTCACCGCCGGTGCCGCAGGTGTCGACCAGCGATTCGGCGAGTTCGGGCGCCACTGGGACGGCGGCGGCCAGTTCGCGCATCACGCCCGCCGCCGCGGCGATCTCGTCGATCGATTCGCCCTTCATCCGCAAGCCCATGAGCAAGGCGCCGATCTGAGCCGGGGTGGCGCCGCCGGTCATGATCGTGCGCATGGCCGAGGCCATGCGTTCGGGCGCCAGATCCCGTCCGTGGGCGATTTCGTCGAGCAGAGCCGAGTCGATCACGTAGCACGCTCCGGTGCGATTTCGCCGCAGCGCTTTAAAAACGTCCGCAGCATCTCGTGGCCGTGATCGGACAGGATCGATTCGGGATGAAACTGCACGCCCTCGGCGCCGGTCGGGGTGTGGATCAGGCCCATGATCTCGTCCATTTCGCCGTCGTCGTCTTCGGTCCAGGCGGTGATTTCGAAATCGGCCGGCAAACCGTCGCGGGCGACGATCAGCGAGTGATAGCGGGTCGCGGTCAGCGGATCGGCCAGGTTCTCGAACACGCCGCGGCCGCGGTGGCGGATGGTCGATGTCTTGCCGTGCATGACCCGGCGGGCGCGGATGACGTGGCCGCCGAAGGCCCGGCCCAGCGCCTGATGGCCGAGGCACACGCCGAAGATCGGCAGGCGATGGGCCATGCGCTGGACGAGCTCGATCGATACGCCGGCGTCCTCCGGGCCGCAAGGCCCGGGGGAGACGACCACGCCGGCGGGCGCCAGACGCTCGATTTCCGCGACCGTGATTTCGTCGTTGCGCACCACGTGCACTTCAGCCTTGAGCTCGCCGAGATACTGCACGAGGTTGTAGGTGAACGAATCGTAGTTGTCGAGCATCAGGATCACGCCGGATTCTCCTTAGAGCTGTGATCCACGCGTCGGCGCGTGGCCAGCCCCTGTTCGGCAAGCGCCGCGGCCTTCATCACCGCCCGCGCCTTGTTCATGGTTTCCTCCCACTCGGCGGTGGGCTGGGAGTCCGCCACGATGCCGCCGCCGGCCTGGACATGGATCTCGCCGTTCTTGAGCACCGCGGTGCGGATGGCGATCGCCAGGTCCATACTGCCGTTGCCGGCCAAATAGCCGACCGCGCCGCCGTAGACGCCGCGCTTGACCGGCTCGATCTCGTCGATGATCTCCATCGCCCGGATCTTGGGCGCGCCGGAGAGCGTTCCGGCCGGGAAGGCGGCCCGCAGCGCGTCCATCGGCGTCAGGTCGGCCCTGAGTTTGCCGGTGACGTTGGACACGATATGCATGACGTGCGAATAGCGCTCGATCGCCATGCGCTCGGTCAGCTTGACCGTGCCCGGCGCCGCGACGCGGCCGACATCATTACGCCCGAGATCGATCAGCATCAGGTGCTCGGCGATCTCCTTGGGGTCGGCCAACAGTTCTTCGGCCAGCGCTTCGTCCTCGGCCGGGCTCAGCCCGCGCTTGCGGGTGCCGGCGATCGGGCGCACCGTGACCTCGCCGTCCATCGCGCGCACCAAAATCTCCGGCGAGGCGCCCACGACGTGGTGATCGTCGAAGTTGAAATAGAACATGTAGGGCGAGGGATTCAGGCTGCGCAGCGCCCGGTACAGCGACATCGCCTCGGCGTTAAACGGCGCCGACAGACGCTGGCTGGGCACCACCTGCATCACGTCGCCGGCCTGGGTGTATTCGCGAATCCGATGCACCGCATCCTCGTAGCCGGCCTGGGTCAGGCCCGAGACGAAGCGTCCATCGCTAACATCATTAATTTGGGGCTCGATTTCGGGACCGGCCGCCGTGCCGGTGCAAGCGGCCGCCTGGGGCAACGGCGCATCCAGCGCGTCCAGAATCGCCTCCACCCGGGCCTCGACGCGAGCGCGATCCTCGGCATCGTCTTCCAGATGATGCGCCACGACATAGAGCTTGCCCGACAGGTTGTCGAAGATCACCAGTTCCTCGGCCACCAGCAGCAGAATATCGGGCAGATCGAGCGGATCGTCCTTATCGTGCCCGCCGCCGGCCAGCCGCGGTTCGATATAGCGGATCGTGTCGTAACCGAAGTAGCCGACCAGGCCGCCGGTCAGACGCGGCAGTTCGGGCAGACGCGGCAACGGCCGGGCCTGGTTGAAGGCGGCGATCCAGGCCAGCGGATCGGCCGTCTTGAGGGTTTCGATGACGCCCTCATTTGTTTCGTGCACCAGCGTGTGGCCGCGTACGCGAATGCGCTCGGCGGCCGGTAGCCCGATGATCGAATAACGCCCCCAGCGCTCGCCGCCCTGCACCGATTCCAGCAGAAAGGAATAGGGCGCATCGGCGACCTTCAGGTAAGTCGACAATGGGGTGTCGAGATCGGCCAGCGCCTCGACCACCAGCGGTTCACGCCGGGCGAGTAGCGAGGCCTCGTAGGAGACGGATTCGGGCATGGCACATCAATCGATCGGATAACACAAACAGGCAGTACGGCAACGCGCACCGCGGCAGGTACGGGATCAACCCCGCCAGCGCTGTCCTCGCCATCGCCAGGCCGTGTCGAAGGCGCGGCGAGCGGTTTGTTTCCAACGATTCGATGTCATGCGCGAATCCTGCCGTATCTCGTTCGCGTTGCCAAGCCGGTCGGGTCGTCCGGGGCACCAAGACAGTTTAATCGCGGGTTGCGCGGATGACGCGGATGCAAGGTTCGCGGCATGCGCGACCAAGTTTGCGCAAGCGGAAAGAACGCGCTTCGTAGCCCGGCCGGGGTGGAATCAGCCGGCGCCGACGGCGGTCTTCATCCGGCTGATGATTTGCGTGTAATCGCCCTGGCCGAAAATCGCCGAGCCGGCGACGAAGGTATCGGCGCCGGCTTCGGCGATCGCGGCGATATTGTCGATCTTCACGCCGCCGTCGACCTCGATGCGAATTTCGCGGTCGGTGCCCGCGGTCACGGTGTCGATGATCTCGCGTGCTTCGGCGATCTTGGCCAGCGATTGCCGAATGAACGACTGGCCGCCGAAGCCGGGGTTCACCGACATGATTTGGATGATATCGATTTTGTCGAGCACGTATTTCAGCCATTCCAGCGAGGTGGCCGGATTGAACACCAGCCCGGTCTTGCAGCCGAGATCGCGGGCCAGCGCTAGGCTGCGGTCGACATGGCGCGTGGCTTCGGGGTGGAAGGTGATCGAGGCCGCGCCGGCGTCGGCGAAACCGCGGATCAGGTCGTCCACCGGCTCGCACATCAGGTGCACGTCGATCGGCACGCTCGGATGCGAAGCCGATAAACGCTTGGCGAGCGCGGCGCAGACCGGCGGGCCGAACGTGAGGTTCGGCACGTAGTGGTTGTCCATCACGTCGAAATGGATCCACTCGGCGCCGGCGGCGATGACGGCCTCGCACTCGTCGCCGAGCGCGGCCATGTCAGCCGACAGGATCGAGGGGGCGATCAGGGGGGCGAAAGGAGATCGGGCCATGCGATGAAACCGTGGAAGGGAGGAGGTTGCTCCGTACGCTCTGCGATAGACGCGCCGCCGTCAAGCCGTCGCGGCTCGTTTTGCGTCCGGCCGCGTCTTCGGTGCCGCTGGGCGAGCGTCCGCCGCTGCTGTCGGCCGCGCCCGGCCGGTTTTTTCTCTGGATTTGGCCGGTCTGCTCAGCATCGCGATCGCCACCGGCGGCAGCTATGGGCCGCTCTGAGGCCTACCATCGGTAACGGCTGTTAGACTACGCCGTCGCGCCGGACCACCACTCACTGCAAACTCATGGCCGAGACCCTCTACGAGTCCGAACTTCACAGCTTGCCGTTGCTGATGCGCGGCAAGGTGCGGGATGTCTACGCCGTGGGCGTGGATTATCTGTTGATCGTGGCCACCGACCGGCTGTCGGCCTTCGATGTTGTCTTGCCGGACCCGATCCCGGGCAAGGGCGCGGTGCTCACCGAGCTGACGCATTTCTGGTTCGACCGCTTCGCGGGCACGGTCGCCGATCAGCGGGTCGATATTCCGCTGGAACGGATTCTCGACGATGCCGAGATCGCCCAGGTCGGCGGCCGCGCCATGACCGTGCGTCGGCTGGATGCGCTGCCGATCGAGGCGGTCGTGCGCGGCTATGTCGTCGGCTCCGGTTGGAAGGATTATCAGGCCACGGGCGCGATCTCCGGCATCGAACTGCCGCGCGGGCTGGCGCAGGCCGAGAAGCTCCCCGCGCCGATTTTCACCCCGGCCACCAAGGCCGAGGCCGGCGATCACGACGAGACCATCGCGTTCGCGCAAGCGGCCGCGACCATCGGCGCACAGCGCGCGGCCGAAGTGCGCGATACCGCCACGCGGCTGTATCGCTCTGCGGCCGAGTACGCGGCGGAGCGCGGCATCATCATCGCCGATACGAAATTCGAGTTCGGCGTGGACGTACACGGGGAGCTGGTGCTGATCGACGAGGTGCTCACCCCCGATTCCTCGCGCTTCTGGCCGGCCGATGGATACGCCACCGGCATCAGCCCGCCCAGTTTCGACAAGCAATACGTCCGCGACTATCTCGAAGCGCTGGACTGGGACAAGACCGCGCCGGGCCCGCGGCTGCCGGCCGACGTGATCGCCAACACGGCGGTCAAGTACGCCGAAGCGCGCGACCGTCTGATCGGCTGATTCGTCGGCTCCGATCGCCGGTTATACCGGCCATTATAATAATGTAACGATAGCCGATAAGAAAAAGAACAAGTCCGCAAATAAACGCCAAAGGCACGCAAAATAAAGAGAATTCGTTTTCATTTGCGTTTTTCGCGTTCATTCGCGGACTGTTTTCGTCTTCCTTTTGTATTCTTGTTTTTGCAGGTTGGTATTACTCTGTGCCGGCCTCTGGGCAGGCCTTGCCGCACTGAGCGAGCGTGGTCGCCAGCCATTGCCGGATTTCCCGATTGAGCCGGGCATCGGCCGCCGCCAGCGCGTCGACGCCGCCGGCCGCGTCGGCGGTGGGCGCGCCGGCCATGGTCTCGAAGCGTTTCTGCGCGATCACGGCGCCGCTATCGGCGGCCAGCAGCGTGGCCGTTGCCGCGATATGGCCGTGGCTGACCGTGCTTGAGGCAAACCGCTGCGAGAAATCCGACAGCTCGAGTTGCAGCGCGAGATCGGCCTGGCCCGGCGCCTCGCCGAGCACGGCCGCGAACAGTCCCGAACCGGACAGCGTGTCCTTGAGGTTGTCGCCGACCAGTCGGGCTGGCGTATCGGCCCACGCCGACTGGGTATAGGCCGAAATCTGGGGGTTGTCGCCAGAATCCAACCGGTAGAGCATGCGGTTGGAGTCCAGCCAGCCGGGCGCGCCGACCGGGCGCAGATCCAGCGTATAGCCGGTCGAGCTCGTGGTCGCGCGGGCGGCGGTATCGGCCGGCCCGGCGTCGAGCGTGTAGCGCGCCGGGTAAGCGACGCCGCCGCCGCCGAGTATGCTGCACCCGGCCAGGCCTATCAGTGCGGTGGTCGCGCCGAGTACGGCCAGGCACTGCGGAATACGATCGAATATTTTCATCGCGAAACTCATCGATTAATTACCGGGCGCATCGAAACCGGGCTCGCCGGGGCCGGGCCGGCGCTCCGGTGGGCCGGTGAGCACGCTCTGGGGCTTGGCCGACAACTCGGCGCTGAGCTGCTGGATCTGGCGCGCGGTGTCGTGCATCTGGCGGGTGAGCGCGTCGATATGCGGCAGCACCTGATTGTTCAAACTGCGTATGAGGTCCTGGCTGGACTGGCCCACATTTTGCGCCGAGGCGGCGGCCGCGCCAGCTTTCCGGATGGCCGGGATCGCTTGTTCGGTCAGGCGGTCGATACTGGCGACCGTGTCTTGCAGCGCTTGGGTCAGCTCGGGCAATTGGGCCAGTGTCGGCTGCAGGCTCTTCTCGGCCTCGACGAGCTGCCGGGTGGCCTGGTCGAGCTGGGCCAGTATCTGACTGATGTGCTTGGCGTTCTCGCCGCCGGTCAGGTTCTGGATTTGATCGAGAATGGTGCTCACCTTGGCCAGATCGGCTTTGCCGCGTTTCTTGAGCCGGTCGAGCAAGCCCTGATGCAGCGGTATTTGCGGCGGGTTGCCCTTTAGCGGTGGCGCCGATAGATCCGGTGTGCTCAACGTGAGCGTGGACAGGCCGGTGATGCCCTGGGTGGCGAGCTGGCCGTAGCTCGATTGGTTCAGTGGTACCGAGTCGTCTACCTTGAATACGATGCGTACTTTGCTCGCGTCGTGTGGATCGAAGTCCACGCTCACAATATGGCCCACCTTGAGCCCCTTGTACTTGACCGGCGACTGGCTGCCGATCCCGCCGACGGACTGTGTTGTTTCGATGATGATCGTGCGGTTCGCGTTGTCGCCGGTCGACAGCCAGAAAAAGAATCCGACCGCGCCGCCGCCCAGAATCAGGATGAAGATGATGGCAACGACGAAGTGCGAACGGTTTTCCATGTTAATCCTCTTGTACGCCGGCAGCGGTGTCGGCGTCGAAAAAACGCTCGATGAACGGATGCGAGACGTGACGCACCTCGTCGAGTGTGCCCACGGTCAGGATACGGCCTTCGTCCAGAACCGCCACCCGATCGGCTACGGACGCCAGTGTCGCGCGGTCGTGGGTGACGATCAGGCCGGACAGCCCCATGTCTTTATGTAGATGTTTGTAGAGCCGGTGAAAATCGGTGGCCGAGGCCGGATCGAGGCCAGCGGTCGGCTCGTCGAGAAACAGCAGCTCGGGATCCAGCGCCAATGCCCGGGCCAGCGCGACCCGTTTGATCATGCCGCCGGATAGCGCATCCGGCATTTGCGGGCCCACTTCAGGATCGAGGCCGACCGCGGCCAGCTTAAGGCTGACCAGGTCGGCGATCATCGACTCGGGCATGTCCAGACCGTCGCGACGCAGTTCGCGCATCGGAAACGCGATGTTATCGAAAACCGGCAGCGCACTGAACAACGCGCCCTGCTGGAACAGCACGCCCCAGCGGCGGCCGAGCTGGCGCATTTGCACGCGATCGAGATGGCTGATGCGTATGCCCAGAACATCGACCGTGCCCTCGTCGGGCTCGCTGAGGCCGATCAGATGGCGCAGCATCAGCGACTTACCGCCGCCGCTGGTGCCGATCACCGCCAGCGTCTCGCCTTGTTCCAAACGCAGATCCAGACCGCGCAGGAGCCAGCGCTTGTCGATGCGCGCACCCAGATCGGCTACCTCGACCACGGGCTGCAACGGCTGATCCCGGTCGGCCGTCATATCAGGCCCATCTTGGCGAGAATGGCGCCGCTCAAGGCATCGAGGATCAGAATCAGCGACAGGCCGACGACCACCGAGCGTGTGGTTTGCGAGCTCAGGCTGTCGGTGTTGGCGCGTGCGGTCAGCCCAAAATAGCTACCCACCAGTGCAATGATCAGGCCGAACAGCGCGCCCTTGCCCAGCCCCAGCCAGAAATTGTAAATATCCACTGATGACGGCAGCCGCGCAATGAACAGCGCGAAGGGCACATTCAGATCGAATTGTGCGGTGGTGGCGCCGCCCAGGATCTCGGCGCCGTCGGTCCAGACGACCAGCAGCGGCATGGTGATCATCATGGCCACGACGCGCGAAGTGACCAGCCGCATCCGGGGCGAGCTGCCGAAGGTCTGGAGTGCGTCGAGTTCCTCGGTGAGATGCATGCCGGCGATGCCGGCGGTGATCGACGAACCGGCGCGCCCGGCTTGAATAATGGCCGCGATCACCGGGCCGAGCTCACGCATCACGGCCAAACCCATCAGGCCGATGATGCGCTGATTGGCGCCGAAGTCCTCCAGCGTGACGCCGATCTGCAGACTCATCACGATGCCGATCACGTAGCCGGTGACGCCCAGCAACAGCACGGAGGAGACCCCGGTGTGATAAATGGAGGCCGTGATTTCGCGCACCGGTATCAGCCGCCAGCGCACCGCACAGGTGGCGATATCCATCAGCACGCCGAGCAACAGCGCGAGCAGGCCGATCGTATGCTGTGCAATGCCGATTATGCCCGCGCCCAGCGTATCGAGTGCGCCGACGGGCGAAATGCGATGCGACTTGGGCGGCAGCACGTCGGGCGCGTCGGCCAGCCGGTCGAAGCGTTGTCGATGCGGATCGCGACAGGCAAGATCCGCCGGTAGTTGCCGGTTCCACACCTGCCATAGCACCCAGGCGCCGACGCTGTCGAGCGCCTCGACCGCGTTCAGGTCCCAGATCATGTCGGCAGGCGAGTCCAGCGCGCCGAGTTCGGCGCTCATCCGGCGCCGGCAGTCGCTGGCGGTAAACAATCGCCACGAGCCGGACAGCACGATGCGGCGGCGATCGCCGCTCTCGTCGAGTTCCCAGCCAGGCGGCGTGGCGCCGTGATGCGCGTCGGTTGTGCTCATCGGGCGACCGGCTGCGGGCCAAATAACGGGTTCTCGCGGTTAAAAAGCCTAAGATACACCGATGCTAGGCTAGCGCAGCGCCGGCGCGGGCTGCATCCGTATTTCGCCGGGTCGCGTGCGCGGCGCGGCATGGCTTACGACCCGCCGCTCGACGCCGGGTGATCGCCCAGCGCCGAATTGAGGATGTCGATCACGGCGTTGTAGTTAGTGCTCTGGTGGTGCAGCGCCTGGAATACCGCGTAGCCGTAGGGTTCGATTTTCTGTGGCCCGCCGCGCTTGTGCGGATCGGCGCCGTGGTCGAGCATGAAACGGACCATCTTCGGATCGTTGCGCTTGATGGCGAACAGCAGCGGCGTGAGATGGTCGGAATCGGGCCTAGGGTCGATCGCGTTCACGCTGCCGCCGTGCTTCAGGTAGGCCGCGGCACAAGCGTAGGCATCGACCAGCGCGGCCTCGTGCCGGAAGATCTGAACGAGCCCGCCGTTGGATATGACCGCCTCGGTATAGGCCTTGTCGTGGCCGTCTGCGCAGTAACGTTCGGCCGGCGAGCTGGCGGCTTTCGCTGTGGCCGTATTTCTCTTGCCGTGCCCGGGTCGGGTGGCTTGCGCGCTGGCGTTGTCGGCGTTTTCGTGACGATTATTTGCCGGCGCCTCGCGGTGTTGGCCGGTCTGCGTGTGCCGCGGCTGCGCCGGACCTTTTTCGTGCGATCCTTGCCACCCGTAGACCGCCGCACCGATGATCGCGATCGCAATGACCACGATCGCCGCGATGACCCCTTTTCTCACCGAAATCTCCTCGTCACGAGACAGCGTTACGGTTTACCCGGAATCGCGCGGCCGGCCGAACAGCGCATCGAGTTTGTCCTCGAACTCGTGATAGCCGAGATGATCGTAGAGCGCGCTGCGCGTCTGCATGGTATCGAGTGCCGGCTTCTGCGTGCCGTATTCGCGGATCGTGCGGTACACGTTGAGCGCGGCGTTGGCCATGGCGCGCGCGGCCGACAGCGGATACAGCACCATCGCCACGCCTTGTTCGGCGAGCTCGCCGGTGGTGTAGAGCTCGGTCGCGCCGAATTCGGTGATATTGGCCAGCACCGGCACGCCAAGCCCGGTAAAGCGGGCATACATCGATAGATCGGTCATCGCCTCGGCGAAAATATAGTCGGCCCCGGCTTCCACACAGGCCGCGGCGCGCTCGACCGCGGCCTCCAGGCCTTCGACGGCCAACGCGTCGGTGCGCGCCATGATCTTCATGTCGTCGCGCGCGTCGACCGCGGCCTTGATGCGATCGACCATCTCGGCCTGGGAGACGATCTCCTTGCCCGGACGGTGGCCGCAGCGCTTGGCGGCGACCTGGTCCTCGATATGCACGGCCGCCGCGCCCGCGCCTTCCATCAGCCGGATCGAGCGCGCGATATTGAAGGCGCTGCCCCAGCCGGTGTCGATATCCACCAGCAGCGGCGCGTCGGTGGCCTCGGTGATGCGCCGCACGTCCTCGAGCACGTCGTCCCGGGTGGTCATGCCCAGATCCGGCAGGCCATAGGACCAGTTGGCGACGCCGCCGCCGGACAGATAGATCGCATTGAAACCGGAATGCTCGGCCAGCATGGCGGCATAGGCGTTGATCGCGCCGACGATCTGCAGCGGCTGTTCTTTTTCGAGTACGGCGGCAAAACGTTGCGGTGCGGTCATAGCGAGACGGGAAGCGAGAATTAACGATGCTAGCTTAACGCAGGCTCGATACGCCGTGGCGTTGTGCGACGGCATCAAGCGCCAGCCGTAAAACAGTGCATCGGTGTTCGGCAGTGTCGTTCATTCACTCGCCGGTTTTATCAGGCTGGGTGTTTCGCGCTGACGCGCGACTTTCGACCTCCACTGCTCGGCGCTACGCCCAAGGGGCCAATACAGCGCGGGCCCGCGATGCTGGGGGCGGGGACGCCTGTATTCAGCCCATTACACGGCGACGCAGACGCGCAGTGGCGGCGGGTGTCCGGCGCATTGCGCCGGTGCGGTCAGCCTGTCTGAGGGCCGCCAAAGCGGCCCGAGTTCTGACCGCATCCCGTCGCCGCGAGCATCGGAGTGCACCGGCGTAGCCGGCGCCGTGTCGGGTGCGATTCTTTTGGTTCCTTTTCTTGCGCAAACAAGAAAAGGGACTCGCGCATCAGCGCGAAACCTCAGCCCAAACGAAGCCTGAGTCTTAGAAGCCTGAGTCTTAATAGACTAACCAACCAGCCAGTGCTCGTCCGCTGCCGCCCCGGCGGCGTCGTATCAGCTCAACCAGCGCACAGCAAACCGGATGAAGGCGCGGGTGAAGGCGTTATAGGGCGGCCGGAACAAAAACGCCAGCGAGAACCGGTCGCGCAGCACACTGCGTTCGTGGGAAAAGGCCAGATAGCCATAGTGGCCGTGGCTGTTGCCGATGCCGGAATTGTTCACGCCGCCGAAGGGCAGTTGCCCATGCAGGAAATGCATCATCGTCTGATTCACGCAGGAGCCCCCGGCGCTGGTGCGCGACAGTACGGTTTCGATCAGGTTTTTGTCGGTGGCATAGATATAGAGCGCCAAGGGCTTGGGCCGGGCGTTGATCGCCGCGATCGGGCCTTCGATGTCGTCGAAGGCCAGAATCGGCATGAGCGGGCCGAAGATCTCTTCTTCCATGATGCGCGCGTTCTCACCGACCTGGGTGAGCAGGGTCGGCGCCAGGAAGCGGTCCTCGTTGGCCGGCACCGTGCCCACCGGCAGCTTGGCGCCGCGCTCGATCGCGTCGTCCAGCAGGGCGCGCACACGCTGATAATGTTTATCGTTGACGATACGGCAGTAATCGCCGTTGTCGGCCAGTTTTTCGCGCGCGCCGTAGAGTGAATCCAGCGCCTCGCGGCATGCGGCGACGAACTCGTCGCGGATCTCGTCGTGCACGTAGACGTAGTCGGGCGCGATACAGGTCTGGCCGTTGTTGGCGAACTTGCCCCACATCAGCGTGGTTGCCGCGCTCTTGATTTTCGCCGA
Organism: Salinisphaera sp.; assembly: GCF_035690525.1. Classification (GTDB taxonomy): domain Bacteria; phylum Pseudomonadota; class Gammaproteobacteria; order Nevskiales; family Salinisphaeraceae; genus Salinisphaera. The sequence continues at coordinate 25,307 of NZ_DASSKM010000035.1, forward strand.
ACGATCGACGATCACCGGCGACTTGCCGCCGAGCTCCAGCGTCACCGAACTCAGGTGTTTCGCTGCCGCGCCCATGACGATGCGCCCGACCGCGGGCGAGCCGGTGAAAAAGATATGGTCGAACGGCAGTTCCAGCAGCGTTTGCGTAGTCTCGGCCGCGCCCTGGACCACGGCGACCTCGTCCTCGTCGAACAATTCGGCCAGAAACTCCTGTAGAAAGGACGCGCAGTGCGGCGTCATCTCCGAGGGCTTCAAGATCACCGTGTTGCCGGCCGCGATCGCCGAGACCAGTGGGCCCAGCGACAGATTGATCGGATAGTTCCACGGCGAGATGATCAGGCATACGCCTCTAGGCTCGGTGCGCACCTCGGCGCGGGTGCCGAGCATGAGCAGGGTGGGGCGCTTGCGCTTCGGCTTCATCCACGATTTGAGCTTTCGCATCGCATGGTGCGCCTCGGCCACCACCGGCAGGATCTCGGTGACTTCCACCTCGGCCGCGGGTTTGGCGAAATCGGCATGGCAGGCCGCGTGAACGGCCTCGCGCTTTTCGAACATCAGTTTGCGCAGGCGCGCCAGCTTGGCGACGCGCTCGGCCGCGCTCGACGTGCGAAGCGCCCGTGCTTTGGCCTGCTGGCTTTCGAACAGGCGGTGGAGTCGGCCGGTATCGGATTCGGCGTCGGCGCTGATCGGTCGGGCCGTGCTGTTCATGGTGTGATCCCTTATAAGGAAAGTATTATTTTCATCTTTTTTACGCGCCTGTCCGTAGCCTGTCGACTGCGCGTCCAACGCCCGCCTCGGCCGCCGGCCGCATCGCCGTCGTCGCGGTGGTTTGATACGCTCTCGCTTTTACAGCGGCGCTGCTTGCGGCAGCGCTTGTTTTTTGGTCGAAGGGTCAATCGAGAGCGAGCAATGAAGAAGTGGCAATGCATCGTCTGTGGTTTCGAATACGATGAAGCCGAGGGCATGCCGGATGAAGGCATCGAGCCCGGTACCAAATGGGAAGATATCCCGGACGATTGGACCTGCCCGGATTGCGGTGCGCCCAAGGATGACTTCGAAATGATGGAAATCGACTGAGCGTTGCGCGCGCTGCGTCGCGGCGCGTTTCGTATCATCGGCCGGCTACCGGCCGAGCCGCACCGACGCACAATCCTACTTGCGACGAGGCAAGAGCGCATGGACCCGATCATCATCATCGGCACCGGGCTCGCCGGCTACAGCGTGGCCCGCGAATTCCGCAAACACGACACCGAAACGCCGGTGCTTCTCATCACCCGCGACGACGGCGCCAGCTATTACAAGCCGGATATCTCCGAAGCCCGCGCCAAGGGCAGGACGCCCGACGATCTGGTCCAGAAGACGGCCGACGAAATGGCCGAGATGCTCAACGTGACGGTGCGCACCCACGAGCAGGTCGAAGCCATCGATCGCGAGGCCCATCAGGTGCGGCTGGCCAGCGACACGCTGACCTATTCCAGGCTTGTGCTGGCCTGGGGCGCCGCCCCGATCGTGCTCAACCTGGCCGGCGACGCGGCCGATCGCGTGCACAAAATCAACAATCTGATGGATTACCGCGTATTCCGCGACAACCTCGTCGACGGCGCGCGGGTCGCGATTCTCGGTGCCGGCCTGATCGGCTGCGAGTTCGCCAACGATCTGATCACCGCCGGCTACAAGGTCTCGGTCGCCGATCCCGCCGGCTGGCCGTTGGCCCAGCTCATGCCGCAACAACCCGGCGAAGCGGTCAAGGCCGCGTTGGCGCACGAAGGCGTGGACTGGCATCTCGGCCACGCCGCAACCGCCGTACACAACGGCGGCGACGGCCGCTATCAAATCATTCTGGACGACAACTCGCATATCAATGCCGATATCATCCTCTCGGCCGTCGGGCTCAAGGCCGGTACCGACTTGGCCGAAGCCGCGGGCCTCGAGGTCGATCGGGGCGTCGTGGTCGATCGCACGCTGGTCACCTCCGATCCCGATATCTACGCGCTCGGCGACTGTGCCGAAGTCGACGGCCATTGGCGGCCTTATGTGGGGCCGCTGATGCAGTGCGCGCGCACGCTGGGCAAGACGTTGGCCGCCGGTGAGGACGAAGAGCCCGGCGCGGTGAAATACCCGACCCTGCCGATTTTCATCAAGACCCACGTCTGCCCGGTGATCGCCTACCCCCCGGTCGAAAAGCACGGCGAGTGGATCATCGAGGGCCGCGGCGCCGCGCTCGAGGGGCGCTTCGTCGACGGCGACGACAACATGCGCGGCTTCGTGCTGACCGGCGAGGCCACCGGCAAGCGCCGGGATTATATGAAACAAGCGCCG
>NZ_DASSKM010000036.1:0-84729 GCF_035690525.1 Salinisphaera sp.
TTCTGATCATGGCCGGCGGAACCGGCGGGCACGTGTTCCCCGCCCTGGCGGTCGCCCGCGAGCTTATTGCGCGGGGGACGGCGGTGTCGTGGCTGGGCACGGCCGCCGGCATTGAGGCCCGTCTGGTGCCGGCCGCGGGGCTGACGCTGCATACCGTCGAGATCGGCGGCTTGCGCGGCAAGCATCTGACGACGCTGCTGGCCGCGCCCACCACCATGACCCGGGCGCTGTGGCAGACGCGGCGCGTGCTCGGGGCCGTGCGCCCGGCGCTGGTCGTCGGCATGGGCGGCTTCGCCTCGGGCCCGGGCGGGCTGATGGCGCGTCTCGGCGGAACGCCGCTGCTCATTCACGAACAAAACGCGGCCGCGGGGCTGACCAACCGCGTGCTCGCCCGGTTTGCCGATACCGTACTGCAGGCGTTTCCGAATACTTTCGACGCGGCCCGCCGCCCGCGCACGGTCGGTAATCCGGTGCGCGCCGAGATACTCGGCCTGCCCGCGCCCGCCGAGCGCTGGGCGCGGCGCGACGATGCCGTCCGGCTGCTCGTGCTCGGCGGCAGCGGCGGCGCCCTGGCGATCAACGAGCGCGTGCCGGCCGCGCTGGCCCGGCTCGATCCGAATCGGCGGCCGCAGGTCCGGCACCAGGCCGGGCGTACGCTGGCCGCGGCCGAGGCGGCTTATGCCGAGCACGGCGTCGAGGCTCGGCTCGAGGCGTTCATCGACGACATGGCCGGCGCCTACGCCTGGGCGGATCTCGTGATCTGTCGCGCGGGCGCGCTGACGGTGGCCGAGCTGGCGGGCGCCGGCGTGGCCGCGTTGCTGGTGCCGTATCCGCACGCGGTGGACGATCACCAGCGCGCGAACGCCCGTTATCTGGTCGAGGCGGGCGCGGCGCGCCTGATCGACCAGAGCGAGCTCAGCGCGGACCGACTCGCGCGCGAACTCGCCGAACTGACCGGCGATCGCGCCGCGCTGTTAGAACGAGCCGAGGCCGCGCGCGCGGTCGCTTGGCGCGATTCGACGAACGATATCGTCGATGCCTGTTATCAGACCCTGGAGGCCGCATGACAGCGCTGGGCGGGCCGGGGATGATCCAGAACTTCGAGCCGTTGATGCACCGGCCGATGCGCCGCGTGCGCACGGTGCATATGGTGGGCATCGGCGGCGTCGGCATGGCCGGCATCGCGCGCGTGCTGATCAATCTCGGCTACCAGGTCACCGGCAGCGACCTCAAGGACAGCGCGACCACGCAGTCGCTGGCGGCGCTCGGCGCGATCATCTATCTCGGCCATGACGCCGCGCACGTGGCCGAGGCCGACGTGGTGGTGGTCTCGAGCGCGGTCGCCGCCGACAATCCGGAAGTGGCGGCCGCGCACGAGCGTTTGGTGCCGGTGGTGCGCCGCGCTGAAATGCTGGCCGAGCTGATGCGGTTTCGTTACGGCATCGCCGTGGCCGGCACCCACGGCAAGACCACGACTACGAGTCTGGTGGCCTCGCTGCTGGCCGACGGCCATCTCGACCCGACCTTCATCGTCGGCGGTAAGGTGCTCGCCGCGGGCTCGAACGCGCGCCTGGGCGAGGGGCCGTATCTGGTCGCCGAGGCCGACGAGTCGGACGCGTCGTTTTTATTCCTGACGCCGATGATGGCGATCGTCACCAACATCGATGCCGACCATCTGGAGACCTACGGCGGCGAGTTTTCCAGGCTCACCGACACCTTTGTCGAATTCCTGCACCACTTGCCGTTCTACGGCCTGGCGGTGTTGTGCGTGGATGACCCGGTCGTGCGCCGAATCCTGCCCGACGTCGGCCGCCCGATCACCACCTACGGCATCGACCACGACGCCGACTTCCGGGCCGAGAATCTGTGCTTCGACGGTACCGGAACGCGGTTTACGCTGCGCCACAACGGCGACGCCGGGTTCGATGTGCACCTCAATCTGCCGGGCCGGCACAACGTGCTCAATGCGCTGGCGGCGGCGGCCGTGGCCCACGAGCTGGGCGTCGACATGGCCTCGATCGGCGTCAGCCTGTCGAATTTCGCCGGCATTGGCCGGCGCTGCGAGGTGCACGGCGAGATCGACTTCGGCGGCAAATCGGCGCTGCTGGTCGACGACTACGGGCACCACCCGCGCGAACTGGCGTCGACCATCGCCGCGGCGCAGGCCGCCTGGTCGGATCGGCGGCTGGTGGTGGTGTTTCAGCCGCATCGTTTCACCCGTACCCGCGATTTGTTCGAGGACTTCGCCAAAGTGCTCGCCGATTTGGACGTGCTGGTGCTGTGCGAAGTCTATCCGGCCGGCGAAACGCCGATCACCGGCGCCGACGGCCGCGCGCTGGCGCGGGCGCTGCGCACACGCGGCCGGGTGGACCCGGTGTTCGTCGACGATGTTCATACGTTGCCCGCCGTGCTGGCGGGCGTGGTCGCCGACGGCGATGTGGTGCTCACCCTCGGCGCCGGCGATATCGGCGCCGTGGCGCAGCGGCTGGCGGCGGGCGCCGCGGGGACCGGGCGATGAGTCGGGCGGCGCGTTTGTACGACCGACAACCGGCGGCGCCCGCGTGCGCCGCGGCAAAGTTTGGCGTGCTCGGCCCCAAAGAGATTGGGGAACGGGCCGAGGAGGTAGGAACATGAGCTGGATCAATACACGGCGCCTGCGGGACGGCGTCATCGGCGCGGCCGTGTTGCTGGGCGTGGCCGCCTGTACCTGGCAAGGCATCAAGCCGGACGGTTCCGGTCCGCGACGGCTGTATATCAGCGGCCACTCGGCGCACGTCTCCGACCGGCAGATCGCCCAGATCGCCGCGCCCTATCTCAAGGCGTCGTTCTTCGATGTCGACACCGAAGCGCTCAAGGCGCGCCTGGCGCGCGAGCCGTGGCTGACCGAACTGCGCGTGTCGCGCCACTGGCCGGACGGCGTGGTGGTGCATGTCGCCGATCACAAGCCGGTGGCGGCCTGGGGCGACAACAGCGTGCTGGCCGCCGACGGCCAAGTGTTCACGCCGGATACGCGCCCCAAGGGGTTGGTCGAACTCGACGGGCCGGCCAAGGACAGCGCTAAAGTCTATGCACAATATCGTCGTCTATCCGGTATCCTCGCCGGCCATGGTGTGCATATTGCGTCGCTCAAATTGAACGCGCGCGGTGGCTGGCAGGCCCGCCTGGACAACGGACTCGAGCTTCGCCTCGGCCGCGAACAACTCGCGGCCCGCATGCAGCGCTTTGTGCACTATGCGTTGGCGCGTCCTCTGGCTCAACAAGCCCTGGCCACGGCGGGCTACGTCGATTTGCGCTATAGCGACGGTTTTGCCGTGGGCGGCAGCCGCCAACAGGCCGCCTCGGCGAGTCATGAGGAGTCAGTCGGATGAGCAAACGCCCGGAACAGAATCTCATCGTCGGCTTGGATATCGGTACGTCGAAGGTGGCGTGCATCGTCGCCGAGTCCAATGACGGCAGGCTCGAGATCATCGGCCTGGGCAGCGCGCCGTCGAAGGGCATGAAGAAGGGCATGGTGGTCAACATCGAATCGACCACCGATTCGATTCGCCGCGCGGTCGAGGAAGCCGAGTTGATGGCCGGCTGCCGTATCGCCTCGGTGCACTGCGGCATCTCGGGCGCGCATGTCCGCTCGCTCAACTCGCACGGCATCGTCGCGGTACGCAACAAGGAAGTCACCGAATCGGATATCGAGCGCGTGATCGACGCGGCCTGCGCGGTCGCGATTCCGGCCGATCAGAAGATACTGCATGTCCTGCCGCAGGAATTCGCGGTCGACGATAACGAGGGCATCCAGGAGCCGGTCGGTATGTCCGGGGTGCGGCTCGAGGCCAAGGTGCATATCGTGACCGGTGCGGTGACTTCGGCGCACAACATCCAGAAATGCGTCGCGCGCTGCGGGCTGGAGGTTTCCAAGCTGTCGCTGGAGCAATTGGCCTCGTCGTACGCCGTGCTCACCGAGGACGAAAAGGATCTCGGCGTGGCGTTGGTCGATATCGGCGGCGGGACATCGGATATAGCCGTGTTCGTCAACGGCTCGATCCGCCACACGGCGGTGATTCCGATTGCCGGCGATCAGGTCACCAACGATATTGCGGTGGCGCTGCGCACGCCGACCCAGCACGCCGAGCAGATTAAGATCCGTTACGGCTGCGCGCTACCGGAGCTGATCGCCGACGACGACGCCATCGAGGTGCCCAGCGTCGGCGAGCGCCCGCCCCGGCGGCTGTCGCGCTACACCCTGGCCGAGGTGATCAAGCCCCGATACGAAGAACTGTTCATGCTGATCCACAAGGAACTGGTACGTTCCGGTTTCGAGGATTTGCTGGCCGGCGGCGTCGTGATCACCGGCGGCTCCTCCAAGATGGAAGGGCTGACCGATCTGGCCGAAGAGGTCTTTCATATGTCGGTGCGACTGGGCACGCCGCAAAAGGTGCAGGGCCTGTCCGACGTGGTGCGCAATCCGATCCACGCCACCGGGGTGGGGCTGCTGGAGTTCGGTCATCGCACGCAATCCAAGGGCGGCATGCACATGCCGGTCCAGGACAACACATTCGCCCAGGTCTGGGAACGCATGAAGGCCTGGTTCCAGGGCAATTTCTAGAGGGTTTCCGGGACGATCGTTCGGGGCACGAGGGACGCAAACGATTTTCCGCAAGGAAAAAGCAGGGCAACGCAAGAGGTACAACATGCCAGAAGTATTCGAGTTCGCGGATCAGACCAATACCCAGGCTGTCATCAAGGTCATCGGTGTCGGCGGTGGCGGCAGCAACACCGTAAACCAGATGGTCGCCGGCGGTATCCAGGGTGTGGATTTCATCTGTGCCAACACCGACGCTCAGCATTTGGAGCGCTGTAACGCCGACGTGTTGGTGCAACTCGGCCTGAACGTCACCCGCGGCCTCGGCGCGGGCGCCGATCCGGCCGTCGGTCGTCAGGCCGCCGAAGAGGACCGCGATCGCATCCGCGAGTCCATCGAGGGCGCCGACATGCTGTTCATTACCGTCGGCATGGGCGGCGGCACCGGCACGGGTGCGGCGCCGGTGGTTGCCGAGATCGCGCGCGAGATGGGTATTCTGACGCTCGCCGTGGTCACCAAGCCGTTTCCGTTCGAGCGCGGCAGGCGCATGGAAGTGGCCCAGCGCGGTATCGATGAGCTCGGCGGTTTCGTCGATTCGCTGATCGTGATTCCAAACGAGAAGCTGCTGACCGCGCTCGGCCGTTCGATCACGCTCAAGAACGCCTTCCAGGCCGCCAACAACGTGCTGCACAACGCGGTGCAGGGTATTTCCGACCTGATTACCCGTCCGGGCATGCTCAACGTCGACTTCGCTGACGTGCGCAAGGTCATGAGCGTACAGGGTATGGCGATGATGGGCCGGGCCTCGGCCAAGGGCGAGGATCGGGCCCGCGAGGCGGCCGAAGCCGCGCTGGCGTCCCCGTTGCTCGACGATCTGTCGCTGCACGGCGCGCAAGGCCTGCTGGTCAACGTCACCGGCGACGAGAATCTCGGCATTCACGAGTTCCAGATCGTCAACGAGGTGGTGGCGGAAATGGGCGGCGACAACGCCGAGGTGATCATCGGCATGGCCGAGGATCCGGAAGCCGGCGACGAGATCACGGTCACGGTGGTCGCGACCGGTCTCGGCCAGCAGCAGATTGAGCGCGAGGCGCCGGCGCCGCAGGCGATCAAGCGCGATGCCGCCGGGCAGATGCGTTACGAGGATCTGGACCGGCCGACGGTGATCCGGCAGTCGCCGCGCCAGGGCAATCGCGAGAGCACGGCCGTCGACATGGATTATTTCGACGTGCCGGCGTTCCTGCGTAACCAGGCCGACTGACACGATACGACTCTGCTGCGTTGCCGGCACGCCGCCGCCGATTCTCATGAACCGGCGGTGGCGTGCCACCAAAGTGTTACACTACACGGCTTTTTCGCCGCGACATAAATCGAAAACAGTCGAATACAACCGGATTAAGTCCGAGTTAATGCACTGTTTCTAGACTGATAAGCAATACATAACAAATCATTGTGACGGGCTGATGACGGCCGCACCGGAACCGCCCGCCATAAATCGCCAGAAGAATGGCCAGGGAAGACGCACATGCTTTTACAGCGTACGCTCAAGAATCCGATCCGCGCCACCGGCGTCGGCCTGCACACGGGTCAGAAGGTCTATATGACGTTGCGCCCGGCCGCCGCGGATCAAGGCATCGTCTTCCGTCGCACCGATCTCGAGCCGGTTGTCGACGTGCGTGCCGGCGCCTTCACGGTCGGCGATACCATGCTGGCCACCACGCTTGTCAACGAAAAAGGCGTGCGTATCAAGACAGTGGAACATTTATTATCGGCCATGGCGGGCCTCGGAATCGATAATGCAATCGTCGAATTGTCCGCCGACGAATTACCGATTATGGACGGTAGCGCGGGGCCGTTCGTGTTTTTGATCCAGTCCGCGGGCATCCAGGAGCTTAACGCACCCAAGCGTTTCATTCGCGTAAAACGGTCGGTCGAAGTCACCGACGGCGACAAGTGGGCGCGCTTCGATCCGTTCGACGGCTTCAAGGTGAGCTTCGCGATCGATTTTGATCATCCGGCGTTCGCCGAGGAAACCCAGACCGCGACGGTGGATTTCTCCACCACGTCCTTCGTTCGGGAAGTCAGCCGGGCGCGCACCTTCGGCTTCATGCGGGATATCGAGTATCTGCGCTCGAACGATCTGGCGCGTGGCGGCTCGATGGATAACGCCGTGGTGCTGGACGATTATCGCGTGTTGAACGCCGACGGTTTGCGCTACGACAACGAGTTCGTCCGCCACAAGATTTTGGACGCCATCGGCGATCTGTATCTGCTGGGCAGCGGCCTGATCGGCAGTTATTCCGGCTACAAGTCGGGTCATGCGCTCAACAACAAGCTCGTCCGCGCCTTGCTGAAGCAGGACAAGGCCTGGGAAGAAACGACCTACGAAGACAGCGAGGCCTTGCCCATCTCCTACATCAACGCACGCCCGGCGGCGGCCGCCGCCGCGGCCTGAGCGCGCCTCGATTCCGCTCGCCTGCGGCCCGCGCCGACTCTTTAGGTGCGCCGGCTAGCGGAGCACGCCGTCGCGGTAGAGCCGCCAGAGTAGCGGCCAGGCATAGATCAAGGGATAGCGCCGCAGGCGGGGCGTGACCTCGATGGCCACGCCGGTGTGACGCTCGAGTTTCCAGGCGCCGTAGTCCACCGCGTTGTCGAAAGTGAAGCAGGCCTTGGCCAGGCGCAACACGGATACCACACGCCCGGCCGGCGCTCGAACACGCCAGGCGCGTAGCGCGCGCCGGCGCTGGCCCGCAGTGGGTTTCCATTCGATGCGGCCGTCATCGCGCTGGACGACCGGAAAGGCGAGCCGGGGTCGTGCCGCGTGCAGCCGGCGCGCGTACTCCGGGCGGTCGTGCCCGGCGATACGCAGCCCGCGCTCGCCGCTTTCGGTGCGCAGTTCGCCGCCGTAGCTCAGCGCCAGCGCGGCGCCGAAGGCCTCGGCGGGCAGCCTCGGCGGTTGCAGGGCGGGCAGACTTTCATCGAGAAGCGTGATCACCGCCCGGCCGCAGCAGGCGCGTACGGTCCGGCGAATCTCGTCGTTGGCGGCGTAGACGATCGCGACCGGCTGCGCAAAACGGCCCCATAGGCTGGACAAGCGCCCGTGCGCCACGCCGTGGCGCAGATCGTCGAGCGCCACGACCGCGTATTTACAGCGCAGCGTGACGGTTTTCGTCGGGCATTCCAGGTAGTAGACGTTGGGCGGCAGCAATCGATTGGCCACCGCCGACACCGGACTGACGTGGGCCGCCCGATAGCGATCGACCAGCACATAAAAATCGACCAGCCCCGCGCTCGGATTGCCGCTGCGCAAACACGAGCCGTAGTAAACGACGGCGCGTACCGACTGACGATGCCGGCGCCGGATCATGTCGATGAGCGGGGCCAGCGCTTCGGCCTGATCCGTCTCGCAAGGGCCGGCAATCTCCCGGTAGGCGGCGCTATCGGCGGGCAGTTCGGGCATATCGCGCCTACAGGCTCAGAAACGGCAGGCGGCCGGCCACCGACAGGCGCACCGGGCCATCGCCCGGGCGGCTGTGGTGAAACTCGCCGTCGACGATGAAACCGTCGTCGAACTCGAGCCGCAGTTCGCGGCTGTTGTGGCTGACGTAGCCGGCATCTTTCGCGCCCCCGCCGAGCCCGGGCGACCAGCCACGGGCCACGAACGGCAGACGCAGCAGAAAACGCGAAGCATTCTGGCTTACCGCGGTCCAGGCGATCGGCGCGGATTCGGCGCCCCAGAACGGACGAAAGCCCAACACCAGCCGGCCCAGAGTCGAGGCCACGAACAACAACGTCGGATCGTCGAGCGCGCGGCCGGCGTCGTCGGTCAGACGCACCCGCGTGGGTGCGAAGTAGCGCCGGTCCCGTAGCGCCACGGATTTGAGAAAACGCAGGAAGGCCAGGCTCGGACCGACCTCGCCGCGCAGGCCGACGCTATGCAGACGGTTTTGGGTGTACTGGACCGCGTGATGGATCGCGCCGGCGCCGAAGAACATGCCGCAGATCGGGGCCTGGCCGTCCGAGGCCTGGATCCGCAGTACCGCCCGATCGGCGATTGTCGCCCGGGTGGTCGCCCGGGCCGATGTCCCTCCGGCCGCCCAATCCAGCAGTGGCTGCCAGCCGTGCCGACGCACGTCGACGAAGCCGACGTCGCGTGCGGTCATGTTGGTGCTGCCGGTGGGCACGAGCGCGAGCACCGGCGGTGTATCGAAATGGTCGGCGAGCAATACGTGGCTCAGCACGCATTGCACCGTGCCGTCGCCCCCGGCCACCGCGAGCGCGTTCACGCCGTGGGCGGCGAGTTCGGCCACCGCGGCGCCGATCTCGTCCGGCCGGTTGGCCTCGATGGCGGGCACGTCGGTGGGCACCGGATGCCGGCCCCAGCGCCGCCGGTGGCGCCCGCTCTGCGAGTTGTAGATGATGCCCAGTCGCCGCGGCGCGGGCGACGCGGACGATCGTTCGGGTTCGGCCATCGGCGGGTCGGCGCTCGGTAAAAGTGCTTAGTCTATCGTAGTCTATCGCGGCAATTGCCGGGGTACGCCGGTGATCCGGACGGCCAGGTTCAGTCGTCGGCGCGAAGAATCGCCTCGACCTGGCGCAGATCGGCCAGCGAATCGACATCGACGGCGGCATTCGGGTCGTCGAGCAGCACCGGGCCGGCCCGCAGCCCGTGGCGTTTCGACAACCGCGCGAAGGCGCTCTCCAGCGACAGCGCGCGCAGCGCATAGCGGATCAGCACGGGCCAGCCGAGCATGCCGGCCACGATGCGCGCTGGGTGCTTGCGTTCGTTCTCGACGCGCCGCCAGCGCTCGACCAAGGTACGCCCGGCCGGTCGATACAGCGCAAACAGATTGCAGCCGCAGTAGGCGTGCGCGCCGAGGCGCGTGGCCGTGCGCCGGCTGGTGGGATAAGCCGCCTGCACGCGGGCGTGTTCGACCAGGCCGACGCCGAGATCCAAATCGCCGCCCGATCGGCACATGGTCGCGACCATGCATGGCGTGAGCAGCGCGTGGTCGGCGGTGGTGATCAAGACCGGGCGCTCGGCCGCAATCGAGTCGAGCGCCGCCAAGGCGCTGGCGACCGGAGACGCGCCGGGCGCGATCCAACGCACGCCGGCCGCGGCGACCAACGCGCGCAGCGCCGGATTGGCATCGACGATGGCGCCGTCCGGGCCGACGACGCAGCATTCGCTGATGTCGTCGCAACGGGCCAGCGTGTCCAGCACCCGGCCGAGCAGGGGGGCGCCGGCGACGTCGACCATCGCCTTGCAGCGCGCCCCGGTCGCGCGGGCGACGGGGTCGTTACGGCCGCGATCGCCGGCAAGAACGACGGCGACCCAGCCGGCGCGCCCGCTGCCGCCGCCGCTGCAATCGTTCGCGCCGCCCGAGGTCAAAGCGTCTTCCGGTAGATCCGATACGTTTTGTAGGCGTGCGCGCCCAGTCGCTCGATGATGTCGCGCATGCCTTTGTTGTCCTCCAAAATCCACGACAGTTCGCAGCCGGTTGCGCCGTGCGCGCGCAGGCTTTTTTGCATCGCGGCGATCACGCCGAACGCCAGCGCGGCGCCGAGCGGGCCGTCCTGATATTGCTGGCGCACGCCCATCAGCGGCACGCGCGCGGTCCGCGGGAAGCGTACCTTGAGCCGCCAGAGCAGTTTGCCGATGCCGATCGGCGACAGGCGCCCGTTCAAATCTCGGGCGGCCTCGTTGAGATTGGGTAGGCCGACGATGAAGGCGGCCGGCTTGCCGTTCACCTCGGCGATCTGCACCAGATCGTCGGCGATGAGCAGCTTTAGCGTGTTGCCCATGTCGCGGAATTCGGCTTCGGTGAACGGCACGAAGCCCCAGTTGTCGGCCCAGGCGTCGTTGAATATGTCGCGCAGCGTGTCGAGCTCCTCGGTATAACGCGAGCGCTCTATAGGGCGAATATGTATACGCGATCGGTATCGCTCGAGCAGCCGCCGCATCGGCCTGGGGTGCTCGAAGGCGAGGTCGATCCAGTAGGCCAGCATGTCGACCGCCTTGTCGTAGCCTTCGGCTTCGACATAGGGGGCGTAATATTCGCGGCCGTGGCCCATCATCATCATTGGCGGCGTATCGAGGCCTTCGATCAGCAGCCCGCATTCGTCGTTGATGGTCAGATTGAACGGGCCGTGGACGGCGGTCATGCCGCGTTCGGTCAGCCAGGTTTCGGCGGTGGTCAGCAGCCCGGCGAACACACGGGCGTCGTCGATCGCTTCGAGCATGCCGAAATAACCGACGCGGTCGCCGTGTTCTGTTTCCCGCAAGCGATCGACCTGGGCGGTGATGCGGCCGACCGCGCGGCCGTCGATCCAGGCCAGCCAAGCCCGCCAGTCGAGATGCTCGAACGCCGGATTATGCTTTTGGGACAGGTGCATGCGCCGCTCGATATGAAGCGGGGCCCGCCACTCGTCGCGCCCGGCGTAGATATCGTGCGGCAGTCGAATGAAGCGCTTGAGATCGCGTGTCGATTCAATCGGCGTGATCTCGATGGAGGAAGTTTTTGCAGTGGCGGCCATGATGGGTCCCGGTCGGTCTCGCGCTCGGCAATATACGCCAGGAGCCTGGCGAGCGACCAATGCCCGGGCTATAATTGATCCGGCTGGTCGCGCCGCGCGGATCTTTATGTTGGTCGATCTTAACGAAACGCATACGCGGGGTCTGGCAACCTCCGCGCGCGGTCGGGCGGCGCCCATTCAATGCAATGCCGACGCCAACGACCCGTTCGCTCGCGGAGCGCCCGAATCTCACCTGCCAACAAGTTCGTGGCCGCTTGTGCTTAGTGCAAAGATGGCCGGTTTACAGTAGGATTTCAGGATTGATGGCACGTGCAACAATGATCGAGCGGGGGCCGGGCCGAGCACACGATATGCAGCTACGGTTCTCGATAAATAATGCGTCGGCTGGAGCGTCCGTCGCCAGGGTGGCCCGCCCGTTGGATGGGGCCTCCGGGCAAGTTGCGGTCCCCGCAGGGGCCGGCGCGTCCCATGCTTTCGATACGACAACGCCACTGACGTCTGTGGGCGCCCCGCGTTCGTTCAGAAAACAGGTAAATCGATGATCAAGCCAACGCCCACCGAACACTGGCTGTCGATGCGTCGAGCCGACTTCGCCACGCTCGGCGCCGCGCTCGACTATGCGGGCGAAGGCGAGACGGGGTTCAACTTCTATACCGGGCGGGGCGAACTGTCGGACGTGCTCAGTTACGCCGACTTGCGCGCCCGCGCGCAGGATACGGCGAAGCGGCTGATGTCGCTGAATCTGGGCGAAGGCGCGCGCGTGGCCCTGGTTGCCGATACCGTGCCGGGCTTCATGGTGTGTTTCTTCGCCTGCCAGTACGCCGGCTATGTGCCGGTGCCGCTGCCGGTGATCGTGGGGCTGGGTAGCCGGGATGCCTATACGCGCCAACTGCGCTCGCTGCTGATCGGATGCCATGCCGATGTCGCGCTGGCGCCCGAACCTTTCATGAGTTTCCTCGATGCGGCGGCTGAAGGGCTGGCGCTGTCGCATCTGGGCAGCTACGAGTCGCTCGGCGAATTGCCGCTCAGCGACGCCGAATGGCCGTCTCAGGACATAACGCGCACGGCTTATTTGCAGTACACCTCGGGCAGTACCCAGTTTCCGCGCGGTGTGGTGATCTCGCAAAGGCAGGTGATGCAGAACCTGTCGAGCATTCTGGAGCTGGGCGTGCAGATGCGCGCCGACGACCGTCTGGTCTCCTGGCTGCCGCTGTACCACGACATGGGTCTGGTGGGTTTCATGCTCGCCGCGCTCACCTCGCAGCGCTCGGTCGATTATCTCGCCACGCGCGAATTCGCGATGCGGCCGCGCCAGTGGCTGGCGCTGATCAGCCGCAACCGCGGCACGATTTCCTTCAGCCCGTCGTTCGGTTACGAATTGTGTTCGCGTCGTATCCGGCACAACGCCGACGATTTCGACCTGTCGAGCTGGCGTATCGCCGGCGCCGGGGCCGAGACCATTCGTCCGGACTCGCTGGCGCGGTTCGCCGAGACGCTGGCGCCGGGAAAGTTCGATGCGCGCGCGTTCGTGGCCTGCTACGGCATGGCCGAGTGCTCGCTGGCGATCAGCTTTGCCCCGCTGGACGAGGGGCTGCAGGTCGATCACGTGGATCCCGAAGCGCTGGCCGAGACCGGCCGGGCGACGCCGGCCGCCGCCGACGGCGCGCAGCGCGTGGCCCGCTTCGTCGATTGCGGTGAAGTGCTGCCCGAATACGAGTTCGAAATCCGCGACGAGGCCGGCCAAGTGCTCGGCGAGCGCGTGGTAGGCGCCGTGCACGTACGCGGGCCGAGCGTGATGTCCGGCTATTTCGAGCGGCCCGAGGAAAGCGCGCGCGTGCTGTCGGAAGACGGTTGGCTGGATACCGGCGATCTGGGCTATCGGATTGGCCGCCGGGTCGTCATTACCGGTCGCGCCAAGGATCTGATTATCGTCAACGGCCGCAACATCTGGCCGCAAGATCTGGAATGGCTAGCCGAATCCCAGCCCGAACTGCGGCCGGGCGATGCGCTGGCCTTCGCCGCGCCGTTCGAGTCGGGCAGCGACGGAGCTGTGCTGGTGATTCAGTGCCGGGTGCGCGATCGTGCCGACCGCGAGCGGTTGATCAAGCGGCTCGAGGGGCTGATGCGGCGCGAATGTGGCGTGGAATGCCTGGTCGAGGCGGTGGCGCCGCATACCCTGCCGCGAACTTCCTCTGGAAAGTTGTCGCGCGCCGGCGCGCGCCGCGACTACATCGAGCGCCTGGCCGAACGGCTACGGAAGCGGCAATCGGCGTCGCCGGGGACGGCGGCCGCGGCCGAAAGCGATCGTCAGGCCGGCTAGGAGCCTGTGGCGGTCGTCGCAGTCACCGGCGCCACCGGTTTCATCGGTCGCGCCACCGTCGCCGCATTGATTGCGGCCGGACACCGCGTGCAGGCGCTCGTGCGCTCGCCGGAAGCGGCGGGCACCGTGCGCGCCCTGGGCGGCGTGCCGATCCGCGGCAGCCTGTCCGAGCCGGCGCGGCTGGCCGAACTGATCCATCGGGCCGATGCGCTGGTGCACGCCGCCGGCCAGGTTCGCGGCGCGACCCGGCGCGATTTCGACCGCGTCAACGTGGCCGGCAGCGCGCGCTTGTTCGCGGCGGCGCGCCAGGCCGGGTGTGCGGTGCTCGCGTTGTCCTCGCTGGCCGCACGCGAGCCGTCGTTGTCGCACTATGCGATGAGCAAACGCACGATGGAATGCCTGCTCGCCGAGGCCGATGCGCCGGCGCCGGCCTTCGTGCTGCGCCCGCCCGCCGTCTATGGCCCGGGCGATCGTGAGCTGGCGCCCCTGTTCGATGCCATGGGCCGGGGCTTCGCGCCGATTCCCGGAAACCCGCGGGCGCGGGTGTCGCTCATTCACGTCCACGATCTGGCGGCCGCGATCGTCGCGTGGGTGAATGCCGGCGCGCGCGCGGCCGGTATCCACGAAATCCACGACGGCCGCCACGGCGGCTACAGCTGGAACGACGTCGTGTCGATCGCCGAATCGCTGCGCGGAGCGCCGATCCGGCGCGTGGTATTGCCGGCAACGGCCATGCGCGCCACCGCCGCGCTCAATACCGGTTGGGCCCGCATCGCCGGGCGCGCGCCGATGCTCACGCCGGGCAAACTGCGCGAACTGCGCCATGCCGACTGGGTCGCCGACAATACGTCGCTGGGCGGTATCATCGATTGGCGGCCGCGGCTGGAACTGCGCGACGGGCTGGCCGCGACCTGTGCCTGGGCCCAAGCGCCGAAAGACAACGGATCAAACGATGAGCAACCGCTACGACGATATCTACGCCCATCTGCACGCATTGCTCGCGCCCTACGCGCCCGCCGGGGGGCAGATCCAGCCGCAGACGCGGTTGGTGGACGATCTGGGTCTGGACTCGGTGCAGGTGATGGAAGTGCTCATGGAACTGGAGGATCGGCTGGACGCCGCCATTCCGATGAACTTTCTGCCGGACGTCGAGACCATGGACGATCTGGTCAAGGCGATGGATGCGAGCATCGTGGCCTGAGCCTGTTCGACAAGTTCGAGCCGATCGTGCGCGTGCGTCGCGATATCGAGGCCTCGGGTATCGATCCGCTGGGGGTGCCGATCGAGCGCATCATTTCGGCGACCGAGGGCGTGATCGGCGGCCGGCGCATGATTCTGGCCGGCACCAACAACTATCTCGGGCTGACCTTCGACGACGACTGTGTCGAAGCGGCGGTCGCCGCAGTGCGCGCCCAGGGCACGGGTACCACCGGCTCGCGCATGGCCAACGGTTCCTACGACGGGCATGTCGCGCTCGAGGCCGAACTCGCCGATTTTTACGGCGTGGGGCAGGCGATCGTGTTTTCCACCGGCTATCAGGCCAATCTCGGCGTGCTCGCGGCCCTCGCTGGCCCGCGCGATACGATCATGCTGGACGCCGATTGCCATGCCAGCATCTACGACGGCCTGAAGCTGGGCGGCGCCAAGACGCTGTTGTTCAAGCACAACGATCCGGCCGACCTGGACAAGCGGCTTGGCCGGCTGGGCGAGGCCGCGCGGCATACCCTGGTGGTGGTCGAGGGTATCTACAGCATGCTCGGCGATATGGCGCCGCTGGCCGAGATCGTGGCGGTGGTGAAAAAGCACGGCGCCGCCATTCTGGTCGACGAAGCGCATTCGATGGGCATCGTCGGGCGCGGCGGGCGCGGGGTGGTCGAGTCCGCGGGCGTTATGGGCGATGTCGATTTCGTGGTCGGCACCTTCAGCAAGAGCCTCGGCGCGGCCGGCGGTTTTTGTGTCAGTCGCCATCAACAACTCGATATGATCCGCTATGCCAGCCGCCCGTATATCTTCACGGCGTCGCCGGTGCCGTCGGTGATCGCCTCGGTTCGCGCCGCATTGGTCCGCCTGCGCGACGACGACAGTCTGCGCGGGCGCATCTGGGACAACGCCAGGCGTTTGCACCGCGGCTTGTCGCGGGCCGGCTTCACGCTGGCGGCGCCGCCCGGGCCGGTGGTGGCGGCGGTGTTCGATTCCCGCGAGACCGCGCTCGGTTTCTGGCAGGGGCTGCTCGATCGCGGCGTTTACGTCAACCTGATGCTGCCGCCGGCCACGCCGGGCGGCAAGTGCCTGATACGCGCCAGTCTGAGCGCGGCGCACAGCCGCGAGCAGATCGATAGCATTGTGGCGGCGTTCACCGCGATCGGCGCGCCGCCGGCCCGGGCGGTATAACCGCTCGTGTTCATGCTCCACACGCCGGCGCCCCTGATCGGTTGCCGGTTTCGACAGCGATGAGCGGCTCCAGCCCCGGCATCGGCAACGAAAATGTCACGTTGATAACGGGCGCCTCGCAGGGTATCGGTTATAGCTTGGCGCGACAGCTCGCCCGTCGCGGCGAGGCCGTGGCCGTGCTGGCGCGCCGCCGGCCCGAACTCGACGAACTGGTAGCGAGGATTCGCGCCGATGGCGGCCGCGCCATGGCGGTCGCCGCCGACGTGACCGACCGTACGGCGCTGACCGCGGCCGTGGATCGGGTGCGCGCCGAATTCGGGCCGGTCACCCGGCTGGTGGCCAATGCCGGCGGTGGTACGCCGACGCATGTTTCGGCCTACGACGCCGAGACGATCGAGCGGACGATCCGGCTCAATCTGATCGGCACCGCCAACGCCGTTGGCGCGGTGATCGACGATATGCTGGCGCGCCGGCAGGGGCATCTGGTCGCCATGGGCAGTCTGGCCGCGATGCGCGGTCTGCCCACGGCCGCGGCCTATTCCGCGGCCAAGGCCGGGGTCGCCAATTTTATGGAAAGTCTGGCCATCGATCTGCGCGGCAGCGGGGTAGACGTGACGCTACTGGAGCCGGGGTTCATAGCCCGACCCGGGGCGCGAAAACGCCGCCTGCGAATGCCGATGGAGGCCGCGACCGAGCGCATGGCGGCGGCGATCCTGGCGCGCCGGCGCCGCTGGCGGGGGCCGTCGAGTCTGGTGGTTGCCGCCGGTATACTGCGGTTGCTACCGTTTTCCCTATATAGCCGGGTGCTCGCTAACCAAGGTCGGCCCGCCGATGCTTGAGCGCGCAGTCCGGTTACAACAGCGAGGCTAATATGGGTGCTGATTCGTCCGGCGTCGCCGGATTTCGACGCAAGACCGTCAAGCGTTTCGGCAAGAAGCTGTTTCGCGGTACGCTGATGGACTTCCTGTCCGCTCAGTCGCGTATTCCCGATAAGCCGGTGCTCGACAACGCGCTTTTTCCCTGGGCCGAGGGCGTGCGCCTGCAGTGGAAAGCGATGCGCGACGAGCTCGATGCGCTGCTTGAGCGGCGCAGCGCGTTGCCGAGCTTCCAGGAGATCAGCCCCGATCAGGCGCGCATTTCCACCGACGACCAGTGGAAGACTTTCTGGCTGCACGGGTTCGGCGAACGCATGGAGTTCGGGCGCAAGATGTGCCCGGCGACCTCGGCCGCGCTCGACCAGATCCCGGGGCTGTCGAATGCGTTCTTTTCGATTCTCGGTCCGGGCAAGCACATACCGCGGCATCGGGGCGTGACCAAGGGGCTGGTGCGTTGCCATATCGGGCTGCGCGTGCCGGATTCGCCCGAGCCGTGCCTGATTCAGGTCGACGATGTGGACTGCCACTGGCAAGAGGGCGGCATGTTCTTTTTCGACGACACCTATCCGCACGAGGTCTGGAACCGGACCGACGGCGAACGCGCGGTGCTGCTGTTCGATATCGAGCGGCCGATGGGCCTGCCCGGCCGCGCCGTGTCGCGCGCCATGATCGCGGCACTCAAGCGCACGGCTTATTTCCGTGACGCGATGACCAATCAGCGGGCCTGGGAGGAGCGCTACCGCGCGGCCGCCGGCCGTGATGCCTGAGTGATGCCTGGTTTCATCGCACGCGCTTAACACGGTCGGTTTGTCAGACTGCATCAATAGGAGAGGACGAATTTCAGGCACCGGTCGACAAGAAAAACAGCCGATCGAAGAGGGGCCGATCAAAGAGGGGACATATAATGGCACGATTCTATTTTTCGGGCCGACGCAGCCACGAAGTGGCGGCGTGGCGCCGGCGCCTGACGTGGTGGGCCGAGGCCGCCGTGCTCAAGAGCCTGATCGGCCTGCTGCGCGTGTTGCCGCTCAAGGCCGGGCTTGCCATCGGCGCGACCCTCGGCGACGCCCTGGGCCGGCTGTCGCCGCGGGTGGACAAAGTGCGGCGCAATCTCCAGGTAGTGTTTCCCGACGCTCGCGGCGAAAAGCTCGAACGGATCACGCGGGCCTCGTTCGCCAATGTTGGGGTCGCGATGGTCGAGCTGGCCAATCTCGATCGGCTATGGCGCGAGCGCGACGCGCGCATCGAATTCAACGTGATGTCCGGGGCGAACGTGCCGAACCGCGAGCGGCCGACGATATTCGTGACCGCGCATTTCGGCCCGTGGCAGCTCACGCCGCTGATCGGGCGCTACTACGATGTCCCGCTCCCGGTGATCTATGCGCCGGAGCAGAACCCTTATGTCGACCGGGCGCTCAACCGGCTGCGCGCCGTGTTCGCCAATCCGCTGGTTTCGCGCGACGGCGGCATGCGCATGTTCATGCGGTCGCTGGCGCGCGGCGAGTCGATCGGCATGACCGTGGACACCCGACTGGACAGCGGTGAAGCGGTACCGTTCTTCGGGCATCCGGCAATGACCAACACCGCGCCGGCGCGGCTCGCGCTGCGCTTCGACTGCGATCTGGTGCCGGTGCTGGCCGAACGCCTGCCCGGCGGGCGTTTTCGCGTTAACATTCATCCGCCGGTCACGCCCGACCGGCCAGCGACGACGCGCGACGAGAAGGTGCTGGACATGAGCCGGCAGATCAACGCTTTGTTCGAGGCCGCGATCGTGCGCCATCCGGGCCAATGGCTTTGCCTCAAGCGCCGCTGGCCGAAAACGGTGCATCGGCAATACGCTTGAACAGGCCGGAACCGGCTGCGTCATAATAGGGGCGAGAACCGGGCACGGCAGAGGTAGCGAACGTGGCGATTCGAAGCAAGCGGGTGATTGAGACGTTTCTGGCCGGCGATTTGCGCCATGCCGAATCGGCCCAGACACGCCCGTTGTGCCTGACCTTGCCGCCCAAGCCCGGCGTGACGCCCAGCGACAAGCAGCCGGTGCGTATCTTTCTCGGCACCGAGGCGGTGCAGTTCCGGGCCGAGCGCGCGTTCGTATGGTCGGTCGAGCGGGTGCGCGATCCGTCGCGCAGCTATGAAATTCATCTCATGAAGGATTTCACCGGCTTCGAGCGCCGCCTGTGGTTGACCGGTTTCACCAATTATCGCTTTCTGATTCCGGAACTTGCCGGCGCGCGTGGGCGCGCGATCTATAACGACACCGATCAGATCTATCTGCGCGATCCGGCCGAGCTGTTCGACCTCGATATGGGCGACGCCGGGGTGTTGTCGATCAACGACCGCGATACGTCGGTCATGCTGATCGACTGCGCGAAGATGATCGATCTTTGGAACGGGCGCACCGCCCGCAAGGTCGGCAACCGCGAACTCGAGAAACGGATGCGCCGCGCCGGCCTCTGGGGCGATTTGGACAACGGCTGGAACGCCCGCGATGCCGAGTACGCACCCGGCGAGTCGTATCTGGTGCACTACACCACGATCCATAGTCAGCCTTGGCGGCCGACACCGCAGGATTTCGTCTATCGCGCCAATCCGGCCGGCGAGATTTGGCTGGGCATCGAGCGCGAGGCGGATACCGCCGGTTTCCAGGTGTTCGGGCCGCGCCACCCGACGCCGGATTTCGCCGCGCGCGCCTCGCGGCGTCGTTTCGAGACACCCTCGGCGAGCCGGCTGGCCGATTTCAAGCGCCTGGTCGAGGATGCCGGCGCGACCTCAATGGCCTACTACGGCTACGACCGGGCCGAGAGCCTGTCCGGGCTCGGCGCCATCGCCTGCCGCACGGCCCGGCCGGAGGATCTGGCCGACGGCGCGGTGCGCGAGCCGGTGGACGTGGTGGCCGCCGACGGGCTCGCCCAGTTGCCCGATCCCGATGTGGCCTGGGTGCTGGATTCGCTGTTCGCCCAGGCGCGCCGCGCGGTCATTGTCGCCGTCACCATGGACGACAGCGCGCATCGCGCCACGCCGGCGGACGAGATCTGGTGGTACCAGCAACTCGAAGCGGCCGGTCGCCGGGCGCCGACGCGCCACTGGCGCCTGGTCGTGCGTAAACCCCGGTTGGGCCGAGCGCCGAGGGCCCGGTGCTGGTCGGGCGGGGCCCTGTTGTCCACGAAGCCCCTCGTGTGGGCGCTGCTGCACTACAAGACCGGCCATCGCAGCCAGACGCTCGGCCTGAGCGAAGCGCTCGGTTGGCGGGTCGAGGAAAAAGAGATCGCGCGCAAGCCGCTGCGTTACGGGCTGGCGATGGCGCGCGATGCGCTCGGCCTGGGCGCAGCGGGCTGGCCGGGCGGGCTGAATGCGCCCTGGCCGGATGTGGTGGTGGCGTCGGGGTGGCTGCCCGCGGTGGCGGCGCGCGCGCTGCAAAAGCGCAGCCACGGCGCGACGCGGTTGATTCTGCTGGGCCGGCGCGGCGGCCGCGTGGGCGAAAGTCAGGACATCGCGGTGGTCTGTCGTCATTTCCGGCTGCCGCCCAATCCGCGCCAGATCGAAACGATCCTGCCGCCCAACAAGGTCGCCGCCGGCCGGCTCGCCGCGGCGCGCCAGCGGTGGCCGGACCTGTTCGGCGACGCAGCCGCGCCGCATATCGTCTGGCTGGTCGGCGGCGACAACGCCCAGCACGCGCTGGATGCCGATACCGCCGGCGAACTCGCGGCGCGTATTCAAGCCCAGGCCGACGCGGCCGGCGGCACGCTCGCGGTGCTGACCAGCCGGCGTACGCGCGAACAGGCGGGCCGGGCGATCAACGCCCGGCTCGCCGAATCGAGCCGGTTTGTGCCCTGGCAGCCGGCGGACCAGGCCGACAATCCTTATCTCGGCTATCTGGCGGCGGCCGATATCCTGGTCGTGACCGGCGAGTCGGAATCGATGATCGCCGAGGCCGTGGCCACCGGCAAGCCGGTGTATATCGCGCCGCTGCCGGCCGCCCGCCCCGACCTGCGCCGGCGCGTGGCCGACTGGGCGGCCGACCAGGCCGAGCGCGACCGGTTCAACGCGCGCGGCTCGCGCCGGCCGCAGCAGGGCCTGCAGTATGCCTGCGCCCGCCTGGTCGATCGACGCATTCTGCTGCCGCGGCGCGATATGGCCGCGCTGCATAAAGCGCTGGTCGCGCATGGCGTGGCGCGCCTGCTCGACGGCGCGCTGGAATCCTGGCGGCCGCCGGCATGGCACGAAACCGAATGGCTGGCTCAGCGCATACGGGCCATGCTACGCCTGCCCGATCCCGACGGCCGGGTAGTGGCAGTCGACGCCGAGCCGATCGCGGCCGTTCGTGCCGGTTGATCGGGGCCGCCATCGCACACCGCGGGTCTGGGTGCTGCTGGGCGCGGGCGCCGGCGGCAACGCGCAGATGATCGCGCTGGCCGAGGCGCTCGGTTGGCCCTACCAGACCCGCCAGCTGTCGTGGAACGCGTTCAATCATCTGCCCAACCCGGTGATCGGCGCGCGCGCGTTCACCCTCGATCGCGAGGCGGATGCATTGCAGCCGCCGTGGCCCGATCTGGTGATCGCCGCCTCGCGTCGTTCGGCGCCGATCGCGCGCTGGATCAAGAAACAATCCGGCGGCAACACGAAACTCGTGCACCTGCTACACACCCAGATGCCGCTGCATCACTTCGATCTGGTGGTCACCCTGGCGCAGTTTCGGGTGCCCGAGGCGGCCAACGTCCAACGCAATACACTGCCGCTCAACGTGATCGATGGCGCGCGCAAGGCCGAGGCCGCCGAACGTTGGCGCGGCCGGCTGGCGTGTTTGCCGCGGCCCTGGATCGCGGTTCTGGTGGGCGGCGACAGTTCGAGCTATACGCTCGATGCGGCGACCGCGGCACGGCTCGGCCGCGAAGCCGCCAGGGCCGCGCATGAAGCCGGTGGCGGCCTGCTGATCACGACCAGCAAGCGCACGCCGGCGGCCGCGGCCGATGCGTTGATCGCGGCCATCGATTGTCCCGCCGAAATTTATCGCTGGCGGGCCGACGATGCCGATAACCCGTATCCCGCCTTTCTGGCGCTGGCCGATCGTTTCATCGTGACCGGCGATTCCGCCTCGCTGGCCGCCGAGGCGGTGGCCACCGGGCGTCCGGTGCGGCTATTCGAGTGGCCGGCGAAAAGACCGGCGCGCCGGCTGTCCGGCCTCGCCGGCCGTCTGCATCGCGGCTTGGTCTATGCCGGCTGGCGCAAGCCGCGGCGCGATTTTGCGGCGTTTCACGCGCGTCTTCGCGACGCCGGTCTGGTCGACGCCGCGACGCCGGCGCCCGTGCCCGACGACATGGGCGCGACCGTCGTTCGTATCCGCGCGCTCATGGGTTATTCTGCGTCCGCTTCGGATCGCCCCGAGACAACCCCCGAATGAGACCTGCCACGAACGAGATTTGGAGTCGTCATGACGTATCTGGACTTCGACCGCTTGGACGCGATGGACGGCAAAGCCTTTCGCGCCACCCAGCCGTACCCCTGGGCCAATCCGGCACAGCTTCTGACCGACGAAGGCTATCGACGGCTGCTCGAAACGCTACCGACCACCGACCAGATGACGCCGCAGTTCGGCCAGGCCCGGTCGCACGGGCAGAAGCCGCACGATCGCTATTCGCTGGAATACCGGCCGGGCCTCGATATTGCGCCCGAATGGCAGGCTTTCATCGACGAATTGCAGAGCGACCATTACCACGATTTCATCAAGCGCCTGTTCGGGCGGGGCCTGTTCAAGCTGAACTTTCATTGGCATTACGCGCCCCGGGGGGCCTCGGTCTCGCCGCACTGTGACGCGCAGCGCAAGCTGGGGTCGCATATCTTCTATTTCAGTTCGCCGGAGAACTGGTCGCCGGAATGGGGCGGAGATACGGTGATTCTCGACGATCACGGCGCCTTTGACCGCAAGTCGGCGCCGCTATTCGAAGATTTCCCCGACGCCTTCGAGGGCGAGAGCATCGGCAACTACAGCCTGCTGTTCCAACGCCAGTCCAAATCCTGGCACGGCGTTCGCGAGATCACCTGCCCGGAAGGCATGTATCGCAAGGTGTTCATTGTGGTCATCAACGATCGCGTGCGCGCGGCGGTGCGGCGCTTCAAGGGCCGGCTCAAGGGCGAGGAAATTCGCGATGTCTAGTACGACGGCCGGCCGGGCCCCGATCGTGCCCGCGCCGGACCCGAATCGCTCGACCGTGATCGCCGTGCTCGGCGCCGGGCGCAGCGGCACCAGCGCGATCACCCGCGGGCTGGCCGCGTTGGGGGTCGATCTGGGCGACAAGCTGCGCCGGCCGGGCGGCAAGAATCCGACCGGCTTTTTCGAGGACAACGACATCCTCGCGATCAGCAAGCAGCTCAAGCGGGCGCTCGGAATCCGCGGCCACAGCGTGCGCCTGCTCGACGACGCCGAGTTCGAAACGCCGCGGCTCAAGGCGATTCAGGCGCGGGCGATCGATACGCTCGGCAAGCGTTTCGACGCGGTACCGCTGTGGGGCTACAAATACTCGCGCACGCTGCGCACCATGCCGTTCTGGGCCGCCGTCCACGAAGCGCTCGACCTGGATGTGCGCTATCTGATCGCGCTGCGCAATCCGCTGTCCGTCGCCCGCTCTAGGTCCAAGATCAATCCGCAGCGCGGGCGCCAGGTGTGGTCGGATATGGAATGGCTGGTCAACGTGGTGCCGTATTTTCATCGCACCGCGGGGCGCCCGCGCGCGGTGGTGGATTTCGATCGGTTGATGGCCGATCCGGAAGGCCAGCTCGCCCGCGTGGCGCGCGATCTCGGTCTGACCCTCGGGCCGGCCCGGCAGGCCGGCGTCGATGAATACGCGAACCGGTTTCTGCAGAAGGACAAACCGGCATCGCGCTTCACCCGCGACGATCTGTTCGCCGACCCGCGGGTCAATCGCTGGACCGCCGAGGGTTATGCATTGCTCGACGAAGTCGCCGCCGACGATCTGACGCTGGATTCGCCGGCCTTCACCCGGCGCTGGGCCGATATCGAAGCCGCCGTCGACGATCTCGGCCCGTTGCTGGCCGAATTCGATCATATGCGCGCGGCTACGGTACGCGCGCGCTGGAACCCGGTCAGCCCGGTCGAGGAGATGCGCCAGATCTGGCGCGACCTCAAGGCCAAGTGACACCCGTGCGGCGAGAACACGTCGGGAAGGCAGAAAAGACAAACCGCAGATCAACGCAGATTGACGCAGATGATAAAAGAAAATTTCATAAAAATTGCGCGATTTTGCATTTTTTGATGAATACGTTTGACGGCTTTTCCGGGAGAATACAGCCGGAAAAGATCTTGCAAAGCCGATCAAGCGCTCATTTCATCTGCGTCAATCTGCGTCGATCTGCGGTTAAAATAACTTATGTTAAAGGGAAAAATAGCTAGCGTTCGCCGGCGCCGAGCATGAGCGCGAGATAGCCGTCGGCCGAGGCGTCGGCGGAAAAATCCTCGGCCCGGGCCTTCAGCCGTCCGGGATCGCGCGGATCATCGAGCGTGGCCGCGATCGCGTGGGCCATCGCGACGGCGTCGCCCACCGGCACCAGCCGCCCGTAGCGGCCGTGTTCGAGAATCTCGGCCGAGCCGCCCGGCGCGTCGGTCGCGACCGCGGGACAACCGCAGGCCAGCGCCTGGATCAGCACGCCGGGCAGGCCTTCCCAGCGCGAGGGCAGAACGAACACGTCGGCGTTGGCCATGTAGGCGAAGGGTCGATCGTCCCAGCCGGGAAGATCGACGTGGGCGGCCACGCCGAGCGACTCGGCCAGCGCCCGCAACGGCTCGCGCAGGGGGCCGTCGCCGAGCAGAATCAGACGCGCGTCGCGCCCGCGGCGTAAGCGGACGAAGGCGCGCAGCAGCGTGCTCGGGTCTTTCTGTTCGACCAGGCGGGACACGCCGAGCACGACCGGCGGGCCGTCGCCGCCGAGCCGGGGATCCAACCAGGGATGCGGGCAGGGCGCGAGCGCGCCGACGCGCAGCGTATCGTCGACCGTGGGATTGACCACGGTGACGATACGCGGGCGCGCCAGACCGGTGGCGGCGGCGAGATCGTCGGCCACGGCGTTCGAGACGCCGACAATCGCATCGGCCCGGGGATAGGTGACGCCAACCAGGCGGGCCGTATGCCGCCAGCGCTGTTTCTTTGCGCGCGGATGCGCGAAGCGCGACAGCATGTTGCGTTCGGAGACCACCAGCCGCGTGTGGACGCCGGCCAAGGTGCGAGCCCAAATCGCGACCAGGTTGCACTGGGTCATGGCCGAGAGCATGGCGTCCGGCCGGCGCTCGACCAGATAATCGCGCAGGGCCGCCAGATAGGCGAGCTTGGACCAAGTGGCCACGGGCCAGAGCACGGTCGGCCCGAGTTCGCGCCAATGCGCCGGCGCGGCGCGCAGCGCCAGGATGCGGGCGCGCGGGCTGCTTGTGGCGGCGAGCACGACCACGCGTACGCCGGCCGCGGCGAGCGCGGCTTCGGTTTCCCGGTCGCCGTGGCAGACCACCAGATCGATAGCATGCCCACGCCTGGCCAGCACCACGGCGAGGTTGGCCATCGAGCGCTGGACGCCGCCGCCGGTCAGCGCCGATGTAAACAACGCAAGACGGCTCATCGCGCGCCCAGGCGCAGCCGGGTCTGCAATTCGGCGCGCAGGCCGGGCGCGATGGTCGAACGCAGCGGCGAGGCGAGACAGCGCCATAGCGCCCGCGGGCCGAGTTCGCCCAGCGCGAACCAGCAACTCTTGGCCCAGAACAGGCCGAGCACGCGGGAAAACGCCGGTTCGGGATAGAGTTGGCGCGCGGCGTTGGCGTGGTGCAGCCGATCCAGCCAATGCTCCGCCCAGTCCAGAAAATCCGGCCCGGGCGCGAAACCTTCCTTGTGCATGCGGCGCAGCGCATAATGACGCTCGAGATCGCGCCGGTCGTAGTCGATGCCGAGACGATCGAGCTGGGCGGCAAAAACATCGAGGCGCCATTGCATGGTCTCGGGGCTGCGCTCGTCGCTGGCCTGGTCGTCGTGCCGGCGGCGCTCGACCAGCACCTCGCGCAGCGCGGCCAGACGGTAGTCGTTGTTGATGCGCGCCCAGAGTTCGTAGTCCGAGCCCAGGCGGAAGTCCTCGCGGTGCGGATAGGCGCGCAGGATTTCCGTGCGCGCGGTGGCGGTGGCGTTCTCCAATCCGGAGCGGAACAGCCGCTCGGCCGCGATCTGGTCGGCATCGGCCGCCTTGCGCTTGGTGACCCCGCGGCTGGCGCCGGTGGTATCGATCCAGCGTATCCAGCTGCCCACCGCCGCGTGGTCGGGGTGGCGGGTTAGGAACGCGATCTGTTTTTCCAGCCGCGTGGGCAGCGCCCGGTCGTCGCTGTCCAGAAACGCCGTATAAGGCGCGTGCGCTTGTGCGATGCCGCGATTGCGGCTGGCGGCGATGCCCAGGTTGCGCGGGTTTTCGAGTAGTCGTATACGGGGATCGTCGTAGGCCGCGATACGCGCTTGGCTGCCGTCGGTCGAGCCGTCGTCGACCAGAATCAGTTCCAGGTCGGTCACGGTCTGGGCCAGGATGCTCTCGATCGCGTCGCCGATGAAGCGGACACGGTTGTACACGGGAATGACGATGCTTATTTCGGGCATGTTTGGAGTATGGCGCTGTCCGGCCCGGCGACGCCGGTGCAAAAAACACGCTAGGATAACCTGCCGCATTGTCGAACGGGCAGTCCGGCGCTGCCGCGACGGCCGAAAACGTTTGTATAATACATGCGGGCAATGGATGAGCTGATCGCGTGCAACTGATCAAAGATTTCTTCAAACGCTATCCGGGCCAGTGCCTGATCGTCTGGGCCTGCCTGGTGGTGGCCAGCATTGCCGAAGGCCTGAGCCTGTCGACGCTTTTGCCGATCCTGACGATCGCCACCGGCAGTCAGTCGCCGATGGTCGATGCCAAGACCCAGGATTTCCTCAGCCAGTGGCTGCACCGGCTGTCGATCGATCCCACCATCGGCGCAATGATGAGCATCGTGCTGGTCGGGTTGGTGTTCAAGGCGGTGCTGACGCTGATCGCCTATCGGCAGGTGGGCTATACCGTGGCCGCGATCGCCACCGAGGGGCGGCTGAATTTTCTGCGCGCGTTGTCGTCGTCGCGCTGGGAATATTTCCTCAGCCAGCGCACCGGCCGGTTGTCCAACACGATTTCGACCGAAGCCTCCAACAGCGCGGACGCCTTCCAGAGCATGGCCAACCTGGCGTCGCTGGCGTCGCAGTCGGTGGTGTTCCTGCTGGTCGCGCTGCTCATCAACTGGAAGATTGCGGTGATGGCCGTGCTCATCGGCGCGGCGATCTTCGGTGTGCTCAAGGTCATGGTCTCGATCTCGCGCGAGGCCGGCGGGCGGCAGAAGAATTCGTTCCAGCATCTGATGGCGCTGCTGACCGATTCGCTGGCCTCGCTCAAGCCGCTCAAGTCGATGGCGCGGGAAGGCCAGATCGATCGCATGCTGGAACGCCAGACGCGCGAGCTCAACGGCGCGTTGCGGACCCGGGTGATGGCGCAGGAGACGCTCAAGGCGCTGCAGGAGCTGTTGATCGGGGTGGTGCTCATCGCCGGCGTCGGCGCGTCGCTGCTGGTCTGGAATCTGCAGCTGTCCGAGATCATGGTGTTGACCATCGTGCTCGCGCGCATGCTGACGCGTCTGAGCAAGGTCCAGCAGGAATATCAGAAGCTCGCCTCGCGCGAGGCGTTCTATTGGGCGATGAACGAGCAGATCGATAATGCCCGCGCGGCCCGGGAGACCGCGTTCGGCGATCGACGGCCGACGCTGGAACGGGGCGTGACCGTCGAGCGCGTGAGTTTCGGCTACGAAGGGCGCTCGGTGTTGCACGCGGTCGATCTGGAAATCCCGGCCGGTGGATTCACGACGCTGATCGGCTTCTCGGGCGCGGGCAAGACGACGCTGATCGATTTGATCATCGGTCTGCTGCGCGCCGACGAAGGGCGTATCCTGATCGACGGCGTGCCGATCGACGCCATCGACATCCGGGCCTGGCGTTCGATGATCGGCTATGTGCCGCAGGACACGATTCTGCTGCACGACAGCATCTACAACAACGTCGTGGTGGGCGACCAAAGCTTGTCCGAAGAAGCCGCGATCGACGCGCTCAAGCGCGCCGGCGCCTGGAGCTTCGTCAGCGCTTTGGCCGACGGTATCCATACCAGTGTCGGCGAACACGGCGGCCGCCTGTCCGGCGGGCAGCGCCAGCGCGTGGTTATTGCCCGGGCGCTGGTGCATCAGCCGCGGCTGCTGATTCTCGACGAAGCCACCAGCGCGCTCGACCCCGAGACGGAGGCGGCGGTGAGCGCCACGCTGGCCGATTTGGGCAAGGACTATACCGTGCTCGCGGTATCGCACCGCAGCGCGCTCACCGAGCGCTCGCACCGCGTGTATCAGTTGGATCAGGGGCGGGCACGCCCGGTCGCGGCGCCGGCCCGCGCCAGCGCCTAAGCGGCAACAGCCCCAATCCGCGTACGCTCTACTCGCGGCGTCCGGCGGCGGCCAGACGGCGCAGCGCCTCGGCCAGCGCCCGGTCCTCGATATAGCCGGCCGTCTGTTCCAGATGACAGCGCGTAGCGGCCGATATATAGCGGGCGCGCCGTTCGGCCTGGAATGGCCCGAGTGCGACCGGGCGTACCTTGATGCGGACGCCGTCGACCTGCAGGCGCATGCGCTGGGCCAATGCCCGGGTCAACTGGGGTTCCATATAGCGCAGACGCGTCGCCCAGGCCGCGCTGGCCACATGCAGCCGCAGTTGGTAATCCTCGTAGGCGGCGACCTGCAGTTGCGGCGCGGCCGCCGCGGGCAGGATCTCCAGCAACGCGGCGCGGATGCGCGCCAAAAAACGCGCCCGGCCCAGGATATCGGCCATGTCCGGCGCCGCGATATGCAACAGGGACTGGATTGATTGCGGTGCCGACCCCATGTTCTATGCCGCATTGAGCCATAAGCTCGGAATGTTAGCAGTTCGCACAGGGTGGCGTTCGCGACCAATGCCTGAGGTCGCCAGTCTTAAAGCGTTGCACCGGCTGCGTTATCATCCGGCTTTTGACGGCAATCCGTCGGCCGCCGGCCGGGCCAGACCACGAGGGTTCATGAGCAATTTCCTGACCAAACTGATCGGCAGTCGCAACCAGCGCGTGGTGAAGCGCATGCGCCGCGTCGTGGATGCCACCAACGCCCGCGAAGCCGATTACGAGAAATTGTCGGATGACGAATTGACGGCGGCGACCGAAGCGTTCCGTCAACGGCTGACTCAGGGCGAAACCTTGGACGATCTGCTGGTCGAGGCCTTCGCCGTGGTGCGCGAGGGCGCCAAGCGCGTGCTTGGCATGCGCCATTTCGATGTGCAGTTGGTCGGCGGCCAAGTGCTGCACCAGGGCAAGATCGCCGAGATGAAAACCGGCGAGGGCAAGACCCTGGTCGCCACCCTCACGACCTATCTCAACGCCCTGGAGCAAAAGGGCGTACACATCATCACCGTCAACGACTATCTGGCCGCGCGCGACGCCGAATGGATGGGCCGTCTGTATCGCTTCCTCGGCCTGAGCGTGGGCGTGATCTTCTCCGGCCAGGACACCGAATCCAAGCGCGCGGCGTATGCCTGCGACATCACCTATGGCACGAACAACGAATTCGGCTTCGACTATTTGCGCGACAACATGGCCTTCACCCCGGAGGACCGGGTCCAGCGCAAGCTCAATTACTGCATTATCGACGAGGTCGACTCGATCCTGATCGACGAGGCGCGCACGCCGCTGATCATTTCCGGACCGACCGACGACGACCCCGAGACCTCCCAGCGCGTCGACAAGCTGGTCAAGCACCTGACCGAGCAGAAAGAAGAGGACGGGCCGGGCGACTACGCCCGGGAAGAGAAGAACAAGCAGGTCCATCTGACCGAGGACGGCCATCAGAAGGTCGAGGGCCTGATGCGCGAGGCCGGCCTGCTGGACGCCGAGGAGTCGCTGTACGATGCCAACAACGTCGCGCTCATGCACCACATGAACGCGGCCCTCAGAGCCCACACGCTTTATACCAAGAACATCGAATACATCATCGCGGACGGCGAGATCGTCATCGTCGACGAGTTCACCGGGCGCACCATGCCCGGCCGGCGCTGGTCGGACGGCCTGCATCAGGCGATCGAAGCCAAGGAAGGCGTGCCGATTCAGAAAGAGAATCAGACGCTGGCCTCGATCACCTTTCAGAACTTCTTCCGGATCTACGACAAGCTCGCTGGCATGACCGGCACCGCCGATACCGAGGCCTTCGAGTTTTCCTCGATCTATAATCTGGAAGTCGTGGTCATTCCGACCAACCGTCCGTTGCAGCGTAAAGATCTGCCGGATCAGATCTATATGACCGGCCGCGAGAAGTTCGGGGCCATCGCCGACGAGGCGCAGGCCGCCAGCCAAACCGGCCAGCCCGTGCTCGTCGGCACCGCCTCGATCGAGGCCTCGGAAGTGCTGTCGCAGTTGCTCGGCCAGCGCGGCATCCGGCACGAAGTGTTGAACGCCAAGCAGCACGAGCGCGAGGCCGAGATCATCGCCCAGGCCGGCCGGCCGGGCGCGGTGACCATCGCCACCAACATGGCCGGCCGCGGCACCGACATCGTGCTCGGCGGCAACATCGAAGAAGCACTGGAAGCGCTCGACGAAGACGACGAGGCGACACGTCAGCGTCTGCGCGACGAATGGGCGAAAACCCACGAGGCCGTGGTGGAAGCCGGCGGCCTGTACGTGATCGGCTCCGAGCGCCACGAATCGCGGCGCGTGGACAACCAGCTGCGCGGGCGTTCCGGCCGCCAGGGCGATCCCGGCGCCTCCAGATTCTATCTGTCGCTCGAAGACAGCCTGATGCGTATCTTCACGCCGCCGCGGCTGCGCTCGATGCTGCAGAACCTGGGCCTCGAGGACGGCGAGGCGATCGAGCACAGGTGGGTCACCCGGGCGATCGAAAACGCCCAGCAGAAGGTCGAGCGCCACCACTTCGATATTCGCAAGCAGCTGCTGGAGTACGACAACGTGGCCAACGACCAGCGCCAGGTGGTCTACGAGCAGCGCAACGAGATCATGGACGCCGAGAACATCTCGGACCTGGTCGAAAATATCTGGGCCGACGTGGTCGACGGGGCGATCTCGGAATATGTTCCGCCGGCCAGTCTCGAGGAACAATGGGACGTCGAAGGCCTGGAGCAGGCCATCGAGCGCGACTTCGGCGCCGAACTGCCGGTCCGGAAATGGCTGGACGAAGAGGACCAGCTCGACGAGGAAGGCCTGCGCGAGCGTATCGGCACGCATCTCAAGACGGCGTACGACGAAAAACGCGAGGCCGCCGGCGCCGAGAACATGGCCCAGATCGAGAAAGCCGTGGTGCTGCAGGTGCTGGACTCGCTCTGGCGCGAGCATCTGGCCGCGATGGACTATCTGCGCAAGGGCATCCATCTGCGCGGCTATGCCCAGAAGGACCCGAAGAACGAATACAAGCGCGAAGCCTTCGAGATGTTCAACAACATGCTCACGCGCTTGAAGCACGAGGCCGTGACCGTGCTCGCGCGCGGGCGCATCGACAGCCAGATCACCGACGAGGCGCGCGAGGACCGGCGCCGCCAGATGGCCGACATGCAGTTCCAGCACGAAGACGCGGCTTCGGCCGCCGAGCAGGCGGTCGCTCAGGCTCAGGCCCAAGCCCAAGACCAGGCGCAAGCCGAGGCCGGTGCGGCCGGCGAACCGGGCATCGTTCCCGAAGCGGCCGCGCAGGCCAACCTGCCGGGCGCGGGTCAACCGGTCGGCTCCGGCCCGGCGGTGGGCGAGGATCAGGCGCAGCGTCCCGATACGTTCGTGCGCGAGTCCCGCAAGATCGGTCGCAACGAGCCCTGCCCCTGCGGGTCCGGTAAGAAGTACAAGCATTGCCACGGCCGCGATGCATAAATCCGCGGCCATTCCATTCGCCCCGGGCCGGTACGACGAGCGCTGAGCATGGCGGTCAATCTCCGTGCGCCCGAGGCGCTCATTCCGATCGCCGGCGCGCGCTGGGCGAGTACCGACGCCGCGATCAAGAAGCCCGGCGGCGACGATATGGCGCTGCTCGTGCTCGACGAAGGCGCGACGGTCGCCGGCGTGTTCACGCGCAACGCCTTCGCCGCCGCTCCGGTCGCATTGGCCAAGCACCATATGGCGTGCGCGGCGCCGCGCGCGTTGTTGATCAACAGCGGTAACGCCAACGCCGGCACCGGCCGCGAAGGCGAGGCCGACGCCGCCGCCTGCTGTGCCCGCGTGGCCGAGGAACTCGGTCTTGCGGCGGATCAGGTTCTGCCGTTCTCGACCGGCGTGATCGGCGAAAAACTGCCGATGTCGCGCCTCGACAACGCCATCCCGCGACTGACCCGGGCGCTCGATAGCCACGGCTGGCTGGCCGCGGCCCGCGCGATCATGACCACCGATACCGTGCCCAAGGGCGCCAGTCGCCGGGTACGACTCGAGGCCGGCGAACTCACCCTGACCGGCATCGCCAAGGGCTCGGGCATGATTCGGCCGGACATGGCCACCATGCTGTCGTTCCTGGCCACCGATGCCGCCGTACCCGCGGCCGATCTCGATTTGGCCCTGCACGCGGCGGTGGGCGCGTCTTTCAACAGCATCACGGTGGACGGCGATACCTCGACCAACGACGCCGCCATGCTTTGCGCCACCGGGGCCGGCGCCGCCCTGGATCGCGATCATCCCGATTGGCCGGTTTTCGTCGCCGCGCTGCGCGATCTGATGATCGAGTTGGCCTGTGCGATCGTGCGCGACGCCGAGGGGGCGACGCGATTCATCACGCTCGCCGTGTCCGGTGCCGCCGATGCCGACGAAGCCAGGCAGGTCGCGTTCACGGTCGCCCATTCGCCGCTGTTCAAGACCGCCGCTTTCGCCGGCGATCCCAACTGGGGCCGGATACTGGCGGCGGTGGGGCGGGCGCCGGTGGCCGATCTGGTCATCGACGGCGTGGATATCGCGCTCGACGAGGTTGCCGTCGTCGCCGGCGGCCAGCCGCGCGAGGATTATCGCGAAGCCGATGCGGCCCGCGTGATGAGCCAGCCCGAGTTCAGGGTGCGGATCGGGCTGGGCCGCGGCGAGGCCACGGCAACCGTCTGGACCTCGGATCTGTCCTACGACTATGTCCGCATCAACGCCGAGTACCGTAGCTGAGGATAATCAAATGTCTTTCGACCGCGCG
Source organism: Salinisphaera sp. (assembly GCF_035690525.1). Lineage (GTDB taxonomy): Bacteria > Pseudomonadota > Gammaproteobacteria > Nevskiales > Salinisphaeraceae > Salinisphaera. Next base: position 32,967 of record NZ_DASSKM010000036.1, read on the forward strand.
GCATGAAACCGCGCGATCGACCCAAGGGGAGAGCTAACGCCTCTCCCCTTTGGAAACCCCATTGTTAAGGTGTCCGCGGCAAGCCGCGGGGTATTAATGAATAAACCGTTGGATATCGCCGTCGGCGTGCTGGTCGACGCCCAAGGGCGTGTTCTGATCGCCCAACGCCGTCCGGATACGCCGGGCGCCGGCTATTGGGAGTTTCCCGGCGGCAAGCGCGAGCCCGGCGAGCCGCTGTTCGATTGTCTGGCCCGGGAACTGGCCGAGGAGATCGGCGTGACCGATCTCGTCGGCGCGCCGTTGATCCGTTTTGCCCACGATCGTGGGCCGCGGCCGGTTCGGCTGCACGTCTGGCGTATCCACGGCTGGACCGGCGAGCCGGGCGGGCGCGAAGGCCAGCGGGTGCGCTGGGTCGCGGCCGATGCACTGGACGAGGTCGAGCTGCTGCCGGCGACGGATGTCATCCTGGCCGCGCTGGCCTTGCCGCGGCGCTATCTGATCACGCCGCGCCTAGCCGAGTCCGGCCACGGCGACTGGTTCGCCGCGCTCGATCGGGCGCTGGCGCAGGGAACGCGGCTGCTGCGCCTGCGCGATCCGGATCTCGCGGATGAGGACTACGCGCGTCTGGCGGAATCGGTGATCGAGCGCGCCCATCGCCACCGCGCCGCGGTATTGCTCGATCGCGACGCCGATATGGTCGCCGCGCTCGGCGCCGACGGGTTGCATTGGAGCGCCTCGCGCATCGCGGCGGCCACCCGCCGCCCGGTCGGCCGCCGCCACTGGTTCGCGGCCTCGGCGCACGATCGCGACGAACTCGAGGCCGCGCTCGCGGCCGACGCCGATTTCGCCGCCCTTTCGCCGGTCGTCGCGACCGCGACCCACCCGCGAGCGCGCCCGCTCGGCTGGCCCGGCTTCGAGTCGTTGCGCGCGGATCGGGCGCTACCGGTGTATGCGCTCGGCGGGCTGGAAGCAGCCGATCAAGACGATGCGATTGCGCACAACGCGCAGGGTATCGCCGCAATCCGCGGCCTCTGGCCGGAAACCGCCGATTAAGCGCCGATTGCTAAAGCATTTTGCACTTTTAGCGAACAGTCGTAACCGCTTTCTGGCAAGAGAATACAGCCTGAACATCCGCTGGAAAGCTGATTTGACGCTTATTCAATCTGTGTAAATCTGCGTTCATCTGCGGATAAATAACTTTAAAAAGGTGGAAATTGCTCTAGGAGCAACAACCGCTAATGTTTCGAGTCGTCCTCGCCGTAGCCGAGCGGCGGCAGGCCCGAGGGATCGGCCGAACCCTCGGGATTGGGGATACGATTCGATTCGTCCAACCAGTCGCCGAGATCGATCAGCTTGCAGCGGCGCGAACAGAAGGGCCGGTAGCTATTGTTCGACGTCATGTCGGCCAATTCGCCGCATTGCGGGCAGGGCGCATGTTGTTTCGAAGTCATGAAGAAAACGCGGGGCGGGCAGTAAAGGCTAGAAGCGGCAGCAGGCCATGCGAAAGGCGATGCTGGTCTCGGTCTGGCGCAGGTGCAGTTGTGCGTCCTGATGGTGCATGAAGCGTACAGTGGCACGATGCCGCCCGCCGCTGATTTCGGGAAAAACACCGGGATCATCCAGTAATACCCGGATCATCTGCGTCCCGGCGACGGTGTGGTGCACAAGCACGCCGTTGTCGGCGATCTCCGGCATCGGCTCGGCGCTGTCGCGCAGCAGCCGCAGCAGGACGCGCACGCCGCGCTCGACCGGCTCGACGCGACGATACCATTGCGCGATATCGGCTTCTATGCGCTCGGCGGGCTGGGCGAGCCAGTGATGATAGGCCGGTAAATCGAAGCTACAGGTGCCGCCGGGGATCGCATGCCGGTTGTTGACGCTGTTGAGCAGTTCGTTGTCGCGTAGCTGATAGGAGGCGAATTGCGGCGGGATCTGCGCCATCTGGCTGCCCACCGTGTCGAGTTCGGTCAGCACATCGTCGAGCGCATTGCGGTCGATATCTTCGCGCTGGCCCAGGTGCCCCAGGGCCGTGCGTCGCTGTTCGATCTCCTTGCTGACCTGGCCGCGAATATCGTGGCGCGACATGACGTTGAGGATATCCAGCAGGGCGCCCATGGTCGCGCGTCGGCCCCAGAGGCTGGCATCCGCGCGGTGGTGATGCAGACGGGCGGTCAGATGCTCGACGCGCAGGAACGTGCGTATCCGTTCGTTGAGCGGCTGTTCGTAACAGAGCACCCCGTCATCGGCCACGCCGGCCTCCCGTGTCCAAATTCCGACGCCAGTCTATGCCGGCGCGGCCGCTGGTCAAAGCCGTAATGGCCAGCAGCCGGCAATGCCGGGGTGCGGCGCTAACCCGGCAGATGAAGCGGCGGCAGATCGTTGATTTCGCCGCGGGCCAGCCGCTGATAACCCGCGTGCAGGGCCGCGGCCAAGTCGGCGATGTCCTTGCGCGGGCCGGTGTTGATGAGCACGTCGTCGGCGTGTTCCAGGCGCTCGGCGCGCGATTCCTGGGCCGCGATCATTTTCTGTGCCAGGGCGTCGTCGATTTCGTCGCGGCCCTTCAGGCGCTCGAGCTGGACCGCTTCCGGCGCATCGATCACGAGCACGCGATCGACCAGATCGGTCATGCTCGACTTCACCAGCAGCGGCACCACCAGGATGCAGTAATCCGAGGCCGCGGCGTCGCGCTGTGCGGCGAGTTCGCGGCGGATACGTGGATGGGTGATCGTTTCCAGATCGCCGCGCGCGCCGGCGTCGTCGAACACGATACGGCGCAACTCGTGGCGTTTTAGACAGCCTTCGTCATCCACGATCCCGGCGCCGAAACGGGCGACGATCTCGTCGAGCGCGGGCTGGCCGGGTTCGACGATCCGGCGGGCGACCGTGTCGGCATCGACGATGGCCACGCCCAGGCGTTCGAACGCCGCCGCCACCACCGATTTGCCGCTGGCGATGCCGCCGGTCAGGCCGACGCTGAGTTTTCGGCTCATACGGCGACTCCGGCAACCGCGCGGGCGTGTTCGCGGCATACGGCCGCATTGTCATCAATTTGTCGTGAATGGCCGATAGCGTCGAGCACAGGCACTAGCGCAATCCCGATAGCGTCAAGTAGGCGCGGCCGATTGTATCGCCTGCGACCATCGCCAGCCAGCCGCCGAAGACCAGCCACGGCCCGAACGGCATCGCCGTGTCCCGCGACATGCGCCCCGACGCGATCAGCAGACCGCCCGCGAGCGCGCCGCCAAGCGAGGCCGCGAGCAGCGCCAGCGGCAGCTGCGCCCAGCCCAACCAGGCGCCGAGCGCGGCGGCCAGTTTGAAATCGCCGTAGCCCATGCCGATCTTGCCGGTGGCGATGCGAAAACCCTGAAACACCGTCCACAGCACACCGTAGCCGGCGGCCGCTCCGAGAATGGCGGCAACCGGCGTCGGCGCGGCCGGCGCGAGATGCAGCGTGCTGGCGACGAGCCCGGCCCAAAGCAGGGGCAGGGTGATCGAATCGGGCAGTAGCTGGGTCCGGAAATCGATGGCCGCCAGGGCGAGCAGCGTCCAGGACAAACCGACCATGCAGCCGCCCCAAGGGGTCGCGCCGAAGCGCGCGATGGCGATTATCGCCAGCAGCGCGGCGGCGATTTCGATCGCCGGGTACTGCAACGATATACGCGCGCGGCACGCCGCGCAGCGGCCGCCGAGCAGCAGATAGCCGATCACCGGCAGGTTGTGCCAGGGTTTGATCGGCGTTTCGCAATGCGGACAGCGCGAACCGGGCGCGACCAGGTCGAAGCGCTCGTGCCCGCCGTCGGCTTCCGGGCGATCGAGAATATCCGCGGCCTCTTGACGCCAGCGCATCTCGAGCATCGCCGGCACGCGCAGGATCACCACGTTGAGGAAACTGCCCACGATCAGGCCGATGACGGCAGCCGCGGCATACAGCAAGGCGGGCGGCAGACCGGCGACGGCCATCAAACCACGGAGCCGAGCTTGAAGATCGGCAGATACATGGCGATCACCAGCCCGCCGACCAGCACGCCGATCACCGCCATGATCATGGGCTCGAGCAACGACGACAGCCCATCGACCTGCGCATCGACCTCGGCCTCGTAGAAATCGGCCACGCGCGAGCACATGGCATCGAGCGCGCCGGCTTCCTCGCCGACCTTGACCATCTGATGCGCCATCCCGGGGAAGCGCCCGGTGTTGGCCATGGCCAGTTCCAGCCGCTGGCCGGACTCGACTTGGGCGCGCATCTGGAAAATCGCTTCCTCGAAAGCGACGTTGCCGGCCGCGCGGGCGACCGAGTCCAGCGCCTCGACCAACGGCACGCCGGCCGCGAACATGGTCGAGAGCGTGCGCGAGAAACGCGCCACGGCGGCGTTATAGACGATCGCGCCGACCACCGGCAGGCGGAGCACGGCGCGATCGAGCGCGCGTTTGAAGCGCCGGGACCGGCGGCGGACCACGATAAACCCATAGCCGGCGGCGACCACGCCGCCGAGAATCAGCCACCACCAGTGCTGCACCACCTTCGACAGGCTGATCACCATGAGCGTGAAAGCCGGCAGATCGGCGCCGAAGCCGCGGAACAGAGACTGAAACTGGGGCACGACGAAGTACAGCAGAATGCCCATGACGATGATGGCCACGATGATCACCGCGCTCGGGTAGAACAGGGCCTTGCGGACCTTGGTTTTGATCGCTTCGGTTTTTTCCTTGTAGGACGCGATCTTGTCCAGCAGCGCCTCGAGCGCGCCGGAGCGTTCGCCGGCGGCCACCAGATTGACGAACAGTTCGTCGAAATGGCGCGGATGCCGGGCCAGCGCCTCGGCCAGCGGCAGGCCGGACTCGATGTCGTCGCGGATGGTGCGCACCAGATCGGTCAGGCTGGGGTTGGACGCGCCTTTGGCCACGATATCGAGCGAGGCCACCAATGGCACGCCCGCGGCTAGCATCGTCGCGAGCTGGCGCGAGAGAATCGCGATATCGCTGGCGCCGACCTTTTTCTTGCGCTGGCCGCCGATGCCGAACAGTTTCGTCGGCTTGCGCACGCGCAGCGGATTGATGTTCTGGCGCCGTAGCATGGCGCGCACCATGGCCTCGTTCGGGCCCTCGGTCTGGCCCTTGACCCGGGTGCCGTTGCGGTCGGTGCCGATCCAGAAGAAGGTGTGGTTTTCGGTGCGTGTTTCTGCCATGTATCGTCGGTCGGACGGCTCGCGCGGCCCGTTCCGCTCCTCTACTCCATGCCCAGCTTGGCCAGGCGATAACGCAGCGCCCGGAAGGTGATGCCCAGCCGCTGCGCGGCCTTCGTTTTGTTATATCGGCAGGCTTCCAGCGCACTTTGAATGCGCTCGCGTTCGAGGGCCTCGAGCTGGCTTTCGAGATCGACGGATTCATCCGGCAGGGCGTCGGCGGGATTCGCCGCGGCCGCGTCGGCCAAAGGGGAATACAGCCTGAGGTATTCGCGCTCGATCACCGGCGATTCGGCCAGCGTCACCGCGCGTTCCAGGATGTTCTCCAGTTCGCGAATATTGCCGGGGAAGTTGTAATTCATCAGGGCCGACAGCGCTTGCTCGGACAGCCTTGGTACGCGTTCCAGACGCATCTTGCGGGTCAGCCCGGCCAGGATCCGCTCGGCCAGCGCCGGGATATCGTCGACCCGTTCGCGCAGCGGCGGCACCTTCACCTCGATGACGTTGAGCCGGTAATACAAATCCTCGCGGAAGCGCCCGCGGGCAACCTCGATCGACAGATCGCGGTGGCTGGCGCTGACCACGCGCACGTCGACCGCGGTTTCCAGGGTCGCGCCCACCGGCCGGATCGAGCGCTCCTGGATCGCGCGCAGCAGCTTGACCTGCACCGATATCGGCAGATCGGCGATTTCGTCGAGAAACAGCGTGCCGCCGTCGGCGCGGGCGAACAGGCCCGGGGTGTCGCGGGTCGCGCCGGTGAAGGCGCCGCGCAGATAGCCGAAGAATTCGGATTCCATCAGCTCGGCGGGGATCGCGCCGCAGTTGACCGGCACGAAGGCGCCGCTCATGCGCGGGCCTTCGGCGTGGATCATGCGCGCGACCAGTTCCTTGCCGGTGCCGGATTCGCCGGTGATATAGACCGGCGCCTGGCTGCGGGCCAGCTTGGCGATGGTCTGGCGCAGCTTGCCCATCGCTTCGGTCTGGCCGACCAGCCGGGGCGACACATCCAGCGAGGGGTGGGGCGGGGCGTCGTGATCCAGCCCGGCGAGCTTGAGCGCCTGGGCGATCAGCGCGCGCAGCCCGGCCACGTCGATCGGCTTCGATACGAAATCGAAGGCGCCGGCCTTGAGGCTGGCCACCGCGGCATCGGCGCTGCCGTAGGCGGTGATCACGGCCACCGGGCACTCCGGTGAACGTTCGTTGATATGGCGGACCAGATCGATGCCTTCGCCGTCGGGCAAGCGCATATCGGTCAGACACAGATCGAAGTGCTGGCCGTCGAACGTGCGTCGAGCCGTGGCGAGATCGGCGACAGCCACGGTCTCGATGCCCATGCGGCCGAGCGTGATCTCCAGCAGCTCGCGGATGTCGGCCTCGTCATCGGCGATCAGAGCGCGTGCGGAGTTCTGGATAGCGGCGTTCATGAACTCGGACCCTCGTTGGTCGTGCGTGGCAACAATATACGAAAGCAGGCGCCCCGCGCGTGGTTCATCGGAATGAGACGGGCGCCGTTCGCCTCGCACAGCTCGCGCGCGATATGCAGCCCGAGGCCGGTACCGTCGACCGCCGTGGTGAAGAACGGTTCGAGGATACGGTCGAGCAGATCGGGCACGATCCCGGGCCCGTCGTCGACGATATCGAGCACCAGATTGCGATTGACGTCGACATTGGCGTGCAGCTCGATTCGCGGCGCGAGCGCGCCCCGGGCATGTTGGTTGCTGTTATCCCAGAGATTGAACAGCACCTGGCGTAGCTGGCCCGGGTCGAAGCGCAGGCGGGCGGCCGGCCAGTCTCCGATCTGCGCAAGACGCGGCGGGTCCTCGCGGGTCTCGCAGTAGTCGGCGACCATCTCCGCGACCCAGGAAGCCAATTCCAGGATGCGCGGTTGCTGGGCCGAGCGTCGAGCCAGGCCCAGCACATCCGAGATGATGCGGTCGATGCGCTGGCAGTGGCGGTGGATCATCGCCAGCAGGCGGGTGTCGTCGGCGATCAGCCGGGGCGACTCGGCGAGCAGCTGCTCGGCGTGGCTGATCGCCCCGAGCGGGTTGCGGATCTCGTGGGCGATGCTGGCCGTGAGTCGTCCCAGCGAGATCAGCTTCATCTGCTGGGCCTGTTCGCTGGCGCGCCGGGCGTCGTCGAGAAAGATCAGGGTCGGCGTCTGGTCGCCGCCCAGGGTCGTGAACTGCGGCTGCAACGGCCGGCCGGCAACCTCGATCAGCGCCGGCACGGCGTGTCGGGCGCGCCATGCCGTCAGCGTTTTCATCAGCGCCGGCGGCAGATCCGCGAGCCCGGTCGGAGGCGGCGCTCCCTCGGTGTGGTCGAGCAGTTCCAGCGCGGCGTGGTTGAGGATCTGGATGCGATCGTTCGCGTCGATCACGATCGCGCCGGTCTGCATATGATCGATGATGCGGCGGTTGAGTTCGGCCAGGTCGCGAGCCTGACTGGCATGGCTGGCCGCCGACGCATCGCTCACGCGGATACGGCGCGCCAACCCGTAGGCTGCGAACACGGTGGCGAAATACAGCGCGCCCAGAATGCCGGATTGCGCGAAGTCGGTCTGGGCGTCGACGAGTTGCCAGTGACGCAGGATCTCCTGGCCGATCAGGGCCAGCGCGGCGCAGGCGGTCAGCAGGCCGGACAGCCGCGCCGGCAACAGGATGCCGGCGGCGGCCAGCGGCGCGAGCAGCAGCATGGCGAGCCCGCCCGAGGCGCCGTTGCCGGCATAGCAGGCGAGCACGATGATCGCCACGTCGACCAGGATCTGGATAAAGATATGCGCGGCCAGGTGCGGCCGGCGCACCAGGGCGGCGCCGCCCAGACACACCGCCAGGGCAAGATAAATCAGGCAGACGACACGAAACAGCGCCGGAAAATCGGGGGCGAACAGGCCGTGGCCGTCGCCCGCGCTCAATGTGGCGACCAGGCCGAAGGCGATGGCGGCGCGATAGACCGACAGCGTGAGCGCGGCGTGCCAGGTCGCGCCGGTATGCACGACGTGAGCGCGCCGCGCGTCGCGGTTCATGGGTTTTGGTCGTGGCTGTCGCAGCAGTAGCCGTGCGTATCCTCGCGCGCCAGCCGGCGGTCCAGATAGGCGCCGCAGACGTGGCAGCGCACGGTGGACGTGAAGTGGTCCCGCCCCGGGTTTTGCTTGCGGGCCGGCCGCCGCGGCATGAATCGCCGCAGCAGCAGCCCGACCACGCCGATGGCGCAGATGATCAGAATCAGGCGTGCCATGACCGTGTCGTTGTTGATACTCCCCATCTATGAGCATACGCAAGCCGGGCGCGGCTCACGAGTGTTTTTTTCGTTGCACCAAGGGGCAATAGCCCCCAGCCCGCGCGGCGTGCGCCCGGCGCCCGGGCCAAGTTGTGATCAAGACCGTGAGACGCGACAATGCGCGCCACTTTCCGCTTTTTAAGTTTGTTTGCAACCGAGGCGATGCCATGAACGTTCACGAATACCAGGCCAAGGAAATCTTCGCACGCTTTAACGTGCCGGCCGGCGAGGGCAAGGTCGCCCGATCGGCCGATGATGCCGTGTCGGTGGCCCGGGAGCTCGGCGGCGAGCGCTGGGTGGTCAAGGCCCAGGTGCATGCCGGCGGACGCGGCAAGGCCGGCGGAGTGAAGATCTGCGACAGCGTGGATGACGTCAAGAAAGTCGCCTCGGAAATGATCGGTTCGACGCTGACCACGCATCAGTCCGGCGGCGTGGCGCTGCCGATCAATGCGGTCTATGTCGAAAAGCCGGCTGATATTAAAACCGAACTGTATCTGTCGGTGCTGGTCGACCGGGCCACCCGCCGCGTCACCTTCATCGCCTCGCCGGAAGGCGGCATGGACATCGAGGAAGTCGCCGAGGCCACCCCGGAGAAGATTACCCAAATGGCGATCCACCCGGCGGCCGGTTTTCAGGCCTATCAGGGCCGTCAGCTCGGTTTCTTTCTGGGACTCGACAAGAAACAAGTCGGCGAATTCGTCAAGGTCATGAAGGGCCTGTACGACATGTTTATGCAAACCGACGCCTCGCTGGTCGAGATCAACCCGCTGGTCACCACCGGCGACGGCGGTCTCGTGGCGCTCGACGGCAAGCTCAACTTCGACGATAACGCGCTGTTTCGGCACAAGGAATTCGCGGAGATGCGCGACATCAGCCAGGAGAACGAGCGCGAAGCCCAGGCCGCCGAGCACGATCTCAACTATATCCAGCTCGAGGGCAACATCGGCTGCATGGTCAACGGCGCGGGGCTGGCCATGGGCACCATGGATCTGGTCAAGCTGCACGGCGGCGAGCCGGCCAACTTTTTGGACGTCGGCGGCGGCGCGACCACCGAGCGTGTGACCGAGGCGTTCAAGCTGATCACCGCCGGCGAAGGCGTCAAGGCCATTCTGGTCAATATCTTCGGCGGCATCGTCAGATGCGATTTGATCGCCGAGGGCATCATCACCGCAGCCAAGGACGTCGGCATCAGCGTGCCGGTGGTTGTGCGCCTGGAAGGCACCAACGCCGAGGAGGGCCGCAAGCTGCTGGACGAGTCCGAATACGACCTCATCGCCGCGCAGGATCTGACCGACGCGGCCAAGAAGGTGGTGGCCGAGGCCCGCGGCTGAGCGCGGCTCCCGTCATCGACCGTCCAAGGATTTACCGAGCAGGATTTTAAGTCATGAGCATTCTCGTCAATAACGACACCAAGCTGATCGTCCAGGGCTTCACCGGCAGCCAGGGCACCTTCCACTCCAAGCAGTGCATCGAATACGGCACCGACATCGTGGGCGGCGTCACACCGGGCCGCGGCGGCGAGACCCACCTCGACCGGCCGGTGTTCAACACCTGTGAAGAAGCGGTACGCGAAACCGGCGCCAACGCCACCATGATCTACGTGCCGGCCCCGTTCGCGGCCGACGCGATCCTCGAAGCCGCGGATGCCGGCATCAAGACCATCATCTGCATCACCGAGCACATCCCGGTGCTGGACATGCTGCGCGTGCGCGCCGCCCTGGACGACTCGGATTCGGTGCTGATCGGCCCGAATTGCCCCGGCGTGATCACCCCGGGCGAGTGCAAGATCGGCATCATGCCGGCGCATATCCATCAGAAGGGCAAGATCGGCATCGTGTCCCGGTCCGGCACGCTGACCTACGAGGCGGTCTTCCAGACCACCCACAACGGTCTCGGCCAGTCGACCTGTGTCGGCATCGGCGGCGATCCGATCCACGGGCTGGATTTCGACGAAGTGCTGGAGATGTTCGAGAACGACCCGCAGACCGAAGGCGTGGTCATGGTCGGCGAGATCGGCGGCACCGCCGAGGAAGCCGCCGCCGAGTACATCAAGCACAACATGAAAAAGCCGGTCGTGGCCTACATCGCCGGCGTGACCGCGCCCCCCGGCAAGCGCATGGGCCATGCCGGCGCCATCATCTCCGGCGGCAAGGGCACGGCCGACGACAAGTTCGCGGCACTCGAGGCCGCCGGTGTGGCCACCGTGCGCTCGACCGCCGAGATCGGCACCAAAATGCAGGAAGTGCTGGGTTAATCGCCTAAACGCTCCTGACTCATTGAGCCGGCATCGCAGTTCGCGGTGCCGGCTTTTTAGGTTCTTCGTACATAAACGTGAATGGCGGTCCGGCCTTCTAGACATGGCTGGATCGGGGCGCCGTTATATCCCGGCGCTTTTGTTCCTTAAAAATTGTCCGCAGATCGACGCAGATTCACGCAGATGCGGTTTGGCTTTCGCGGCGTAGATGGATCGAGGCGCCAACCGGCGACTGAGTCGAACGGCTCGACGCCCGGTCAGGAATCATGTTTCCGATGTCTTGCTACCGAACGGAGCGCAGAACGTTCTTGGCGCCCTTGGCCAATCTGACCTTCTCATCGTACGACCGCCATCTGCGTGAATCTGCGTCGATCTGCGGACAAATTTCTTTAAGGAACGAAGCCACCCAAGTTGATAGCGCCCGAATCCGGCAACGCGGCAAGAGCCGGACCGCTATTCGCGCTCATCCGCGTTCATTTGCGGACAAGCCTTCTTTAAGCCAGCGAAAATCGAAACGGCGCCGGTCCGATGTTATAGGGTTACATCGAGGGGCCGTGCTTGAATGCCGTCACGATCAAATAAGTTGTGATTACCATGAGCGAAACCTACGAATTGAGCTGCGATTGCGGCCGCGTCACGATGACGGCACACGGCGATCCCGAATTGTCGCTGTATTGTCATTGCGGCAGCTGCCGAGCGCTGTATTCGACCGACATGCTGTCGGCGACCGGCTGGGCGGACGACAACGTCGATCTGCCCGATGAATCGAAGATGTTCGTGCACAAGATGGACGGCAAGGACATGACCCGCTACGGCTGCCCGAAGTGCGGCATGACCATGTACGGGCGTCACAAGCCCGGAATTCCGGTGATCCCGCACGGCGTGTTCCGCAAGGCCAACGGCGGCAAACTGCCGGCCGCGCTTACGCCCACGCTGCATCTGTTCTACCGCGAGCGGGTGATCGACGTCGACGACGATTTGGAAAAATCTCAGGGCGGCGAAGCGGTCGGGCTGAAAAGCTGAAACTCGGCCGCGTCGATTGTTAAGTGTCGAAGCTCGACCCGGATCCGGAGTCCGTTTTGGCGACTGTTTACGAATTATCCTGCGACTGCGGCGCGGTCCGGCTGGTCGCCCGGGGCGAACCGATCGTCAGCGCGTTCTGCCATTGCGAGAGCTGTCGCAAGCTCTACGGTGTGGAAGTGCTGTCGGCCAGCGCGTGGCCGAACGAGGCGATCAAACGCACCGTGTCCGACGAGGCCACGCTAATCGGCCACCGGCTGGCCGGCCGGCGCATGTGGCGCTATCACTGCTCGCACTGCGGACGGCTCGTACACGGACGCAATCGGCGCGGTTATATCGTGATTCCCAACGAACGCTTCCGCGAAGCGGGCCGCGGGCGGCTGCCGGCGGGCGTGGCGCCGAGTGAACATTTCTTCTACAACCAGCGCGTGCTCGATATTGCGGACGATCTGCCCAAACATGCCGCCGATACCGGAGGCGTTTACCCGGAAACGCCCGGGAAGTAGTCGGGAACTAGCCGTTGTCCGACGAGTCGTCGTCGCTGGCCGGGTCGCTGGCCGGTTTGCCGGCGGCGGGCGGGGCGCCCAGATCGGGCAGCGTATAGTTCGGAGCCTCGCCGGCTTGTTGCCGGTAGAACTCGTCGCGGTGCAGCAGATAGTTCGGATACGAGACCTGCAGGATGGCGCGCGTGTCCTCGGCCAGATCGGGCAGGTTCAGCTTGGCGTAGGACTGCTCCATGATTTCGAGTGCGCGCGGCACGGAATCCGAGCCTTGATAGTGCTTGACGATGGATTCGGCCCGGCGCGCCGAGGCCACATAGGCGCGGCGCTTGTAGTAATACTCCGCGATGCGCAAATCGAACGCCGCCACCCGGTTGCGGATGTCGATCATGTGCAGCTGGGCGTCTTTGGCGTAATCGCTGTTCGGGTAGTTTTCGACCAGCAGGCTGAAATCGTTGAACGCCTGCTTGAGGTAGTCGACATTGCGCTTGTCCGGGTTCGAGCCCAGCAGGCCCGGGTTGTTGCGGGCATAATTCGACAGCCCGCGCATATAATAGACATAGTCGACGTGCGGGTTGCGCGGATGCTGCTTGATAAAGCGATCGGCGGCGTCGATCGCCTGGTCGTAATCGCCGGCCTCGTAATGCGCGGCCACGGTTTCCAATTCCGACTGCGGCGCGTACTCGGAAAATGGGAACCGCGCGCTGACCTCGGCATATAATGGCAGCGCCCGGGAGGGCTGGCCGTGCATGAGAAAATCGCGCGCCGACTCGTAGAGCCGCTTGGCGTCGGCCGACTCGAGCTTGTGGCCCTGCCGGTCGGTCAGCGGTTTATTGCTGTAGCCGGTTTCGCTGATCCCCTTGTCGGAGGCGCAACCGGCCATTACCAAGATGGCGATCACGCCCAGCGCGAGAACGATTTTTCGCATGCGAGCCCCAAAGCGCGTGATGCCGCGCGTTTTTGATATGCAAAACAAGGCCGAAGTATACCTATGAACCGGCGAACGAGTCATACGAATCATGGCGGCGCAACAGCGCCGCGGTCGGCTTGAGCGCGACGCGGGCCACGACACCATGAGCGACGAATCCTCCGACGCGCGCATCGAACTCGTCATCCCCGCGAGCCATACCGGTAAGCGGCTGGACAAGACCCTGGCCGAACTGTTGCCGGACTATTCCCGGTCGCGGCTCAAGCAATGGCTGACCGCCGGCGATCTGACCGTCGACGGCGCAACGCCCGCGCCCAGGACCGCCGTGGCCGGCGGCGAGGCCGTGCGCCTGATCGTGCCGGCGGCGCCGCACGACGCCGAAGTCGAACCGGAGGCGATCGCGCTCGATGTCATCCACGAGGACGATGCCATCCTCGTGCTCAACAAGCCCGCCGGACTGGTCATGCATCCCGGCGCCGGCAACCCCGACGGCACGCTGGCCAATGCGTTAATCGCATACGACGCCGCACTGGCCGCGTTGCCGCGCGCCGGCATCGTGCACCGGCTGGACAAGGACACCTCCGGCATCCTCGTGGTGGCCCGGACGTTCGCCGCCCACAAGCAACTGATCGCCGCTCTCGCCGCGCGCACGGTCAAGCGCGAATACGAGGCCGTGGCGATCGGCGTGATGACCGCCGGCGGCCATGTCGACGCGCCGATCGACCGCCATCCCGTCGATCGCAAGAAAATGGCGGTGCGCGAGGGGGGGCGCGAGGCGATCACCCATTACCGCGTCATCAAGCGCTATCGCGCGCATACCCATATCCGTTGCCGGCTCGAGACCGGGCGCACCCATCAGATTCGGGTGCATCTGGCCTATGCGCGCTACCCGCTGCTCGGGGACCCGGTCTACGGCCGCCGGCTGAGCATACCCAGGGATTCCGGGACGGCGTTCGCTGACGCGTTGCGCGGTTTCAAGCGCCAGGCGCTGCACGCGGCCACGCTGGGGCTTACCCATCCGACCACCGGCGAGGCCATGCAGTGGAGCGCGCCGCGACCGGCCGATTTCGAGCGTTTGCTCGATGCGCTGGCCACGGATGCGGCCGAGCACGACGGATGAACCCGGCGCGCGACTTTCTAGCCGCCGACTGGCCGGCGCCGGCGCATATCCGGGCCGGGACCACGCGGCGCACGGGCGGCGTGAGCGAGCCCCCGTACGATGCGCTCAATCTCGGCGCGCATACCGGCGACGACAGCGCAGCGGTGGCACAAAACCGGGCGCGGTTGTGCAGCGCGCTCGATCTTCCCGCCGAGCCGGTCTGGCTGACCCAGGTCCACGGTAAAACAGTGGCCGATCTCGATGCCGGTCATGCCGGCCCGGCGGACGCGGCGATCGCCGGCCGGCCCGATCGCGTGGCCGCCGTGCTCACCGCCGATTGCCTGCCGGTGGTCCTGTGCGACAGGCGGGGGGGCTGCTGGGGCGCGGTACATGCCGGCTGGCGCGGACTGGCGGCCGGTGTGCTCGAAGCCACCGTCGCGGCCCTGCCCGCCGGTCCGGTCGATCTGATGGCGTGGATGGGGCCGGCGATCGGCGCGGACCGCTTCGAGGTCGGGCGCGATGTGCTGGATGCGTTTGCGGCGGCCGATCCCGATTGCACGCATTTATTTGCGCCGGCCGAAAAAACGGGTAAATATCATGCCGATATCTACGCCCTGGCGCGCCGGCGTCTACAGGCCGCGGGCGTAGCCAACGTGCACGGCGGCGGGTATTGTACAGTGACAGACAGGGCGCGCTTCTACTCGTATCGTCGCGACGGGTCGACCGGGCGGATGGCAACCCTGATCTGGTCGGCTCGCTGAGACCGGGTGGGATCGACACCGGAACGGCGAAGCGAACAACAATAACCGCCGACGCCCGGAGCGGCATGATTGGGGGGAAAACCCATGTCATTGAATCGAATCCCGTGCCTCGCGGCATGCCTGTGTCTGACCGTCGCGCTGGCCGCCTGCGGCGGCGGGGGCGATGACGACGACAACAGCAACGACAAGGCCAGCGAGCCCACCCCCTGTACCACGCCCTCGGGGTTCGTCGATGAGGCCGGCGCCAACCAAAACGTCAAGACGAATACCGTGGTGCAGCTCGACGGCACAGCCAGCCGCGGCGCCGGCGGCGATCGGCCGGACAGCTACCAATGGTCGTTCGTCTCGCGGCCCAACGGCAGCGGCGCCCAACTGACCAGCGCGACCAGCGCGGCGCCGCAATTCACCGCCGATCAGGCTGGCCGCTACGTCGTGCAACTGGTGATCGACGGCAAGAACGACTGCGACGACCAAACCGATCGCGTCACCGTCACCGCCACGGCGCCGGGTACCAACGCGGTGCCGACGGCGGACGCCGGGGCCGACCAGAGTGTGGGCGTCGGCGCGGGCGTCAAGCTCAGCGGGGCGAACAGCCATGATCCGGACGGCGATACGCTGAGCTATGCGTGGCAATTCGTGTCGCGACCGGACGGCAGCAGCGCCAAGCTCGCCGGCGCAAAGACCGTGTCGCCGTCGTTCAAGGCCGACAAGGCCGGCACCTATGTCGTGGGCTTGCGCGTGGCCGACGGTAAGGCGACCAGCGAGCGCGACACGATCACGGTAGTGGCCGCGGCCGGTGGCGAAGCCCGGCCGGTGGCCGACGCCGGACCGGATCAATCGGTGCGCGTCGATTCGCTCGTCCGGCTCGACGGCACGGGCAGCCGCGATCCGGAGGATCGGCTCATTTCCTACCACTGGCATTTCGTATCCAAGCCTGGGGCCAGCGCCGCCGCGATCACCGGCACCGATACGGCGCAGGCGGTGTTTCGGCCGGATGCGGCGGGGACCTATGTGGTCTCGCTCACGGTCGCCAACGGCCAGACCGAAAGCCGGCCGGACACCGTGATCGTGACCGCGTCTAAGCCCAATGTGCGGCCCACGGCCGATGCCGGAGCCGATCGGAACGTGAAGACCGGCCTGGTCGTCGAGCTGGACGGCAGCGCGAGTAGCGATCCCGACGGCGACGAGCTGAACTATCGCTGGCGTTTCGTATCGATCCCTGATGGCAGCGGGACCGCGCTGACCGGCGGCGCCACCGCGACGCCCGCGTTCACGCCGGATGTGGCGGGGCAGTACGTGCTCCAACTGGTGGTCGACGACGGCCGGATCGACAGCACGGCCGACACCGTCGTGGTGAGCGCGGCCTCGGCCAACAGCGCGCCCGTGGCCGAGGCCGGCGGCGATCGCAACGTGGCCGTGGGCAGCCGGGTCACGCTCGACGGCGGCGCCAGCTCGGATGCCGACAACGATACGCTCGCCTATCACTGGACGCTGGTCTCGCGCCCGGCCGGCAGCGCGGCGACGCTGACCGACGCCGATACCGCCACGCCGGACTTTACCGCGGATGTCGTGGGCTTCTATGCCATGACGCTGACCGTCAACGACGGCCGGACCGACAGCGAGCCCGATCTGGTGGTGATCACAGCCACCCCAACGCTTGCGCTGTATGTGCGTCAGAACGATAGTTATCGGCGCGTCGACGGCAACGGGGGAACGGCTTCGATCCAGGTACCGATCGGCGGCAAGAATGTGTTGCTGGACCATTTTCGGGTCGAGGCGCTGGGGAGCGATTTCACCATTGCCAACGTCCAGACCATGCTGGCCACCACCCCCGACGGCCAGACGCTCGAACTGTACCTCGACGGTTTGTCGTCAGGCGACGTGATCGATAATGGCGATCACCGCGACTTCGCGGCGGGGCTGCGTTCGGTGCCGGATGCGCCAGGGAAGTATCAGGTCGAGTTGCGGTTCACCGTCAACCCGGGCGGCAAGCGGTATCGGCTCGCCTACGACGTGACCATCGATTGACCTAAGCCGCCGCCGGCGCCTCAGCCGGCGGCGTCAGCTCGCGGTGGCGTTTTTCTTGCGTAGGCCGGCGGATTTCTTGGCTTTCTTCTCTTTTTTCGGCGGCAACGCCAGATCCCGTTTATCGCCGGCGGTGTTGTGGCCGATGCCCGGCCGCGTTTCGCCCAGCATCGGTTTGAGGAAGCGCCCGGTGTGCGAGGCCTCGATTCCGGCCACGTCTTCCGGTGTGCCGGTGGCGATGATTTCGCCGCCGCCGGCGCCGCCTTCGGGGCCGAGGTCGATGATCCAGTCCGCGGTTTTGATCACATCGAGGTTGTGCTCGATCACCACCACCGCGTTGCCGGCGGATCTGAGGCGCAGCAGCACGGTTAGCAGATGCTTGATGTCGTGGAAATGCAGGCCGGTGGTCGGCTCGTCCAGCAGATATAGCGTGCGCCCGGTATCGCGCTTGGACAGTTCGCGCGCGAGCTTGATGCGCTGGGCTTCGCCGCCGGACAACGTGGTCGCGTTCTGGCCGAGCTTGACGTAGGACAGGCCGACGTCCATCAGCGTTTCCAGCTTGCGTTTCAAGCTCGGCACCGGCGAGAAGAACTCCAGCGCGGCCTCGACCCGCATATCGAGTACGTCGGCGATGGTTTGGCCCTTGTAGCGAACCTCCAGTGTTTCCCGGTTGTAGCGCGCGCCGTGGCAGGTCTCGCAGGTGACATAAATATCCGGCAGGAAGTGCATTTCCACTTTGATCACGCCGTCGCCCTGGCAGGTTTCGCAGCGCCCGCCCTTGACGTTGAACGAGAACCGGCCCGGCTTGTAGCCGCGGGCGCGGGCCTCCGGCGTGTTGGCGAACAGCTCGCGGATGGTGCCGAACAGGCCGGTGTAGGTCGCCGGATTGGATCGGGGCGTGCGCCCGATCGGCGCTTGATTGATATCGATCACCTTGTCCAGATGGTCGAGGCCGTCGATCGCCGTGACCGGCGCGGCGCGCGCCACCGCGCGGTTGACCTGACGGGCCGCCGCCGGAAACAGCGTTTCGTTGATCAGCGTGGATTTGCCGGAACCGGACACGCCGGTGACACAAGTCAGAAGCCCCATGGAGAACGCGGCGTCGACGCGCTTCAAATTGTTGCCGCGCGCGCCCCGGATATGAATCTCGCGGCTGTTGTCGTAGGCGATCCGCTCTTCCGGGATCGGGATCGTCAGCCTGGACGACAGATACTGGCCGGTGAGCGAGTCGGCATGCGCGGCGATCTCGGCCGCGGTGCCCTGGGCGATGAGCCGGCCGCCGTGATCGCCGGCGCCGGGGCCCATGTCGACCACGTAATCGGCTTCCCAGATGGCGTCCTCGTCGTGCTCGACCACGATCACCGTGTTGCCGAGATCGCGCAGACGCTCCAAGGTATTGAGCAGGCGCCGATTGTCGCGCTGATGCAGGCCGATCGACGGTTCGTCGAGCACATACATCACACCGACCAGGCCGGCGCCGATCTGGCTGGCGAGACGAATGCGCTGGGCTTCGCCGCCGGACAGCGTCTCGGCGGAGCGCGACAGCGTGAGGTAATTAAGCCCGACATCGAGCAGGAATTTCAGCCGCTGGTTGATCTCCTTGAAAATCGGCGCGGCGATCTCCGCGCGATGGCCGGGGATGGTCAGATTCTCGGTAATCTCGTAGGCCTCGGAGATACTCGCCGCGTTGATCGCCGGTAAGGTCTGGTCGGCCACGCGAACATGCCGCGCGGCCTCGTTCAGACGCGCCCCGTTACAAGTCGGACAGGCCTTGTCCGAAAGATACTTGGCCAGTTCCTCGCGGACCGCCATCGAATCGGTTTCGGCGTAGCGGCGGGACATGTTGTCGAGCACGCCTTCGAAGGCGTGTTTGCGCACGCGGGTGCGGCCGCGGGCATTGATATAGCGGAATTCGATCTTTTTGGACCCGGAGCCGTTCAGGATCACCTTGCGGGCTTTTTCGGGCAGCTCGCGCCAGGGTTGATCGACATCGAAGCCGTAGGTCTCGGCCAGCGCTTCGATCAGGCCGAAGAAATAGGGGTTGCGCCGATCCCAGCCGCGCACCGCGCCGCCGGCCAGGCTCAAGGTGTCGTCGGTGATCACGCGGTCGACGTCGAACACGCTCTGCGAGCCCAGCCCGTCGCAGGTCGGGCAGGCGCCGTGCGGCGAGTTGAACGAGAACATCCGCGGTTCCATGTCGTTGATGGAATAACCGCAGATCGGGCAGGCGAACTGGGAGGAAAACACTTCCGGCTCGGCTTCACCACGCCAGGGCAGGATCCAGGCGATGCCCTCGGACAGCCTGAGCGCGGTCTCGAACGATTCGGCCAGCCGTTGGCCGATGCCGTCGCGTACCTTGAAGCGGTCGACCACGACTTCCAGGTCGTGCTTTTTCTTCGGGTCGAGTTCGGGCACGCCCTCGTCGAGTTCGATGATCGCCCCGTCCACGCGCATGCGCACGAAGCCCGCGCCGCGCATCTGCTCGAAGATCTCGCGGTGCTCGCCCTTGCGCGAGCGGATTACGGGCGCGAGCAGCATCCAGGCCGATTCGGCTTCTTTCGTGAGCGTCTGATCGACCATCTCCGATACGCTCTGCGCGGCCAGCGGTTCGCCGTGGTGCGGGCAATAGGGCGTGCCGGCGCGCGCGAACAACAGACGCAGATAGTCGTGGATCTCGGTGACGGTGCCCACGGTCGAGCGCGGATTGTGCGAGGTCGATTTCTGTTCGATCGAAATCGCCGGCGACAACCCCTCGATGGCGTCCAAGTCCGGTTTTTCCATCATCGACAGGAACTGGCGCGCGTAGGCCGACAGCGATTCGACGTAGCGGCGCTGGCCTTCCGCGTAGATGGTGTCGAAGGCCAGGGACGACTTGCCCGAACCGGACAGACCGGTAATCACGATCAGTCGATCGCGGGGCAGATCGACATCGATGTTGGCGAGATTGTGCGTGCGCGCGCCGCGGATGCGGATATGGCTTTCCATTAGGAACCTCTGATTGAATCGTCACGGTCGCGCCGGCGTGCTTTGCGCGCGACTGGCAAGAAAGCGCGAGCGTGGCGTGCTTGTTGCACGGTAGCGAGCGCTGACGCCGTCCAGACGCGCGCAAAGCCCCGGCTTTTCTCGCGCGGCGAGAAAAGTTTGGTCCAAAAGCCGCCGCTACGGCGTTGCGTGGCTTGATCCGGGAATGACCCGGACGCTGCGCCACGCGCCTTGTACCGACGGCTTTTGGGTCTCAAACGCGATCCGCGAGGATTCATTCAGAGGTTCCTTGGAGGCTGCATCGGAAAGGGTCAACCGCTGAGTATACCCAGCGCGGCAACCGCGTCGTAATCGCCGGATTCCCGGATGTAACGGAAGGCTCTGTGCTAATCTTGCGCGCCTTGTCGCCGGACGCGTTGGGCACGACGCGCCACGGCCGAACTGCCGAAACCACGGGCGACGTATGGACCAGTTAGAAAAACGCGCGGCCATCGCGCTGGCGAGCATTTTTTCCCTGCGGATGCTCGGCCTGTTCATGATCTATCCGGTGTTCACCTTTTATTCGCAGCAGCAGCTCACGGGTTCGACGCCGGTTCTGATCGGACTGGCGCTGGGCGCCTACGGGCTGACGCAGGCATTGCTGCAGATTCCGCTGGGTTTTGCCTCCGACCGGTTCGGCCGCAAGCACATTATCGCCGGCGGCCTGGTGATTCTGGCCGTCGGCAGCGTGGTGGCCGCATTGTCGACCTCCATCTACGGGGTCATTCTCGGCCGGATTCTGCAGGGCTCCGGCGCGGTCGGCTCGACCATTCTGGCCCTGAACGCCGATCTGACGCGCGAGGACACCCGAACTAAGGCCATGGCCATGATCGGCATCAGCATCGGGCTGGCGTTCGCGGTCGCGATGGTGATCGGGCCGTTGATCAGCGGCTGGGTCGGCGTGCCGGGCATCTTCTGGTTCACCGCGCTGTTGTCGCTGCTCGGCCTGTTCGTGCTCTACGGCGCCACGCCCGAGCCGAAGGCGGCCCGGTCGCACCGGGACGCCGAAGCGGTGCCGGCGCTGTTCAAGCGCGTCTTGAGCGACGGCGAACTGCTGCGGCTGGATTTCGCGATCTTCACCCTGCATACGATCCTCACCGCGAGCTTCATCGTGTTGCCGAAGCTGCTCCACAGCGTCGGCGGTGTGCACGAGGACTATCAATGGGTGGTCTATCTGCCGGTGCTGGCGGTATCGGTGGCGGCCATGATGCCGGCGATCATCGTCGCCGAGGCCAAGCGCCGGATGAAGCCGGTGTTCGTGGGTTCGATCGCGGCGCTGCTGGTCAGCCAGATCGTTCTCACCTTCTATCACGGCAGCATCGTCGAACTGGTGGTGATGATGGTCGTGTTCTTCACCGCCTTCAACGTCATGGAGGCGATGCTGCCGTCGCTGATCTCCAAGGTCGCGCCGGCCGACGCCAAGGGCACGGCGCTGGGTGTCTACTCGAGCGCCCAGTTCTTCGGCATCTTCGTCGGCGGCGCCGTCGGCGGCTGGACATTCAGCGTGGGCGGATACTCCGGTGTGTTTGCGTTCTGCGCCGTGGCCGCGCTCATCTGGCTGTTGGTGGCCGCCAGCATGCCGAAACCGCGCTTCGCGCGGACGCATATGGTCAACGTCGGCCGCATCGACGACGCCGAAGCGCGCCGGCTGGCGGGCGAAATCGAGGCGATCGAAGGCGTATTCGAGGCCGTGGTCGTGCCCGACGACGGCGTGGCCTACATCAAGTACGATGGCAAAGTCGTCGGCACGGAAGTCTTCGACCCGTTCGCCGCGCGGGCCGTCGCGAGCGCCTAGGCTTCGGCTCCGCTCCGCGCAGCCGAAGCGCACGATCGGGAAAGCGGGGCAGCCGCATCACGGCATAACGCGCCCGGACATCGCGATCGGGCCGTGCCGTGTAGAATCGATGCGATTCGGCATCCCTCAAAGCAATCACTGCACACGGAGTCCTGCCATGGCAAGTCGAGGCGTCAACAAGGCCATCATCGTCGGCAACCTGGGAGCCGACCCGGAAACGCGCTATACCGCGGGCGGCACGGCCGTGACCAACGTCAACGTCGCGACCTCCGAAAGCTGGCGCGACAAGAACTCGGGCGAGATGCAGGAACGCACCGAGTGGCACCGCGTGGTGTTCTTCGCGCGGCTGGCCGAGGTCGCCGGCGAATATCTGCGCAAGGGTTCCAAGGTGTACGTCGAGGGCCGTATCCAGACCCGCAAGTGGCAGGGCCAGGACGGCCAGGACCGCTACACTACCGAGATCGTGGCCAACGAAATGCAGATGCTGGATTCGCGTGGTGGCGGCCAGGGCTCGAGCGCGCCGTTCGGTGGCGGCGGCCAACGCAGCCAGGGCGGTGGACAGAACCAGGGTGGCGGGCAGCGTGGTGGTGGCCAGCCGCAGTACCAGCAGCCGCAGCCGGCCAGCGGCGATCCCGGTTTCGACGACGATCTGGACGACGATATTCCGTTCTAGAGCCTGTCGGAGTCAAAGCCATCGATTCCGTGGCGGAAAGCTCGCTAGGTATTCTTGGAGAAAGTGCTCCAAATGTCTTGCAAATATCCCGAAGTGGTCGGTTTTTTCGATGAAAAGACCGGCAGCATTCAATATGTGGTGATCGACAACGGGACCGGGCGCTGCGCGATCATTGATCCGGTCTGGGATTACGATGAAAACGCCGGGCGCACACGGACTGGCTGGGCCGATGAAATACTTGACTTCGTGCGCGCTCGCGGCCTCGCGGTGGACTGGATTCTGGATACCCATCCGCACGCCGATCATTTTTCGGCCGCGGTGATTGTCGCCGAGCGGTGCGGCGCGCCGCGGGCCATCGGCGAGAAGGTCGTCGAAGCCCAGAAGCTCTGGAAAGATATCTACAATTTTGGCGAGGACTTTGTCGCCGACGGCCAGCAATGGGATCGACTGTTCGCGGAAGGCGATACGTTCAAGATCGGCGATATCGACGCGCGAGTAATGTTCTCGCCGGGCCATACGCTGGCCTCGATCACCTACGTGATCGGCGATGCGGCCTTTGTGCACGACACGCTGTTGCAGCCGGATTCCGGTACCGCCCGCGCCGATTTTCCCGGCGGCGACGCGCGCACGCTGTATCGTTCGATCCAGCAAATCCTCGATTTGCCCGACGACACCCGCCTGTTCACCGGCCACGACTATCAGCCCCGCGGACGCGGGCCGCAGTGGGAATCGACGGTCGCTCAGCAGCGCGCGCACAATCCACATCTGCAGAACGTCGACGAAGACGCCTACGTGGTCTTGCGCGAATTGCGGGACGCCGAACTGCCGCTGCCGACGCTGATGCTGGCAGCGCTCCAGGTCAACGTTCGCGGCGGGCGTCTGCCGCCGGCCGAGGACAATGGGCGTTGTTATCTCAAGATTCCCGTGAATCAATTCTGAGCCACCAGTAGGCTGATTCGCGCCCATTACGGACGCGGCGAGCCCATGACGTCGGTCAGTGCGTCGCCTCGAGGCAGGCCTTGTTTGATCGCGATGTCGCCGTCGGCGTCGCGATAGAACAGCGTCGGCGTGGCGAACAGCCCGAGTGATTTCATCAGATCGGTGTTCTGTTTGATTTTCTTTGCAAGACCGGCCGGCGGATCGTTCAGCGGCGTAATGCCGCCATCGTCATAGTGGCGCTCGGATCGATCCAGGGCCGCGCTTGGATCGTCCGCCGCGAGAATCGCCGCGGCCTTGGGCAGGCTGCTGGGTTTGAGCAGGCCCACCAGCACATGCCGGATCTGGATCTTGCCGGCTTTCACCCAGGGCCGTGCGGCCTGCCAGAACCGGTGGCAGTAGGGGCAGTTGGGGTCCGTGAACATATAGATCACGCGCTCGGCCTGGTCGGAACCGTCCGCGACCCAGGTCGCCTTTTTCAGCTTCGCCCAGGCTTTCTGACGGCTCGGGCCGACGACCAGCCGCTGCAACGGCTCGGCGCTCAGATCCCGGCCCTGGCCATCGATGAGCGAGCCGACGAGCGCTTTCCGGCCGCCCGGCAGCAGATAGATCGCGATCGGATGCCCCCGATAGCTCGCGGCATAGCCGGTCATGCCCGCGGGGGCGGCGAACGTGCCGTGCAGAGTCAGGCCTTGTTTTTTCAGTGCCTTGATGGGCGCGGGCGTGTCGTTTTTGTCGGCGGCACCCGCGGTCGTGAACGAAACGGCGACCAGGCAGGCCAGAAGGGCAGGTAACAGTACTTTCATTGGATCTTGGATTCCTCGGCTACGGTATCGGATGACAGGCGATCGAGCGCGCGGGCGAGCGTGGCTCGGGACAGCATTCCGAGGTGACGCGCCGCCAGGCGCCCCTGGGCGTTGAAGAACAGCGTCGTCGGGAATGCCTGGGCGTTGACGGCCCGCGCGATCCGCCGGCCGGGATCGACCAGCACATGCTCGGGCGTCAGCGATTCGGTGCGCAGGAAATGCCGGATCGTCGCCGGCGATTCGCCCTGATTGGCAAATACGAAGATCACCTCCGGATGTTCGCGCTGTGCCGCGGTCAACATCGGCATTTCGGCACGGCACGGCGGGCACCAGCTCGCCCAGAGATTGACCACCATCGGCGCGCCGGGCCAGGCCCGGGCGAGCGCGTCCAGCGTGGTGGTCCGCCCGTCGAGTGCCTGCAGGGTGGCGTCGGGCCGCGTCAGACGCGCCGGATTCATGAGCTTCAACGCGCCCCCGGCCGCGCCCCAGACGAGCACGCCGGCCAGAATCGCCAGGCCGAGCGGGCGCCGCATCCGTGGGCGGCGCGAGACGACGGCGCTGGCATAGGCGGCCATGCCGAGCAGACCGCCGATCGCATCGAAGCCACCGTCGCGAATATCGATGATGGATACCGGATCGGCGGCGTAGGCGACCCAATAGCGCAGCACGAACACGAGCCGTGCGGCCACAACGCTGGTAAAAGCCAGCCATAACAGCGTATCGACGATGGGAACATCTCGGCCGCGCGCACTGATCCGGCCGACGATGAGGGCGATAATCAGCGCCGCGAGCATCAGAACCGAGTCGCCCGGCAAGACGAACGGGCCGAGATGGACTGTATTCATGATGAAGCCGCCGCCGGGCCGGTCTGATCGTGGGCGCGGCGCCAGTGATCGAGAAACTCGCCGGCGCTCAGTTCGCCGACCACGCGCGCACCGCGTCGTTCCCGGCCGTCCGGCCCGATGAACAGAATACTGGGCGGGCCGAAGACGCCCAGGCTCTGCATCAGACGGCGGGTATCGGCGTTGTCGTCGGTCACGTCCGGCCGAATCAGGCGGGCGTCGGCCAGCGCTTTCCGGACCCGCGCGTTGCCGAACACCGTGCGATCGATCACCTGACAGGACACGCACCAGTCGGCATAGAAATCCACGACCGCCCACTGGCCGTCCTGTTCGGCCGTATCCAATGCCGTTTGCAGGCCGTCCAGGCTGCGAACGGTCTGAAAACGATCGTTGAACGGGGCGGCGGCATCGGCTTGCGTCCCGGCTGCGGAGCCACCGCGCAGGAACGCCAGCGGATGCACCGGATCCCGGGCGCCGCCGGCCGCACCGATGACCATCAAGCCGCCCCAGAGGCCGAGCAGGACAGCCGCGGTGGCTCCGGCCACCGTAACCGTGCCGGCGGGCGCGCCGGTGCGCCGTATCGCCGCGCCCAGCGCAACGCCGGCCGCGATCAGCAGCGCGCCCCATAATCCCAGCATGATCGGCGTCGGCGTCACGCGTCCGATCAGCCAAAGCGCGGTGGCCAGCAGCACGAAGCCGAACACGGCCTTGACCGCGTTCATCCACGGCCCGGGCCGGGGCAGCACCCAGGCGCCGAGCGCGCCCACGACAATCAGCGGTACGCCCATGCCTAGCCCCAGGAACAGCAGCGCCAGACCGCCGAGCACGACATCGCCGCTGTCGGCGATATAGAGCAGGGCGCCGGCCAGCGGGGCCGTCATACACGGCCCGACCAGCACCGCCGAGATCACCCCCAGCGCCGCGGCGCCGGCTGCGTGGCCGCCGCGCCGGTTGGCGCTGGCCCGGTTGAGCCGTTCGCGCAGCGGGCCGGGCAACTGCAACTCGAAGACGCCGAACATCGCCAGCGCGAGCGCCACGAATACGGCCGCGAACGCGCCAAGCACGGCCGGCGTCTGCAGGATCGCCTGCAAATTCGCGCCGGCCAGCGCCGCCGCCACGCCCAGCACCGCATAAGTGATCGCCATCGGCAGCACGAAGACCAGCGAGAGCGCCGTACCGCGTAGGCCACGCGCTCCGGCGCCCACGATCACGCCCGACAGGATCGGCACCATCGGCAGCACGCAGGGCGTGAACGACAGCAACAGCCCCATGCCGAAGAAAGCCAGCAGCGTCCAGGCGCTCGCGCCGTCGGCCAGCCGCATCGCCAGCGCTTGATCGTCGCCGGCCGAGGCGGAGGCTTGTTCGATATTCGCTTGTGGCGGCGATTCGATCGCGGGCGGCGCCGCGTCCGTTCCGTCTGACACGTCGACCGTGGCGTGCTGGGGCGGATAGCACAGACCGGCTTTCGCGCAACCCTGCCAGGTCAGTTTCAGCCGCTGCGCCTCGCCGGGTTCGACGGTGACGGTCACGTCGTGGTCGTAGATGCGTTCATCGCCGAAGTAGGGGTCGTGGATCAGTTCGCCGGTGGGCTTGTCGACGTGCGCGACCGGGGCGTCGGCGCCCTCGATCTGCATCCGCGAGCGATACAGGTAGTAGCCGGGCGCGACCGTCCAGTGCAGTTGGACCCGGCCATCGGCGTCGCGCGTCTGATGATGCGAAAATGCCTGATCCGGCGGCAGAAACTGGTTCGACGCCTGGGCCGGAAGGATCTGAATGACCAGCACGCAAAGCAACAGCGCGAGCAGCGGTTGCGGCAGGAAAGGTCGGCTCATCGCGGCCCGGATCGTGGAGAATGAGGCCGCTATTCTGCGCGGCCGCGATTAAGTGAAGATTAGCTCGGCCGCCGGCCCGGGTTGATCCCGGATACAAGCGTCGTGCGTTCAAGGAGTGTGGCAGACGATGCATGTGCTACTGGTCGAAGATGATGCGCTGGTCGGCTCCGGCATTCAGTCGGCCCTCGAAGTCGAAGCCTTTGCGGTGGATCGGGTCGCCACGGTCGCCGAGGCCGAGGCGGCGATGGCGGCGCTGACCACGGATCTCGTGGTGCTCGACATCGGCCTGCCCGACGGCGACGGCCTGGCGCTGCTGCGCGACTGGCGCGCGGCCGGGCGGCGCGTGCCCGTGCTGCTGTTGACCGCGCGTGACGCGGTGGTCGACCGAGTGACCGGTCTGTCCGCCGGCGGCGACGATTATCTGCTTAAGCCCTTCGACCTGGACGAACTGCTGGCCCGGGTCAAGGCACTGCTGCGCCGGGCTGCCGGCTTTGCCGCGCCGGTGCTCACCCACGGCACGATCGCGTTCGATCCGGCCGGCCGGGAGGTATGGCGCGACGGCGTAGCGATCGACCTCACGCGGCGCGAGACCGCGCTGCTGGAACGCCTGCTCTACGCCGGCGCGAGCGTGGTCACGAACGACCAGCTCAAGGACAGCCTGTACGGATTCGACGCTGAGATCGAGGGCAACGCCCTGTCGGTACACATCCACAACCTGCGCCGCAAGCTCGGCCGCGACGTTGTGGAAACCGTGCGCGGCGTGGGCTATCGGCTCGGGCCGGAGCGTACGGACACGCCCCGATGAGCCTGCGCCGGCGGCTGCTGCTCACGCTCGGCGCGTCCTTGTGCGTCCTGTGGCTGGCGGCGGCCGGCTGGTTGCTGATCGATCTGCAGCGGAGTGTGCGCGACACGCTCGATCAGCGCCTGGTGTCTTCGGCGCGCATGGTCGCCGGCCTGCTGGGCAACGTGCCGCGCAGCGCCTGGCGCCAGGCGATCGGGCCCGCGCTGGCGTCGCCCCCGACGCCCAACGTGGCCTGCCAGATTCGTTCGATGCGCGGCAAGGTATTGCTGCGCACGCGCGGCGATCTGGGCACGCAACTCGGCCAGGCGCCGCCCGGTTTTTCCGAGATCGAGCGCAACGGCCAGCGCTGGCGCCTGTATACCGATGTGGCCCACGGATTGATGATCACCGTCGCCGATCGGCTCGATGAGCGGCGGCGACTGCAGTTGGGGATCGTGCTGGCGGCCGCGCTGCCGTTCGTTCTTGCCCTGATCGGCAGTCTGGTCGTCGTATGGTGGAGCATCCGTCGGGGACTGGCGCCGCTCGAGCGTTTGCGCGCCGAACTGGCCAGCCGCGATCCGGCCACGCTGACGCCGATCGTCGTCGCCGACGCGCCGGCCGAGCTGCGCCCGGCGATCGCCACGCTCAACCGTTTGCTGGCGCGTACCGACGATGCGTTGGCAAGAGAACAGCGCTTCACCAGCAATGCCGCACACGAACTGCGCACGCCGCTCACCGCGATCAAGACGCATGTACAGTTGGCCTCGCGTCTTGAGGGCCGGCGCGCGAAGGCCGCGCTGGCCGATGCCGAGGCCGGCATCGCGCGGCTGCACCACACTTTGGAGCAATTGCTTTTGCTCACGCGCATCGAAGAGACCGGCGCCGCAGGCGGCGAGTCGGCCCGAGTGCGCGATACCGCGGCGGCCGCGTTGGCCGATCTGGCCAATCTGGCCAATCTGGCCGAAGCCGGTCGCGTGTGTACGCCGCTGACGATGCCGGATACCTGGATTGCCGCGCCGCTGGCTCTGGCGGCGGGCGCGATCCGGAATCTGCTGGAGAACGCGATCCGGCACAGCCCGCCCGGAGCATCGATCGAGCTTGCGATAGAGCGCGAGCGGCGCGGCGTGGTATTCATCGTGCGGGATCGCGGCGATTGGCCGGCGGATGCGGACCCGGAGACGCTGATTCCGCGGTTTAGCCGCCGCAGCGCGGAGCACGACGGCAGCGGCCTGGGGCTGGCCATCGTGGCCGCGGTCGCCGAGCGCTTCGGCGGCCGGCTGGTGTTGGCGGCGCGCGAGGGCGGCGGGCTATTCGCCCGACTTTATCTGCCGGCGGCCGATAACGATGAGCGGGTCGCGGCGTCGCGGGAAATGTGAACTTGCGTAGGGATGAGGAGGGTAGATTGCCGGTCAGCACATAGCCGATGCCGTTGGCATGCCAGCGCGCGAGAGCCACGCCCGGCGGGGTCGCCCAAGAAATACACTATGGCCGCCGTACAGCCGGAAACGGTTCAGCTTTGTTTATCGACCGCGCTGGCGGAATAACCGTCCTCCAAAACCCGCTGTCCCGAGCTTTTTCTTGACTTGCGGGCGACGAAGCAGTCTAAGAACCTATCCGTAAATAATATTCACTTTCAGTTTCACCTTGCGAAAGGCCATGATGGCGGCGGCCAAGTGGTTGAGTGCGACAAAGCTGCGTTCAAGCTTCTCGTAACGGACCAGCAGCTTTCGGAAGCGATTGAACCAACTGTGGGCGACTTCAACGATCCACCGGCGTGCGCGTTTGTGCGGATGCTTTTGCAGATCGATGGCCTCTTGGGCCCGGCCTTGAACGTGCGGGATATAGCCGTGGGCCTGGATCGTTTGCCGAGCGGCGGCGCCGATATAACCGGCATCGGCGCACAGGTGTTTGTGGCGTCGCCGAGGTGGATTGGGGCGGTGGACTTGAATCGCGTCCAGCACGGGGTCCAGTTGCGAGACATCATGCCGATTTGCGCCGGTCACGATGAGTGACAACGGGACCCCACGCGCGTCCACCAACAGATGGCGCTTGCTCCCATTTTTTTCCCCGATCGGTGGGATTGGGTCCGACCGATTCTTGCGCCATGGGGGCTTTCATCATCGCGCCGTCCACGCTTTGCCATCGCCAGGCAATCCCCTCCATATCGTCGTATTCGGCCAAACCCGCTTGCCAAAGCGCGGTAAAAAACCCGCGGCGTTCCCATTCCAGAAATCGCTTATGAATGGCGCTCGCGCTGCCGAATCGCTCAAACGGCAGGGCTTTCCATTGGCAGCCCGTGCGCAGTACATATACGATCGCCTCGAACACCACACGCGGGTCCTTGGCTTTGCGGCCGCCACCCGGCCGCCGCTGATAGGCGCTTTGCGACTGGTTTTGGCGCGGTTCACGCGCCGGAATAAGCGGCGCAACACGTTCCCAGAAAGCATCCGACACTTCCCAGGATTCCACCCGGGACTTGCTCATGGTTGCCTCGACACTTTGTGAATCTTGTGGCTAGTATAATTTATTTAAGGATAAGTTCTAAATAAGTTCGAGTTTCCACACCCCGCCTTTGCAACTCGCTCCATCACGAAGCTACGCTCGACACGTTTAGGTAAGAAAAAATATGTCGTGCGCAACGATTGTCGTCAGCGTCATCCGATTTTAATTAAAAAAATTAAGGGTGAATAATTATAATGAAGAAAACATATTTATTACCCATTTTTCTTGTATTTTTAATTATTACGGGATTAGCGGCGCAATTCTATATTTCTATTAAAAAAACCGGTTTGTCGCACGACGGCGCTATAACTTATCTCGCCGCTAGTGGAAAACAAATTGATTATTCTAAAAATATTTCAAATGTCGCCGGCCATTGGATGCCTGTGATTAAAATTAAAAAGTTTTTTTATAATGATAATTTCTTTAATTTCGGGGAAATAAAAGAAGGTTTGGTTAAAACCGACATACATCCACCTCTGTATTTTTGGCTTGTACATATCGCGGTGTGGCTATTTGGTTTTAGCATTATTTGCGCGCCTCTCATTAACTTTATTTGTCTGGCGCTGACACTCGGCGTTATTTATATTTTTGTCAAGCAGAATACTGAAGACCGCATAACTTCATTGCTGGCGGTTGCAATACTTTGTATATCGCCTGTTTGCTTCGATATAACGAATATATCACGCCAATATGCCCTTTTTATGCTGCTTTCAATCATCCTGATTGTCGCGGCTTATAAATCGATTACTACATATAAAAGCCAGGCTATATGGTGGTTTGCGGCCGTATTCGCAGCTTGCATACTTGGTTTACTTACACACTATTATTTTATTCTTGTTATTACGGCCGTTTTCCTGGCGGCTTTTGTTACGCTGCGAACTTGTATTATAAAAATGAGTTTGCTTGCAAGCTCGATGTTTACAGGCGTAGCCGTATTTTTCTTATTGATGCCGGGTATTCTGGAGCAGTTCGGAAGGCAGCAGCATCAGAAAGAGCCATTTTCTCTCGCTAGTATTTCTTCTCGCTTAGATCATTCTATAGACATTTTCTCTTATTATTTTGGCTGGCATCCATGGTGGCCTAGTTCGGCTGCAGTATTGCTTGCTTTTTTAATTTTTTCTTTTCTCTTTTTAATCAATCGAAAGAAGTCGGCGCAACAAGCGGAAGTTGATGATGTTGATGGTATATCCAAGCGTTTCGCGAGATATATGCATTATGTTCTCATTTTTTCGGTAGCGCCAGTTCTTGTTCTTTATGTGTTTCAATTTGTTTCGGAACACGCCATGGCATCTCGCTACTTGGCGCCGCTGGCTCCGACTATAGCAATCGTTACCGCTATAGCTCTTAGAAATGTGAGTGTCCGGATACCCCTGCTAATTATGTGCTTATCAGCCTTTTTGGCTGTAAACAATTATTCCTTGGCTAAAAATAGTTCAGTTTCTTTTGATAAATATAAAGCGTTCAAGTCCGCACACCATATCGTTATAGACAATTTAGCTCGCGGTGTGGCTCTTCGGGAACTTCCTTATTTAGATGAGCGGCAAATGGTCTTCCTTGACTGGCGTTGTGACTTGAAAGAAGAAATGGAGAAATGGGCTTCGGCTCTGACTGCCGGAGACGTAGTTGTTCTCAACGATGCATATAAAAATTCTTCTTGCGATAGGGAAGCTTTTTTAGAAAAGCTTAGGGCCGAGGTTAAAATAAAGAAAGTAGATAAAGACGCTTTTCTGGTTGTAAAACAAGACGTTTACGCGGCCGAACGCTAGCAGACGGCGCCGCCATCGATCGGAAGTGGTATCCTCGCCGCGGATGGAACCGATCATCGGTTCGCCCGTTGAATCAGGACGCCCATCCGTTGACCGGCCGGACGCGGCCGGCAAGTGAGCCTGGTTCGTGGCGGAAAACGGCAACCGCATAGAGGCTTTCGAGCTGAGCGGTTTCGTGCTGTATCTGCTGCTGGCCCGTGTGAAGCTGTCGATGCCGGGCTATGTCGTCAAGCGCGTGACGTGGCTTTACGTGCCGTATCGCGCGGCAGAAAGCAAGCGTGCCGACCGGCGCCGCTACGGCGCGAGCGGCCGAATGGGTTAGACTAATCGGTCATTCTTCGATTCTAGGGCAGCAGGCCCTAACCAACGGTTCGATCGCGATGTCGGAAACGGTGGAAAACAGCAACGCGCCGAAGGTGTTCGTGGCCACCTGGGGCTGCCAGATGAACGAGTACGACTCGGCCAAGATGGTCGACGTGCTGGCCAAGAACCGCGGCGCGACGCGCGTGGCCGCGCCTGACGAGGCCGATATCATCCTGCTCAACACCTGCTCGATCCGGGAAAAGGCGCAAGAGAAAGTGTTCTCGCAGCTCGGCCGGTGGAAACCGTTGAAGGACGCCAATCCGAATCTGGTGATCGGCGTGGGCGGCTGCGTAGCTTCCCAGGAAGGCCATGCCATTCGCGAGCGCGCGCCGTTCGTGGACCTGGTGTTCGGCCCGCAGACGCTGCACCGGCTGCCGGCCATGCTGGACGACGTGGCCGACAACGGCGCGGGCATCGTCGACATCGCTTTTCCCGAAATCGACAAGTTCGACCATATGCCGGCCGCGAAGGCCGAGGGCGCGACCGCGTTCGTCTCGATCATGGAAGGCTGCTCGAAGTACTGCAGCTTTTGTGTGGTGCCGTATACCCGGGGCGAGGAGATCAGCCGGCCGTTCGACGACGTGATTCTGGAAATCGCCGAGCTGGCGGCGCAGGGCGTGAAGGAGATCACGCTGCTGGGCCAGAACGTCAACGGTTATCGCGGGCCGATGGAGGACGGCTCGATCTGCGATCTGGCGATGCTGGTTGAGCTGGTGGCCGAGGTCGAGGGCATCGAGCGCATTCGCTATACCACCAGCCATCCGCTGGAATTTTCGGATGCGCTGATCGAAGCCTATGCCCGAGTGCCGAAGCTCGCCAACACTCTGCATTTGCCGGTGCAATCGGGCTCGAACGCGGTGCTCGAAGCGATGAATCGCGGCTACACGGTGGCGCACTTCAAGGAGCGCATCGCGCGGCTGCGCGAAGTCCGGCCCGACATCAGCCTGTCGACCGATATCATCGTCGGCCACCCGGGCGAGGGCGAGGCCGAATTCGAGGCGACCATGGATTTGGTCGAGGAGATCGGCTTCGACGCGGCGTTTTCCTTCGTCTACAGCAAGCGCCCCGGCACGCCGGCGGCCGACATGGCCGACGACGAGCCGCGCGAAGTCAAGAAAGCCCGTCTGGCGCGGCTGCAGTCGCGCATCGCCGGCTTCAACCGCGCCTACATGGCCGCCATGGTCGGCACCACCCAGCGCGTGCTGGTCGAGCGCGAATCCAAGCGCGGCGGGTCCCAGATGGCCGGGCGTACCGATTCCAACCGCTGGGTGAATTTCGAGGGCCATCCCCGCATGGTCGGGCATTTCGTCGAAATCGAAATCAGCGAGGCCTTGGATAATTCGCTGCGTGGCCGCATAAAGACGGCAGCACCGAGGGTCGACGAAGCCCCGAATCTGGCGGCGATCGGCTGAAACACCTGGTCGCGCGAAGCACGAACCCACTACGCCGAGGCAATTTGGCCGACACTACCCTAAGAAAGACGCTGCAGCTCGAGCCGCCCGATATGGAGCGGCTCGCGCAGTTGTGTGGACCGCAGGACGAGCATCTGCGTCTGATCGAAAAGACCCTGGACGTGGCCGTGCACAACCGCGGCCATCTGTTTCAGGTCGATGGGCCGGACGCCGCCGCCGAGGCCGCGATCGACACCCTCAACGAGCTTTACGCCGCGACCGCGGGCGGGCCGATCGCCACCGATCGGGTGCACGTCGTCGCGCGTACCGCGGAACAGGAGCGCAAGGACGCCGCGGCGCGCGAGCCGGGTGGCGACGACAAATCGCCCCGCGACGTGGTGATCAAGACGCGCACCGGGCTCGTGCGCGGGCGCGGCCCGAATCAGCGCCGCTATCTGGCGCGCATGGCCGACAACGATCTGAATTTCGGCATCGGCCCGGCCGGCACCGGCAAGACCTATCTGGCCGTCGCGGCGGCGGTCGACGCGCTGGAATCCGAGCGCGTGCGGCGGCTGATGCTGGTGCGCCCGGCGGTTGAGGCCGGCGAGAACCTCGGTTTTCTGCCGGGCGATCTGGCGCAGAAGATCGACCCGTACCTGCGACCGCTCTACGACGCGCTCTACGAGATGCTCGGTTTCGACCGGGTCGGCCGCCTGATCGAGCGTCAGGTGATCGAGGTGGCGCCGTTGGCCTATATGCGCGGACGTACGCTCAACGAGGCCTTCATCATCCTCGACGAGGCCCAGAACACCACCGTCGCGCAGATGAAGATGTTTCTTACCCGCATCGGCTTCGGCTCGACCGCGGTGGTCACCGGCGATATAACGCAGATCGACCTGCCGCCGTCCAAGCAGTCGGGTCTGTCGCACGCGGTCAAGCTGCTGTCCGGCGTCGACGGCATCAGCGTGACCCGGTTCGCCGGGCGCGACGTGGTGCGCCATCCGCTGGTCCAGCGCATCGTGGCCATCTACGAGCAGGATTCCGAAAACGAAGGCGAGGCCGGCCGGAGGTGATCGATCTCACACTGGTGGTCGCGCCCGGCGTGGCCGCGGACTGCGACCGGCGGCAGCTTACCGACGCGCTCGCGGCGGTGCTGGACGAAGCGGGCGTCGAGCGCCGGGATGACGAGATTAGCGTGGATGTCCGGTTGGTCGATGAGGCGGAGTCCGCCGACCTCAACGGCCGGTTCCGCAACAAGCCGTATGCGACCAACGTGCTATCGTTTTCGGCCGGCGCGCGCCTGCCGGGTTTTTTCGCACTCGGCGACCTGGTGATCTGTATACCGGTGGTCGCCAGCCAAGCCGCCGAGCAGGGCAAGACCGTGGATGCGCATCTGCTGCATATGGTCGTTCACGGGGGCTTCCACTTGCTGGGCTTCGACCATATCGGCGACGATGAAGCCGAGATCATGGAAGCGGCCGAGCGCCGCGTCATGGCGCGGCTGGGCCAGGACGACCCGTACGCGGCATAAAGCCGCGACCGGCGGCTGCGGGCCGGCGACAACACAAGCACGAATCGAGGAGGCGGCTCGGGCCGCGTGAACCATGAGCGACGAGGACGACAGCGACCAGTCTAGTCGGGGCTGGCTGCGCCAGATCGGAATGAGTCTGGCGGGTCCGCCACGCGATCGCGACGAGCTGATCGAGGTGCTGCGCGAGGCCCAGGAGAACGCGTTGCTCGATGTCGACGCCCTGTGGATGATGCAGGGCGTGCTCAAGGTTTCCGAGCTCCAGGTGCGCGACATCATGGTATCCAGATCCCAGATGGTGGTCATCGATTCCGGTGCCAATGCCGGGGAGATTCTGTCGGTGGCTACCGAATCCGGCCATTCGCGCTTTCCCGTGATCGGCGAATCGCGCGACGAGGTCGTGGGCATTCTGCTGGCCAAGGACATGCTCAGCCTGACCGAGATCGACGGCGGCGAGAGCGCCTTCGATCTCACCACCGTGCTGCGGCCGGCCGTCTACGTGCCGGAAGCCAAGCGCGTCAACGTGTTGCTCAAGGAGTTCAAGGCCTCGCGCAACCACATGGCGGTGGTCGTGGACGAATACGGCGGCGTCGCAGGGCTGGTGACCATCGAGGACGCGCTGGAGCAGATCGTCGGCGAAATCGACGACGAATACGACCAGGCCGAGGGCGCCAACATCCTGCGCCAGGAGAAGAACCGGTATCAGATGCGGGCGCTGACGCCGATCGACGAATTCAATCGCTATTTCGGCACCGATTTCTCCGACGACGAGTTCGATACCCTCGGCGGGCTGGTCATGCACGAGTTCGGTCATATGCCGGGGCGCGGCGAAACCACGACCATCGATCGTTTTCAATTCAACGTGCAGCGCGCCGACTCGCGTCGGATCCATCTGTTCCAGATGACGGTGTTGCCCGAGGCGCCCGAGTAGCCGAGGCGCCGGCCGGGCATGCTTCGTCGCGTCTTAGGGTCTGCTGCCGTTTCATACGGCCCCGCGTTGCGACCCAAAATCGTGTCAGCCAAGACGCAGGGCGCCGGCCGCAGTCATTCTGCGGTCAAGCCCTGCAACGCCGGATGGCGCGATTTTGGGCCGCAACCCAGAGGGCCGGCGGCTATTTTTCCGCAATCCAGCGTTGCAACTCGCTTATGTAGCTGGGCTACACTGCACTCGCTGCGCCTTGTCTTGCGAAAAAATAGCCGTCGGCGCGGCGTCGTATGAAACGGCAACAGGCCCTAGTCGATCTGCTGCTGCCCGCCGTGCTCGGCGGGCTGGCGACACTCGGCTTTGCGCCGTGGAACCTGTATCCGCTGACGATCCTCGCGCTCGCGGGGATGATCGCGCTGTGGCGCGCGGTCGGGCCGGGGCGCGCGGCATGGCGCGGGTTCGTCTTCGGGCTGGTCCATTTCGCCACCGGCGTTTACTGGGTGTTCGCGGCCATGCACGAGCACGCCGGCGTCGGTGCGCCGCTGGCCGGGCTCGCCACCGCCGCGCTGGTGGGGTATCTCGCCTGTTATCCGGCGCTGGCGGGCGCTGTGGCCGGCGCGACCCGCCGGCTCGCGCTGACGCTCTGGGCCATCGTTGTGGTGCCGGCGGTCTGGTGTTTGGCCGAATTGCTGCGGGGTTGGTTGTTCTCTGGTTTCCCGTGGCTGTCGGTCGGCTATGTGACTGTTGCCGCGCCCCTGAACGGGCTGGCCCCGTTGGTCGGCGTGCACGGCCTTGGCATCGCGCTCGTGATGGCGGCGGGCACGCTGTGGCTGCTATACACCGGCACGCTGTTCGCGCGCGTGGTCGCGCTGGCGCTGGTGGCGATCCTGCCGGTGGCGATCTGGTTGGTGCCGGCGACCGCGCACTGGACGCGCCCGCTGCCCAAAACCCTGCGCGTGGCGGTGCTCCAGGGCAATATCGCCCCAGCGGACGAGCGGCGCTCGGCCATCGGCGAGACGCTGCGTCGCTATCGAGATATGACGCTGCGTAGCGACGCCGAACTCGTGATCTGGCCCAAAGCGGCCATTCCGGCTCCGGCTGCCCGGGTCGATCGCTACCTCGGACGGTTGAACGCCGCTCTCGCCAAACGCAAGCAGACCGTACTGGCCGAGCTGTTCTGGCCGACCGGCGACGGGCGCCATCGATATGACAGCGTGATAGCGCTCGGCCTCGGCGAAGGGCGCTACGACAAGCGCCACCTGATCCCGTTTGGCGAATACATGTCGGGCTTGGGCTGGCTGGGCGAAAGCCCGGCGCGGCCCGGCGGCGCGATCGGTCGTACGATCGCCGGTGCGATCCGCCAGCCGCTGATTCGTAGCCACGGGGTGGCGCTGGGCGTCTCGATCGGCTTCGAGGACATGTTCGGGCGCGCTATACGGCGCGCGCTGCCGGGCGCGGGCATCCTGATCAACATCACCAACGACGGCCGGTTCGCCGGCACCGCCGCGCCGGCCCAGCACCTCGAGATCGCCCGCATGCGCGCACTCGAATCGGGCCGTCCGCTCGTGCGCGCCGCCCATGCCGGCACCAGCGCGGTGATCGGCTTCAACGGGCGGGTCTATCACCGGGCGGCGGCCGGCCAGGCTGCGCGCCTGGTTGCACCGGTCGTACCGCGGCGCGGCCTCACGCCCTATATGGCGTATGGCGACGCGCCGCTGTGGTGGGCGAGCGCGGCGATCGTGGCGCTGGCGCTACTCGGCGCCGCCGGGCTGCGATGGCGAGTTTATGGGCATGGGCGCCGGGCCGGCCCCAAAACCCGAAATGCCGAGCCATAAGCCGGTATTAAAGCGAACACCGGGCGGGGCTCGGCATCTATTCAGGCTTTTTCAACCTGACGAGGCGATCGGACTCGGCGGCATGTCGAGCAGCCGAGTGATCTGGTCCAGCGGCAACGCTCGGCTGAAATGATACCCCTGGGCCAGAAAGCAGTCGTAGCCCAGCAGCGTTTGCATCTCGGCCTCGGTTTCGACGCCTTCGGCGAGTGGCTCGAGATCGAGATTATGGGCCATCCGTGCGACGTTTTTGACCAGTTCGCCGGCGCGCGCGGATTGGCCCATGCCTTGAATGAAGCTGCGGTCGATTTTCAGCCGATGGACCGGGATACGTCGTATATAGCTGAGACTGGAATAGCCGGTACCGAAGTCGTCGATCGCCAGCCGTACACCCATGGTCTCCAGTATGCACAACGTGCTTTCGGCCTTGTCGTGCTCGGCCATGAGCACGCTTTCGGTCATTTCGATTTCCAGCGCGGCCGGGGGCAGGCGGTGGCGATCGAGCAGGGCCGCGACCTGGGCGGCGAAATCCCGCTCGCGCAACTGCACGGCCGACACATTAACCGCCATGGTCAGCGCTTCGTGGCCATTGTGTCGCAACATGGCCAGATCGGCGCAGGCGCGCGCCAGGGCCCAGGCGCCGATTGGGCGAATCAGCCCGGATGCCTCGGCCACCGGAATGAAATCGGCCGGACTGCGATAGGCTT
Source organism: Salinisphaera sp. (assembly GCF_035690525.1). Lineage (GTDB taxonomy): Bacteria > Pseudomonadota > Gammaproteobacteria > Nevskiales > Salinisphaeraceae > Salinisphaera. The sequence goes on from NZ_DASSKM010000036.1 coordinate 71,713, forward strand.
TCGCCGCGGTCGGCCAGCGTAGGAGCGCTTCCAGACCCACCACGGTGTTGTGCCGCATATCGACCTGCGGCTGGTAATGAACTTCGAATTCGTCGTCGACCAGCGCTTTTTGCAGCGCGATCTGGATTTCCGCCTTTTGCCGAAAGCCGGCTTCCATATCAGCATTGAACCAGGCGATGTCGTGGCCGCCGTTGCGCTTGGCCATGTACATGGTCAGATCGGCGCGTTTGAGCAGGGTTTCGGCGTCGTCGCCGTGGTCAGGGTAAAGCGCGATGCCGATACTGCATTGGGCGGTAAACGCCTGGCCCGCCACCACGACCGGCTCCTTGAAAGCGCTTTGCAGGCGCCGCGCCAGATCCGACAGGGTTTCGGTCAGGTCCGCACCGACGGTGACCAATACGAATTCGTCGCCCCCGACCCGGGCCAGCGTATCGGCGTCGCGGACCCGGTTGCGCAGACGGGCCGCCAGCGTTTTCAGGTAGTGATCACCGATGTCGTGTCCGCCGATATCGTTGATCTGCTTGAAATCATCTAAATCCAGGTACATAACGGCGACCTCGTCGCCCGTGTCCCGGGCGGCGGCGATCGCGCCCTGTAGTTGCCGGCGCAGTGAATCGTGGTTCGGCAATCCGGTGAGCGCGTCGTGGTGGGCGCGGTGCACGAGCGTTTCTTCGAGCGCCTTGTGCTCGGTGACATCCTTGACTATACCGATCCAGTTTTGCATCGTTCCGGCCGGTTCCATGACCGGTGTCATCTGGACTTCCAGCCACAGCGACTGGCCATCGCCAGCCTGGGCGGCGATCAGCGCCTGGGCGTTGCGGCCGGCTTCCAGGGTTGAAATCATGCGGGCCGCGTCACGCGCACCCTCGGCCGTGAACAAGTGCGACAACGGCTGCTCGAGAAGCTCGTCGCGCGTATTCCCGCTAAAATGCTCCATAGCCGCGTTCAGGTAGACGATTGGATAATCAGCCGCCTGTGCCGAGCAGATGAACATGCCGTTGTGACTGGATTCGATCGCCTGGTTGCGCAGTTCGAGCGTGCGCCGATCGTGGCGCTGTTCGGTGACATCGCGCACGACCAGAAGCCAGGCTGGCTGGTCTCGCCATTGCAGAATATGAACCGATAGCTCGACTTCGATCGATTGCCCATCGTGGGTCACGTGATGCCATAGGCCCGCGCCGCGCTGGTCGGGCCCCCAGCCCTTCCGGCGGGCGTCGGCGTCCTCGAGCTCGGCGACCGGCTCGATATCGCGCAGGGTCATGGTCAGGAATTCGGACCTTTCGAAGCCATAGCATTGCCGCGCCGTGGCATTGATCTCGAGAAATTGCAGGCTGTCCCGGGCCACGACGAACATGGGCAGCGGGTTATGGTCGAAAAGCTCTCGATAGAGCGTTGCTTCAGAAGCCTCGAGCCGCTGGTATGCGGCTTCAAGTTTGGTATTCCTGTTATACAGCTCCAATGTCGCTTTTTCGGCGATTGCCTCGGCTTCAAGTCGCGCGGCCCGTTCGCGTTCGGCGCGCTGCCGCAAGCGTTGCAATTCGGATTCGGTAACCATGCCGGGCCTACGCAAAACGCAGTTCGAACCGACAGCGGGCGCCGTGGTCTTCGATGCACTCCGGGTGCGCGATCGAAACCCGCTCCTGATAGTAGTCTGCCAGCCCCTGCATCAGGCCCTCGGCGAGCCCGCACAGTGGCCGGTGCGAGCGATAGATCACGGTCATGCCGGCGTCGCCGTGGTCGGTGCAGACAAAATCCGGCGGGCGGGCATCGGCATAGAGCTTGCGCGCCTCGGGATGGATAACCCGATCCAGGCGCGGTAGAAACGTACGAATCGAATCATGGGTTTGAAATAATGCGGATAACGCTTGAAGAAATGGCCGATCGCGCGTCGGCCCATCCAGCACGTGACTTGTCTTGGGCTGTGGCCCAGCGCCTTGGCTGTGGCGGCGATCAGCGCCCGCATTTCCGTTTCGGGATAATTGCCCAGCGCGGTGTAGCCGCGATCGATGCCGGCGTCTTCAAGCAACTGGTCCCAAGCCGCGTCGCCCAAGTGTTCGCTGACCACGTCTTCGACGACATTGAACAATACTCCTTTCACGCCGATAGCCCCTCTATTTCGAGTATTGACTGATAATATCGGCCAAACCGTACCGTAAGTTGACCCATTGCAGCCATTGCGCCGGTCGAGCATTCAAAAAAGTGATGCGTGAGCTGTCGATGGCGTAATGCGTTGTTGCAACGCCGTATTGCCTAAAAACCCCGGGAAAACGCAGCGCGGGGCGGACAGGCGCGGTTCGAGCCATTACACTTGCGCGGCCGTTGCAACCGATTCATAGGACCGATGGACCGCAGCTACCGTTTCGCCGACATCGAAGTCGATGTTCAGCAGCGCTGGATCGATGCCGACGCTTTTCGCGTGGCCCGCGACGAGCGCGAGAAGTTCTATTGCCTGTCGATGTTTCCCTACCCCAGCGGCAAGCTGCATATGGGGCATGTGCGCAATTACACCATCGGCGACGTGATTGCGCGTTATCAGCGTATGTGCGGCAAGAACGTGCTCCAGCCCATGGGCTGGGACGCTTTCGGCCTGCCGGCGGAGAATGCGGCGATCAAGAACGGCGTGCCGCCGGCGAAATGGACGCGCGAGAATATTGCGGCCATGCGCGCGCAGTTGAAACAGCTCGGTTTCGCCTACGACTGGTCGCGCGAGATCGCGACCTGCGACGCCGCCTACTACCGCTGGGAACAATGGCTGTTCACCAAGCTGTTCGAGAAGGGGCTGGTCTATCGCCGCGAGTCGGTGGTCAACTGGGATCCGGTCGACCAGACCGTGCTGGCCAACGAGCAGGTGGTCGACGGCCGCGGCTGGCGCTCGGGCGCGATCGTCGAGCAGCGCGCGATCCCGCAATGGTTCGCCCGCATCACGGATTACGCCGACGAACTGCTCGACGATCTGGATAAACTCGACGGCTGGCCGGACGCGGTCAAGACCATGCAGGCCAACTGGATCGGGCGCTCGACCGGGCTGGAAATCGACTTCGCCCTCGCCGATTCGACGGCCGGCCAGGACGAACCGCTGACGGTCTACACCACGCGCCCGGATACGCTGCACGGCGCGACCTATATGGCGTTGGCCGCCGATCACCCGCTGGTCGCCGCCGCGGCCGATACCGATGCCGAGCTGGCCGCCTTTGTCGAGGAATGCCGGGCCGGCGGCACCGCCGAAGCCGGGCTGGAAACACGCGACAAAAAAGGTTATCGCCTGTCGGTCGAGGCGATCCATCCATTGTCCGGCGAAAAGCTACCGATCTTCGCCGCCAACTTCGTGCTGATGGGCTACGGTACAGGGGCGGTGATGAGCGTGCCGGCGCATGATCAGCGCGACTGGGAATTCGCGAAAGCCTACGATCTGCCGATCGTGTCGGTGATCGCCGACGACTCCGGTGCGCCCGGCGACGTCGGCGAGTCGGCGTTCGTCGACAAGGGGGTTCTGGTGAACTCCGGCGCGGACGACGGCAAGGACTTCGAGACCGCTTTCAACGACATCGCCGATCGGCTCGAAGCGCGGGGCGTCGCGCGCCGCAAGACCCAATACCGGCTGCGCGACTGGGGCCTGTCGCGCCAGCGCTACTGGGGCGCGCCGATCCCGATCATCCATTGCGACGATTGCGGTCCGGTACCGGTGCCCGAAGCCGATCTGCCGGTGGTTCTGCCCGAGGATGTCACGCCGGAAGGCGCCGGATCGCCGTTGCCGAACATGCCGGAATTCGTGAACTGCGATTGTCCGACATGCGGCAAGGCGGCGAAGCGCGAGACCGATACCTTCGATACCTTCATGGAATCGTCCTGGTATTTCGCGCGCTTTACCTGCCCCGACGCCGATTCGATGATCGACGATCGCGCGCATTACTGGATGCCGGTCGATCAGTACGTCGGCGGCGTCGAGCACGCGATTTTGCATCTGTTGTATGCGCGTTTCTTTCAGAAGCTGATGCGCGACGTGGGCTTGGCGAAGGCCGACGAGCCGTTCGCCGCGTTGCTGACCCAGGGCATGGTGCTGAAAGACGGCGCCAAGATGTCCAAGTCCAAGGGCAACACGGTCGACCCGCAGGCGCTGATCGAGCGCTACGGCGCCGACACGGTGCGCCTGTTCTCGATGTTCGCCGCGCCCCCGGATCAGTCGCTGGAATGGTCGGATGCGGGCGTCGAAGGCGCGCATCGCTTTTTGCATCGGCTGTGGCGTCTGGTCGTCACGCATGTCGAGGCCGGCGTGGTCGCGCCGGCGACGCGTGCACAAGGCGAGGCCGGCGAACTGCGGCGCAAGCTGCACGAGACCATCGCCAAGGTCGGCGACGATGTCGGCCGGCGCCATACCTTCAATACCGCCGTGGCCGCGATCATGGAACTGGCCAATGCGCTCGGCCGGGTCGCGAATCCGCCCGCCGCCGCTATGCAGGCGGTCCGCCAGGAGGCGCTGGAAGCGATCGTGCGCATGCTAGCACCGATCACGCCGCACGCCGGCGATGTGCTGTGGCGCGCGCTGGGCCGCGACGGTCTGCTGATGGACGCCGCCTGGCCGAGGCCCGACGAGGCCGCGCTGGTGCGCGATACGCTGACGCTGGTCGTGCAGGTCAACGGTAAGGTGCGGGCACGCATCGATGTGCCCGCGGATGCCGATCGCGATACAGTGGCCGAGACCGCGCTGGCCGAGCCCAACGTGGTTCGTCATATCGAGGGCAAGGACCTGCGGAAGACCATCGTGGTGCCCGGCAAGCTGGTCAACCTGGTGGTTTGAGCGCGTCGGATCGATGGATCGTCCAGGGAAACCTCTGATTGAATCCTCGCGGATCGGGTTCGAGTCCGCAAAGCCGTCGATACACGGCGCATGGCGCAGCGTCCGGGTCATTCCCGGACCAAGCCATGCAACACCGTAGCGGTGGCTTTGCGGCCGAATTTTTCTCGCACCGCGAGAAAAACCTGGGCTTTGCACGCGCCTGGGCGGCGCCAGCGCGTGCTACCGTGCAACCAGCACGCCACGCCCGCGATGTCTTGCCAGCCACGCGCAAAGCACGCCGGCCCGACCGTGATGATTCAATCAGAGGTTCCCTAGGCAGAGAACACGCATGACAGGTCACGTTTCGCTATTTGCAACGCTTTATCGCCACGCCGCCCGAGCCGGCGCCGTGCTGGCGCTGTTCGCGCTAGCCGGCTGCGGCTTTCATTTGCAGGGCGCCTCGCCTTTGCCGGACGGTATCTCGTCCATGCACGTGTCGTACAACGACAACTATCGCGTCGGCGATCCGCCGCTCGTGACCACGCTCAAAGAGCGCCTGCGCCGCCAGCATCTGCTCGGCGATATCGGTGCGCCGGCCGAGCTGGATATCGTGAGCGTGAACAATAGCCAGCACATCGCCTCGGTGAGTCCGGTCAACGGCGACGCGGCCGAATATGCGCTGACCACCCAGGTGGTGTTCAACTATAGCGTCAACGACGTCGAGCAGCTTTCCGGCGAGACGCTGTCGACCACGCGCTACTACACGGTTTCCGATACCCAGCGTTTGTCCTCCGAAGGCCAGCGCGGCCAGACGCTCACCCAGATGCAGCGGGATCTAGCCAATCTGATCCTCGCGCGCATCGCCCGGGCCAACGACAAGCTCGGCGCTCCGGCCGGCGCGGGCGACTGAGCCGTGGCCGATCAGGCGAGGCTCACCGACAGCCCGGTCGCACCGGCCGATATCGCCGCGTTGATTCGCGGCCGGCGCACCATCGACCGGTTTCGGCCGAACGAACTGCCGGATACGGCGCGGGTTCACGAAGCCATCGAACTGGCGCGCTGGGCGCCAAATCATCATCGCACCGAACCCTGGCGTTTCTACGTGATCGGCGATCGCACGAAAACGGCCATCATCGATCTCAACACACGCATGCTCGCCGCCACGCGTGGGGACGCCGCCGCCCAGGCCAAGCGCGAACGTTGGCAGGCCATACCCGGCTGGCTCGCGTTGGGCTGTGTGCCCGACAGCGATCCTGTTACCGCGCGCGAAGACTACGCCGCCTGCGCCTGCGCAATCGAAAATCTCATGCTTTATCTACACAGCGCCGGCGTGGGCACCAAGTGGGCGAGCGGGGCGGTCACGCGCGAGCCCGAATTCCTCGACCTGCTCGGCGCGGCGCCGGGGGAATATTGCGTGGGGCTGATCTGGTACGGTTACGCCATGCGGCGTCCACGCTCCCAGCGACAGGCGGTCGAACACATCGTCCATAGTCTGGACTGAAGCGTGGCTCCGCCGATTCAAGAGCCGAACCAAAAGGGCATTGCAAAACCCCCGGCGTGGATATAAAATTGCGCGCTTTCGCAGCCCGGGTCGCTGCCTTTTGCCACGGCTTACGACCTTCTACGGTTCACGACCTCCTACGGTTAAACCTCCTACGGTTAAAAAGTTGCAATGAAGACGTTTTCCGCGAAGAAAAACGAGGTGCCCGGCGACTGGTACGTCGTCGACGCGACCGACAAGACGCTCGGTCGACTGGCCTCCGAGGTCGCTTTTCGCCTGCGCGGCAAGCACAAGCCCGAGTACACGCCGCATATGGATGTCGGCGATCACATCGTGGTGATCAACGCCTCGAACGTGAAGACCACCGGTAAAAAGGCGCAGCAGAAGAAGTACTACCGGTTCACCGGGTACGTCGGCAACCTCAAGGAAATAACGCTCGAGAAGCAGTTGGCGACGCATCCGGAACGGGTCATCGAACACGCGGTCAAGGGCATGTTGCCGAAGGGCCCGCTCGGCCGTGAGATGTTCCGTAAGCTGCGCGTCTACCCGAGCGGCGAGCACCCGCATACGGCGCAGCAGCCGCAGACGCTGGAGATTTAAAGCATGGCAACCGAACAGTCGTACGGCACCGGCCGTCGCAAGACCGCTTCCGCTCGCGTATTCATCAAGCCGGGCTCCGGCCAGATCACGGTCAACAAGAAGACGCTGGACGAATACTTCGGCCGCCCGACTTCGCGCATGATCGTGCGCCAGGCGTTGGAAGCCACCGAATCGACGGACCGTTTCGACATCACCGTCACGGTCAACGGCGGTGGCCCGAACGGTCAGGCCGGCGCCATCCGCCACGGTCTGGCCCGTGCTTTGGTGGACTACGACGAAAACCTGCGCGCGCCGCTACGCGCCGCCGGTTATCTGACACGCGATGCGCGCAAGGTCGAGCGCAAGAAGGTTGGCCTGCACAAAGCCCGTAAGTCGCCGCAGTACTCCAAGCGCTAAAGCGGCTTATCGGTGGCGGTTCGGTACAAGAGCCGAACTACCGTCCCAGGTTACTGGGGGATCGTCTAATGGTAGGACTGCGGACTCTGACTCCGCCAGTGGGGGTTCGAATCCCTCTCCCCCAGCCATACAAACCCGCCACACGGCGGGTTTTTTTATGGCTCGTGGGAGCGCCCTGATGAGAAACCCTCGGCTCGATGAGCGTGCCGCAGCCGCTTTTCGGCCGTATCCGCGGCTTGAGTCTCCGGTAAAAGTGTCAACTCAATTGGGCGAAATCGATACAGACGCTAAGATGCCGGCTGGTCACCGGTAACATCCATCGATTGCGCACGCCGTGAATTCGTTCCGTTTCATTCATACCGCCGACATTCATCTCGACAGTTCCATGCATGACTTGTCGGATGAGGCGCCTGGCGTGGCCGGAAGCACGCATGACCTCTGAATCCCGACAGCGGCGGCGCGCCGCACTGGTCTGTTTTTCCGATATCTTGTCACCTCTGGCCGGCCGGCGCGTCGCCCTGATCGCCCCCGCCGGCGGCGTGAACGACGATCGCATCGATACCATGCTGGCCGTGCTCGAGGCCGCCGGTGTCGATGCCCTTCTCGGCGCCCACGCGCGCGAACATCACCGCTACCTCGCCGGCACCGCAGAGGCGCGGCTCGCCGATCTGCACTGGGCGTACCAACTGCCCGACGTGGCCGCCGTCTGGTGCCTGCGCGGCGGCTATGGCAGCGCCCATCTGGTCGAGCATATCGACTGGCCGCGTATTCGAAGCGATGTTCCGTTGATCGGCTTTTCCGATATCACCGTGCTGCTCGAAGCGTTTCGTCGGCGCGGACGGTTCGCGGTCCACGCGCCGGTCGCCACGCAACTGGCCATGCCGGGCGGGACCGTTGAAGAACAGGATCGCCGCGCCGCCTCGTTGGCCGCGCTTGTCGACTTGCTGCGGGGCCGCGTCCGGGCGTGGCCGCTGGCCCATGCCGCCGGTTCGGCGTCGCCCGTTTCCGGCCGCCTCGTCGGCGGCAACCTCACGACCCTCGCCGGTATGGCCGGCACGCCGGCGGCGCTACGGCTCGAGGCGGATTCGATTCTGCTGCTCGAAGACACGGGCGAAGCCGAATTCCGCCTGGAGCGCAGCTTTCATCAGCTATTGTCCTCGATCGATCGCGACCGGCTTAGGGCGGTCTGCCTGGGCGGTTTCAACGATTGTCGCCTAGCCGATGGCATGCGCTCGCTGCTGAGCGTTTTCGCCGAATGGAGCGAGAATTATGGTATCGCCTTGTATCACGGTCTTCCCATAGGCCATGGGTTTGCCAATTACGCTTGGACCTACAACGCGATGGGCTTGATCGAAGCCGGCCGACTTGAGTTTGACCCATAACGTCGTCGTCGGTTTGCTCGTGCAAAGTGCGACTGCGAACGGCAGCGAACTCGGCGGGGCAAGGGCGCGTTATTCGTATCTTTAGTTCGGAGCAAGAATCGGCATACTCGCAATGCGAGGCCGGGGATTAGATGGTATCTAGTGCGCGATCATTCGGCGCCGGCGGTGATTCAACTTAATGGGAGTGTGTGATGCAAGAACCGATGGTGCTGCGCTATATCTGCGAGCTGGGCGGAGACGAAACGATCGTGGAGGCGACCGGCGCCGAGCAAGCCGCCGACGCGGCGGTCAGGGCGTACGCGGCCGAGCACGGCGCCGGGACCTACACGGTCACGGTATCGGAGGCGACCGACTACGATCTGCCGCTGATCGCCGGTGACGACTACACCGTTACGGTGGGCTGAGAAGCGGGCGGAGCCGAGCGATGAGATCATGCACGACGCGTGCCGCGGCCGCGGCTTTGGCCACTGCTTTGGTCACCGCGCTGTTGGCCGGCTGCGCCGCGCTACCGGGTCTTGGTGGCGGCCACGAAAAGCTCGTAAAACGGGCGGACGCGCTGGAAATCACCCCGGCCGAACACGACGCCGGCGCCCGACAGCGTCTATCCGATGCGCTGGCCACGATTTATGCCGGCAACACCGTTCGGCCGCTGCACTACTATTCGGAGTTCGTCGATCTGAACGGCGACGGCCGGCGTGAAGCGGTGGTCTATGTCGTCGGGCCGAGCCACTGCGCGGATGGTTGCGATCTATACGTATTCCAGCCGCAAGGCGCTCGCTATGCGGCGATCACCCGCATTCCCATTTCGCGAGCGCCGGTCTACGCGCTGGCGCACCGCAGCCACGGCTGGCGCGATCTGCTGGTAACCACCGGTAGCGACGAAAACGGTGCCGATGAGCAACTGATGCGATACGCGGGCGGTGGCTATGTTCCGGTGGAAAACGACCCGGCCGACGATGCCGGGCGTACGCTGTTGATCAAATCGTTAAGCAACGCGGGCCACGCCCATGTGCTGCGTCTCTCGCGGAGCGATTCCGAAGACTGAGCCGTGGCCGTTGCCGCCGATGTTCATGGATACCGGGCCGCGGACACGGCGTTGTCACCGTATCCGCGGTCCGGCGCCGATGGCCTATTCGTAGACCTTTTGACGCGCCTGTTCGAGTTTCTTGATGATCGAGTCCATCTGATCCGGATAGGCTAGAAAGCGCTGGAACTGGGTCATCGCTTGTTTCGCCATTTCGGGTTTGTTGTCCCGGTCATAGAACTGCGCGGTGTGTTCGACCTTCTGCATGATCTGGAATTGATGCTGCAGGATCGGATTGTTCGGCGCCTCGGCCGCCTTGACCACCGGCAATTGGCCGAGCGCCCGGTTCAGCTTGGTCTGGTTCTCCGGCTTGACCAGGAAGGCCAGGAAGGTCTTGGCCGCCTTCTTGTGCTCGGCCCGCTGCGGTACGGCGAACATATCGATCGGCGCATCCTCGGCCATGGCGACGTCCGGGTTGATCTGTGGGAAGCGCACGAAGCCGATCTCGTCGCGTTTGTCCTCGGGGATGTTTTGCTGGAAGAACGAGCCGATCAGGAACATGCCGGCCTTACCGTTGACCAGGAAGCGCTGCGCGCCCTGCCAGCGATACGAGGTGGCGTTTTCGGTGAAATAGTCGTTCTTGATCAGCGTCGCCCAGTGCTCGAACACTTTCCTCACGCGCGGATCGGTGTAGGGAATCTTGCCGTGGCAGAGTTTTTCGTGGAAGGCATAGCCGTTGATGCGCATATCCAGATAGTCGAACCACGCCGCGGCCGGCCAGAGTTCCTTGTCGCCGAGCGCGAACGGCTTGATGCCGTTTTTTTGCAGCGTCGCGGACACCTTGAGCAGATCGTCCCAGGTCTTTGGCGGTTCCAGGCCGTATTTCTTGAACAGGTCCTTGCGGTAATAGATACCCCACATGTAGTAGGTGTAAGGCATACCCCACTGTTTGCCGTGCCACGTCAACTGTTCGGTCACGGCCGGCGAGACCTTGCTCTTGAAATCCAGATTTTTCCAGAGATCCGAGACATCGGCGAACAGATGATGCTTGACGAACAAGTGCATCCGGGTGCCCGGATACCAGTAGACGAGATCCGGCGGACTGGCCACCAGCCAGTTGCGGATCGCGGTCTTTTCCGCCTCGTGGTCGTAGATATTGACCTCGGTCTTGATCTCCGGATGCTGCTTATTGAATTCGGCCACGATTTCGGCGAACGCCTTGGCCGAGGGCGGATTGCTCAGCCCGGAATTGATGATCAGTGGCGTGGCGGCCTGTGCCGCGGGGGCCACGACGGCGGCGAGCGCCAATCCCGCCAGCATTCGGCGCATATTTTTCATCGGTCTTCTCCTCTCTCGCGTGGGCTCGAAATCGTCGAGCGTCGATTGGTTATGGGGGGTTGGGTTGTGGATTCTTTTTCGCGTGCGCTCGTGACCCAGGCGCAGAGCCCGGCCGGCGCCAACCGACGTTCGCCGATGACCAGGCGAGCATCGCGCGGCGCGGGCGCGGCGACGGTATCGGGGCCGAAATTGAAGGCGAAGGTGTGGCCGCCGTGCTGTCGCAAACGCAGCCCGGCCGGCAGATATCGGACCGCCAGCCTGGCCTCGGCAGCGACATGCGCGAGCAGGCTTTGGCACAGCGCCGGGTCGGGCCAACCGGCCAGATAGCGCCGGTTATGATGCGCATAGACCACGCCGCGGCCGTCGGCCAGCGTCGCTTCGGGCGCGATATCGCTGTCGACGTGTTCCAGCCAGCGCTCGATATTACCGGCGTAGCCGTGGCCGTGTACCGGCTCGGTGTGGCCGGGCCGCAGCGATTCGGCGCGTAGAATACGCACACCGAGATGCTGCGCGAGCGCGCCCGGGGCCAGGTTTTCCGGGGTCTGAAAATCGCGGGTTTTGGAGCCGCTGCGCGGGCCGAACACGATCCGGCCGGGGCAAGCGTTGAGCGCCGCCAGGGCCGCTTCGCTCACATGCGCCAAGCTCGGCACCACGACCAGCGCATAATCGGAAAGATCCGCATCGGCGGCGACGATATCGATATCCAGCCCCAGCCGGCGCAGCGCGGTATAGAAGGCGAACGCCAGCTGCCAGTAGTCGAAGTTCGCGCCTTGCGGCTGGGCGTCGAGCATCCAGCAGGTCGGATAGTCGAACACGAGCGCGACCGCGGTCGGCTGCGGCGCGGTGGCATCGAAGTGTGCGATTTCTTCGGCCACTTGGCGCGCCTCGCCGCTGGCCAGGTCGGCGCTGCCGTCGGGCCGCTGTAGGCCAGTGTGCCACTGTTCCTGGGCGAACGGCGCTTGGCGCCAGCGGAAATACGACACCGTCTCGGCGCCGTGCGCGAACGCTTCCCAGGTCCACAGCCGCACCATGCCGGGCAGCGGTGCGGCGTTGTGCTGCGCCCAGTTGACCGGCCCGGGCTGTTGCTCCATGACCCAGAACCGGCCGCGCCCGGCGCCGCGGTACAGATCGTGGTGAAACGCCGCGACGTCCGGGTGGCCGGTGCGCATATAGCGTTGCTTGGTCGCCGCGTCCCACGGGCCGACGTCCAGAAACCCCAGCGGATAGCTGTCCCAGCTGAAGGCGTCGAGATCGCGCCCGAGCACGTGGTGGTCGTAGTCGGTGAACAGGCCCATGCTGTTGTGCAACACGGTCCGGCCGGGCGATTCGGCGCGCAGAATCGTCACCTGCTCGCGGTTGAAGGCCACCACCTGATCCGAGGAAAAACGCGAAAAATCGACCACCTGGGCCGGATTGGGCTCGGTGACCGTGGCCACCGGCGGATCGATATCGTCGAAACTATCGTAGATCTGGCTCCAGAACACGGTGCCCCAGGCGGCGTTCAGCGTCGCGATGTCACCGTAGCGTGCGGCCAGCCAGTCGCGGAAAGCGGCCGCGGCCGCCGGCGAGTAGCTGACCACGGTGTCGTGGCAGCCGTATTCGTTGTCGGTCTGCCAGGCGACGACCGAGGGATGGCCGCCGTAGCGCTTGGCCACCGCGGCGGTGATGCGACGGCTTTCGGCGCGATAGATCGGGCTGGAGAAACAATAGTGGCGGCGTGAGCCGAAGCCGCGCGTCCGGCCGTCGGCGCCGACCGCCAGAATCTCGGGATGCGCGCGGACCAGCCAGCGCGGCGGGGTGGCGGTCGGCGTGCACATCACGATCTCGAGGCCGGCTTCGGCCAAGGTCTCGACGGCGCGATCCAGCCAGCCCCAGTCGAATTCGCCCGGCTCCGGCTCGATCAGCCGCCAGGCGAACTCGGCGATGCGCACGCGCTTGATGCCGATCGCCGTCATCGCCTCTGCGTCGGCGGCCCATTGGCGCTCCGGCCAGTGCTCGGGGT
>NZ_DASSKM010000037.1:0-15382 GCF_035690525.1 Salinisphaera sp.
AGTCGGCGTCCGCCTGGCCGATCGCCGAACGATACAGGTTGACGATATCGCCGCCGGCACAGAAGGCCCGGTCGGAGTCGGCGTCGATCAGGATGGCCACGATATCCTCGCGCGCCTCCCAGCGCTCGAGCGCGGATTGTACCGCCTCGACCATCTCTAGGCGCAGGGCGTTGAGCGCGGCCGGGCTGTCGAGCGTGAGCCGGCCGAGCCGGGCGCCACTGTTAAGCCTAATTTCAGTTTCATGTACCCGGCTGTCGCTCATTGATGGGCTCCTGGATTCAAAAGGTATGGGCCGCGAAGCCCGATCGTATCAACATTGAAACGAAGTTATGCTAGATTTAATCGGCACGGTCGGGGGTTTCCGGTCGGAGCAAAGCAATAATTAGGAGTTGCTATTATGATCAAGACGGTTTTGAAGACTGCTTTCGCAGCCGGCATCGTCGCTGCCGCGGCTGGCTGCGCCAGCCAGAACGGCCCGATGCAGTCGCAGGTGGACCAGGCCATGCGCAAGGCCGAGTCGGCGCAGTCGACCGCGAACGAGGCCCAGCAGACCGCTAACCAGGCCTTGCAGACGGCCAACGAAGCGAAGTCGATGGCCCAGGCTAACTCGCAGCGCATGGAACGTATGTTCCGGACTTCGCAGCAGAAATAAGCGCGATGCATGAGCGGGCCCGGTCCGCTTGAAAAAGCCCTGCCGGTCCGGCGGGGCTTTTTTAGGTCCGCGGCTTCGACACCGCGCCGCCTGCGACCATGGGAAATACCTGCGGCGGATGCTGCCTATGGCGGGTGTCCGGGCCGGGTCAACTCGACGCCGCGTCCGCGTGCGCGGTGATGCTCGGGTCGTGCTTGTGCGGGTCGTGGCCGATCGCTTGCGGGATGCCGGCAGCGTTGTGCACGACCTTCTCGCCCTTGTCCCAGTTCACCGGGGCTTTGGGCTGGTCCTTGGTCGCCGCGATCAGCGCCTGCACCCAGGGCGTATACGATTTGACTGGAGCGGCGCCTCCGGCGTTGGGCGGGTGGGCTTCCATCATCAGTGTGCTGCCGTCCCAGCCGATTTTATAGGGTTCGCTCACGATGTTGACCGGGGTGCCCACGGGGACCATCGAGAACAGCGCCGAAATATCTTCCGGAAACAGGCGGATGCAGCCGTGCGAGACGCGCATGCCGATGCCGGCGGGTTTGTTGGTGCCGTGAATCAGGTACGAGGGTAGGCCCAGGCGCAGCGCATACTGGCCCAGCGGGTTGTCCGGCCCGGCTGGCACCACATCCGGTAGCGGATCGCCTTTTGCGGCATGTTCCTTCTTGATCGAGGCCGGCGGCGTCCAACTGGGATGTGGGATCTTCTGGGCGATGTAGGTATGTGCGATCGGCGTGGACCAACCCTGGCGGCCGATCCCGATCGGGTAGGTGAAGACCTTGCCGGCGTATTGGCTGTCGCTGTCCGGGAAGTAGTAGATCCGCATCTCGGGCACATTGACCACGATGCCTTTACGCGGCACGTTCGGCAGCACGTAGGCGGTCGGGATTATCAGCGGCGTTCCGTCGCCGGGCAGCCACGGGTCGACATTCGGATTGGCTTCGCGCAGATCGCGATAGCCGACATCGTACTTGCGCGCGAGCGCGACGAACGTGTCGGACGCCTCCGTCTTGATGTGCTGTATCTGCCCCACTACGTCGGAGCCCGGCGGCGGCATATCGTACATCGCGGCCCAGGCGGGCGCGGCGGCGAATGCAGTCAAAAGACAGGTCAGCCGGACAACCAAACGCAACACACTCATCTCATCTCCAAACGACATCCGAGACCCGGTGGGCCACCCGAAGGGTCGTGAACAGGCTCTTAGGTCGAAATCAGGGCGACAGGCGTTCGATCCGCCACGGCCCCGGTTCGTCCCGCACGTAGCGTAGCCGATCGTGCAATCGGCTGCGCCGGGCCTGCCAGAACTCGATCGCCTCGGGCATGACCACATAGCCGCCCCAGTGGGCCGGCCGGGGTACCTCGCGATCGGCAAAACGCGCCTCGGCGTCGGCCAAGCGCTGCTCGAGTTCGGCGCGATCGGCCAAGCGCCGGCTTTGGGGCGAGGCGTGGGCGCCCAGCCGGCTGCCGCGCGAGCGGCGCGCGAAATAGGCGTCGGAGGTCGCGGTATCGAGCCGGGCGACGCGGCCGGTTACCCGAACCTGGCGCTCGATCGGCTCCCACCAGAATACCAGCGCCGCCCGCGGGTTGGCGGCCAGCGCCGCGCCCTTGCGGCTTTCGTAATTGGTATAGAACCGGAAACCGTGCGCATCGAAACCCTTGAGCAACACGATGCGCGCGGACGGCGTGCCGTCGGGATCGACCGTGGCCAGCGTCATGGCGGTGGGTTCGCGCAGCCCGCACGCCGCGGCGGCGCCGTACCAGTCGGCGAACAAAGCGAACGGATCGGCCGGGGCATGGGCCTCGACCAGATCGTCGCGATCCAGATCGCCCTGCCAGACGCTGGGCTGGTCGCTCATCGGCGCTCCTCGATGCGGCGGGCCGGCTCAGTTGTCCAGAGTAAAGCCGATTTTGACGGTGACCTGCCAGTGGGCGATTTCGTCGTCCTCGATATGGCCGCGGGTATCGATGACCTGGAACCAGCGCATATGCTTGATGCTCTTGGACGCCTCGGTCACGGCCTTGCGCACGGCGTCCTCCTGACTGGTCTCCGAGGAACCGGTCAGTTCGATCGACTTGTAGACGTTATCGCTCATCGTGGATCGGCGGTGGTTGGATGATGCGGCAAGCCTACGCCGTGGCCGATTCGCGCTCAAGCGGGTCACGCCCGTGTGCTGTGTTAAAAAAGATGTTTTCACTCGCCGATGGAGTCCGCCGTGAGAGCGCTACGAATTATCGATACCGACGACGGCCCGCGCGGCCGCATTACCGACATGGACCGGGCCGAACTGACCGGCGGCGACGTGATGATCGCGGCGCGCTATTCCAGCCTGAACTACAAGGATGCGTTGGCGATCACCGGCGCCGGCAAGATCGCGCGCAAGCGTCCGCTCAACGCGGGCATCGATGTCGCCGGGGTGGTCGAAGCCAGCGAGGACGAGCGCTTCGCGCCCGGCGACGCGGTCCTCGTCACCGGCTGGCAGCTCTCGGAAACGCGCGATGGCGGCCTGGCCGATTATGTGCGTGTGCCCGGCGGCTGCGTGACCGCGCTGCCCGACGGCCTCACGCCGTGGGAGGCGATGGCGCTGGGCACGGCCGGTTTCACCGCGGCGCTGGCCCTGACCCGCCTGCGCGACAATTACCAGACGCCTGAACTCGGCCCGGTCCTGGTCACCGGGGCCTCGGGCGGCCTCGGCATGCTCGCGATCCAGATGCTCGCCCAGGCCGGCTTCGCGCCGGTCGCGGTGACGCGTCGCGTCGAGACCCAGGGCCCGGCCCTGCGCGAACTGGGCGCGACTGACGTGATCGCGCCGGATGCGCTCGATCTCGGCGGCAAGCCGCTCGGGCGGGAGACCTACGGCGGCGCGATCGATGCGCTCGGCGGCGCGGTATTGGCCGACATGCTCGGCCAGACCGTCCAGTTCGGCAACGTGGCCGCGATCGGTCTTGCGGCTAGTCCCAAGCTCGAGACGATGGTGATGCCGTTCATCCTGCGCGGCGTGTCGCTGCTCGGCATCAATTCCGTGGAATGTCCGGCCGCGCGGCGCGACGGGATCTGGCGCGAACTGGCCGGCGCGCTCAAGCCGGCGCAGCTCGAGCGCATCGCGCATGAGACCATCGGCCTGAACGAGGTGCACGCGGTCTGCGATGCGATCATGGCCGGCGAGCACCAAGGCCGGACCGTGGTCGACGTCACACGCTGATCGCGCGGAATCCGGGCGCGCACGAACGACACGAGGAGGAAATCTTATATGGCCAAGAGCGACAACAACGCCGGGCTGGCGGGCGTGACCGCCGGCAAAACCGCTATCTGCACGGTTGGCCAGCAAGGCGTCGGGCTGACTTACCGCGGCTACCCGATCGACGATCTGGCCCAGCGCGCCGAGTTCGAGGAAGTGGCGTACCTGCTGCTCTATGGCGAGCTGCCCAGCCGATCGCAGCTCGACGATTACAAACGGCGCCTGGCCGCGCGGCGCGGGCTGCCCCAGCGCCTGAAAACCGTGCTGGAGATGTTGCCGGCCGACACCCATCCCATGGACGTGATGCGCACCGGCGCCTCCGTGCTGGGCACCCTGGAGCAGGAAAACGACCCGGACAGCCGGCAACACGACGTGGCCGACCGGCTGCTCGCGGCCTTTCCGTCGATGCTGCTGTACTGGTACCACTTCGCGCATTCCGGCGAGCGTATCGAGGTCGAGACCGACGACGACAAGATCGGCGCGCACTTTCTGCATCTGCTACACGGTGTGCGGCCCGACGAGGAGGCGATCAAGGCGATGTCGACTTCGTTGATCCTGTACGCCGAGCACGAATTCAATGCCTCGACCTTCACCGCGCGGGTGATCGCCGCCACGCTCTCCGATTTCTATTCCGCGGTGGTCGGCGCGATCGGTGCGCTGCGCGGCCCGCTGCATGGCGGCGCCAACGAGAAAGCGATGGCACTGATCGAGTCCTTCTCCGATCCCGACGACGCCGAGGCGGGCTTGCGCCGGATGCTGGCTAACAAGGAAAAGATCATGGGCTTCGGCCATCGGGTGTACAAAAATGGCGACCCGCGCAACGCCATCGTCAAAGCCTGGTCGGCGCGGTTGGCCGCAAACGACGACGACCGGCGTCGTCTGTACGCCATTTCCGAGCGGCTGGAACAGGTCATGCACGACGAGAAAGGCATGTTTCCCAACGCCGATTTTTATCACGCGACGGCCTATCGTTTTCTCGGCATTCCGACCGAGCTGTTCACCCCGATCTTCGTGATCTCGCGGCTGACCGGCTGGGGCGCGCATATCTTCGAGCAGCGGGCCGACAACCGCCTGATCCGGCCGAGCGCCGAGTACGTCGGGCCGGAAACCCGCGAGTTCGTGCCGATCGAGGCGCGCTAGACGGGCCAGCCATACCGATCACGATCGATAACAACCATAGCAACAACAAGGGGAGTGCCATGATTCTGGCCTACTGGTGCGTTCTGATCGCGGCCTTCATGCCGCTGGCTTTCATCGGCTACGCGAAATTCGCCGGCGAGAATAAAATGGGCCCGCGCGGGAACCACAATCCGCGCGAGTGGCTGGACGCCACCGAGGGCGCCAAAAAACGTGCCTACTGGGCCCAACTCAACAGCTTCGAGGCATTCCCGCCGTTCGCGGCCGGCGTGATCATCGCGGTGATCGCCGGCGGCTCGATCACGGCCGCCAATACGCTCGCGGTGCTGTTCATTCTGCTGCGGCTGGTCTACGGCTGGTGCTATATCACCGACCGCGCCAGTCTGCGCAGTTTGGTCTGGTCTGCCGCCACCGCCTGCACGCTCGGCCTGTTTATCGTGGGCGCGGTGGGCTGACCCGTGCAGCACCGGGGCGGCGGTACTGGGGAAAGTACTATCAATCCGGCATGAAAATACCTTCCTGCCGGATTGATAGTGCGAGTACGCAAGCGCGTGCTCGCCGCGGCCATCGGCCGCGAAGCACTTGAAAATCGAAGACGGACATGGGCCGGCCTTGATTTTCGGGTGCGTTGAAACAGCTGATATTTCAGCTGTTTTGGTGTCGGTTAATAATACCGCCCGCGACCCGCGTATGCTCGGATAACAACGGCTGTCTTTATGATGGTCGGGTAACGACAACACGGTCCGCGAGGTGCGCTATGCAGACCAAACGACTCAATCTGGTGGATACCGCGTGGCTGAACGTGGAGACACCCAACGCGCCGATGCAGGTCGGCGGCCTGCTGACGTTCAAGATGCCCGACGATGCGCCGGCGGATTTTTGCGAGCGCCTGGTCGCGCACTGGCGCCGATTTTCCGTGGCGCACCGGCCATGGAATCAGCGCCTGCGCACCCGGCGGCTGCGCAATGTCGTGCCGGAGTGGGAACTGCTCGACGAGATCGACGTGGATTATCATTTTCGGCATTCGGCACTGCCGTCGCCAGGCGGCGAGGTCGAGCTCGGCACGCTCACCTCGCGGCTGCACAGCCACCCGATCGATTTCGAGTACCCGCCGTGGGAATGTCATCTGATCGAGGGGCTGGAAAACCGGCGCTTCGCCCTGTATCTCAAGATCCACCATTCGTTGATCGACGGCGTGGCCGGCATGCGACTGCTCGCGCGGGCATTCGACGGCACCGCCCAGACCCGGGATCGGCCGCCGTTCTGGGCGGTCGAGCCGAAAAAACGCCGGCGCCGGCCGCCGGAGGCGCACCGGCCCGGGCTGTATCGGGCGGCCGCCCAGATGATCAGCGGCACCCGCGATCAGGTCACTTCGCTGTCCGGTTTTGCCGGTGTGGTGCGCGACATGCTGCGGGCCGCGCGCTCGGGTGGCAATGCGATGGGGTTGCCGTTCGCCGCCCCCAGTTCGGTGCTCAACGGCCGCATCACCGCGCCGCGCCGGTATGCGACCCAGCTTTATTCGCTGGCCGAGCTCAAGGGTCTGGCACAGGGTGCCGGGGGCACGGTCAACGATATGGTGCTCACGATCTGCGGCACCGCGCTGCGGCGCTATCTGATCGAAATCGACGCACTGCCGAAAAAAGCGCTGACCGCGGGTATTCCGGTTTCGGTACGCACCGCCGACAGCGACGACGAACACGGCAACGCGATCACCTTCATCATCTCGACCCTGGCAACGGATGTCGCGGATACGCGCACGCGCTTCGAAACGATCGCGGCCTCGACACGCGCGGCCAAGGCGAGCCTGGAGAAACTTTCGGCGTCGGCGATCACGCAGTATACGATCGCGCTGATGTCGCCCTATATTTTGTCGCTCGTGTCCGGCATGGCCGGACGCACACGGCCGGTGTTCAACGTCACCGTGTCCAACCTGCCAGGTCCGCGCAAACGGCTGTTCATCAACGGCGCCGAGATGGAAGCCTTTTATCCGACGTCGCTGGTCACCCACGGTCAGGCGCTCAACATCACCGTGCACGGCTATGCCGACACGTTGGGCTTCGGTTTCATCGGTTGTCGCGACAGTCTGCCCTCGCTGCAGCATATCGCGGTCTACGCCGGCGAGGCGCTGGATGAGCTGCGCCAACTCTATGGCCGGCCGGCGGGGCAACAGGCTAGGGGCGAGACGCAGCGCAAGACCGCGCCGCGCGCGCGGGCCAAGAGCGGCGCCGGCGGTTCGAGCAAGACCGGCCGCAAGACGACGAGCGGCCAGAGCAGTGCCCAAACCGGCGCCCAAACAAGCAAAAAAACCGGCGGCGGCAAACAGGCCAAAACCGCGGGCCGGAAGCAGGCTCCGTCGCGCAAGCCCGATGCCTCCGGTCGTTCGCGGAAAAGCTAGCCGCCGGCGTCCGACTCCAACCGAACTGCAGATTTTATGTCCCACGATATTCGTTCCGCTTCACGCCTTTCTTTCGATACCGTCATCACCCGGATCGCCGACTATGTCTGCGACGGCGAGATCGACAGCGCCGAGGCGCTGGAAACCGCCCGCTACTGCCTGATCGATACCCTGGGCTGCGGGCTGCAGGCGCTGACCTATCCGGCCTGCGCCAAGCTCATGGGGCCGGTGGTGCCGGGCGCGACGCTGGAAAACGGCGCCAAGGTGCCGGGCACATCGCACCAGCTCGACCCGGTCGCGGCCGCGTTCAACATCGGCTGCATGATCCGCTGGCTGGATTTTAACGACACCTGGCTGGCCGCCGAATGGGGCCATCCATCGGACAATCTGGGCGGCATCCTGGCTGTGGCCGACTATGTCTCGCGTCGGAATATCGCGAAGGGCGAAGCGCCGCTGGTCTTGCGCGACGTGCTGGTCGCCATGATCAAGGCCCATGAAATCCAGGGTGTATTGGCGCTCGAGAACAGCTTCAATCGGGTCGGGCTCGATCACGTCCTGCTGGTGCGCATCGCCACCTGCGCGGTGGTCACGCGCATGCTCGGCGGCACCAAGGACGAGGTCCGCAACGCCGTCAGCCACGCCTGGATCGACGGCGGCGCGCTGCGCACCTACCGCCACGCGCCCAACACCGGCCCGCGCAAGTCGTGGGCGGCGGGCGACGCCACCTCTAGAGGCGTATTGCTGGCGCTGCGGGTGTTGAAGGGCGAGATCGGCTATCCGTCCGCGCTCACCGCGCCGACCTGGGGTTTTCAGGACGCGCTGTTCCGTGGCGAAGAGATCACCCTGGGTCAGGAATTCGGCAGCTACGTCATGGAAAACGTGCTGTTCAAGATTTCGTTCCCGGCCGAGTTCCACGCCCAGACCGCGGTCGAAGCCGCGATCACGCTGCACCCGCAGGTCGCCGACCGGCTGGACGACATCGACCGGATCGTTATCGAAACCCAGGAATCGGCGGTGCGCATCATCGACAAGACCGGCCCGCTGGACAACCCGGCCGACCGCGACCACTGCATCCAGTACATGGTCGCCGTACCGCTGATCAAGGGCAGCCTCACCGCCGCCGACTACGAAGACGCGGTCGCCGCCGATCCGCATATCGACGCACTGCGCGACAAAATGGAAGTGGTCGAACTCGAGCGCTTCACGAAGGAATACCTGGAAGCGGACAAGCGCGCCATCGGCAATTCCGTACAAGTGTTCTTCAACGACGGCTCGGCCACGGACAAGGAGTCGGTGGACTATCCGATCGGCCACCGCCGCCGGCGCAGCGAAGGCATTCCGGAACTCAAGAAAAAGTTTGCTCATAACCTCGCGCTCAAGATCGCGCCGAAAAACGCGTCCCGAATCAGGGAGATCGTGGCCGAGCAAGCCACCACCGAAACCACGCAGGTGCCGACCTTCACGGATTTGTTCGTCGCCTGAATCATCACCGGCCGGCGTCGCCCCGCCTCGCGGGGCAGTGCGTCCGCTCGACGGCCCGCGATGTGCTAATGTACAAATGAACATCACGATGGGTACGCCATGAGTCGTCTGAGTATAGAAATTCCCGATGACGTACATCGCCAGATCAAGGCGCAGGCGTCGCTACGCGGCCTGAGTATGCGCGACTACGTTTTGCGGCGGCTCAAGGCCGGCGGCTTGTCCGATAGTGGCGAGACCCGGCGACGTTTTTCGCAAGCCGGACTGGCGAGCATCTGGGCCGACCGGGACGACCTGAAAGACCCGGATGCATGGCTGCGCGGCCAGCGCCAGCCAAGATCATTCGACGTACCGCCCGATGCTGATTGATACCGACGTCCTGATATGGGCGGCGAGAGGATATCGGGTGGCGGTCGATTCGCTCGACGCCATCGAGCAGCCGCGGCTATCGGTCGTAACCTTGATCGAACTCATGCAGGGCGCGCGGAACAAGCAGGAAATGAAAGATTTAGAGCAGCGTCTGGCGTATTGGGGCGTGGAGATCGTCGATCTATGTCCGGATATTTCCACTCAGGCCGTAGCCCTGATCCGAAAACATGCGCATGCGCGCGGCCTGCAACTGGCCGACGCGCTGATTGCCGCTACCGCGATAGTGCGTGAGGTAGCGTTGTTCAGCGGCAACCGCAAGCACTATGAAGGCATACCCAACCTGCAGTTCCAGCCGTTCGAAATAGGATAGCGGTGCCCCTGTCCTGGAACGAAATCCGCGACCGTGCCACCGCCTTCGCTCACGAGTGGGCCGATGAATCTTACGAGCGTGGCGAGGCGCAGACGTTCTGGAACGAGTTCTTTCGGGTGTTCGGCGTCGATCGCCGCCGGGTCGGCACCTTCGAAAAGCACGTCAAGAAGCTCGACGACAGGGGCGCCAATAGACATGGATTTATCGACTGCTTCTGGCCCGGAACACTGATTGCGGAACACAAGTCGCTCGGCAAAGACCTTGACTCGGCCTATCTGCAGGCGCTGGATTATTTCGCGACGCTGAAAGACCGCGATCTGCCGCGCTACGTCGTGGTGTCGGATTTCGCCACCATCCGGCTCTATGACCTGGACGACAACACGCACGCCGAATTCGCGCTCAGGGATCTGCCCAAGCAGATTAAGCGCTTCGGCTTCATCGCCGGTTATAAGCCGCAGATCCTGCGCGCCGAAGACCCGGTCAACGTCAAGGCCGCCGAACGTATGGGGCGGCTGCACGACGCCCTCAAGGCTAGCGGCTATGCAGATCATCCGCTGGAAATGCTGCTGGTGCGCCTGCTGTTCTGTCTGTTCGCCGAAGACACCGGCATCTTTCAGCCGGCGCAGGCTTTTCGGCAATGGCTGGAAGACTGGACCATCGAGGACGGCAGCGATCTCGGCTCCAAGCTGGCGCATGCGTTCCAGATTCTGAATACGCCGCACCACCAGCGCTTAACCTCCCTCGACGAACAGCTCGCCGCCTTTCCCTACGTCAATGGCCGCCTGTTCGAAGAGCCCTTACCGATAGCGGCTTTCGATTCGAGCATGCGCGACGCGCTGCTGGATGCCTGCGCACTGGACTGGAGCCAGATCAGTCCGGCCGTGTTCGGCGCCATGTTCCAGTCGATCATGGACGGCGAGGCGCGCCGCAGTCTGGGCGCCCACTACACCAGCGAACAAAACATCGAGAAACTCATCAAGCCGCTGTTTCTGGACGACCTGCGCGCCGAATTCGAGCGCGTCAAGCACAACCGCAACAAGCTGTTCGGATTCCACAAGAAACTGCGCACGCTGACTTTTCTCGACCCGGCTTGCGGCTGTGGCAATTTTCTCGTGGTCACCTATCGCGCGCTGCGTGAACTGGAACTGGACGTGCTGCGCGCCGCCTCCAGCGGCTCCGGCCAGCTCTCGCTCGACGTGCACAGCTTCATCAATATCGACGTCGACCAGTTCTTCGGCATCGAGATCGAGGAATTTCCGGCGCGGATCGCCGAAGTCGCCCTCTGGCTCACCGATCACCAGATGAACGTCAAGGTCGGCGAGGAATTCGGCCTGTACTTCGCCCGTATTCCCCTGCGTGCCACGCCGCATATTCATCATGCCAATGCGCTGCGGATGGATTGGGAGGACGTGATCCCGAGGCAGCGGTTGAGCTACATTCTCGGGAATCCGCCGTTTGGCGGCAAGCATTATCAATCGAAGACGCAGCGAGCCGATCAATCGGCAGTGACGACATCGATCAAGAGCGGTTCGGATCTTGATTTCGTCGCGTGCTGGTTCATCAAGGCGGCCGATTTCACCGAGGATAGCGATACCACGTTCGCGTTCGTCTCCACCAATTCGATTAGCCAGGGCGAACAGGTGCCGCTGCTTTGGGGGTATCTGCTGGGCTGCCGCGGCCTGCATATTCATTTCGCCCACCGCACGTTCAAATGGTCGAACGAGGCCCGCGGCCAGGCCGCCGTGCATTGCGTGATCATCGGGCTGGGCCGAAACGAGCCGAAGTCCCGATTGCTTTTTGATTACGACGGCCCGACCGCGGAACCGCAGGTGGCGGCCGTGGCGTCGATCAGCCCGTATCTCACGGCCGGTCCCGAAGACTTCGTGAGTAAGCGACAGACGCCGATCCAGGCCGCGCCGACGATGCGTTGCGGAAGCAAGCCTACGGACGGGGGCCATCTGTTGCTCGATGCCGATGAAAAAGCCGCGTTGCTGGCCGAGGCGCCGGCGGCAGCGCCGTATATTCGGCAGTTGGTGGGATCGCGCGAGTTTTTGAACGGCGGCGAGCGATTCTGTCTCTGGCTGGTGGGGGCCAGCCCCAAAGCGCTCCGATCGATGCCCGCTGTGCTGGAGCGCGTCGAAAAAGTGCGGGCGTTTCGCCAGGCTAGCTCGGCCAAACCAACGCGAGCCGCAGCCGATCGCGCGGCGGAATTCTTTTATGTCAATCAGCCGGAAAGTGCGTATATCCTGATTCCCGAGGTGTCATCGCAAAGACGGGCCTATATTCCGCTCGGGTGGATGAGCCCGGATATCGTATCGACGAATAAAAATTATCTGATTGCAGAGCCAAGCAAGTATCTGTTTGGTCTGTTGCAATCTGCGATGCATATGGCGTGGCTCGGCGCGGTATCTGGCCGGCTGAAAAGCGATTTTCAGTATTCGGCGACGATGGTGTATAACAATTTTCCGAGGCCTGACGCGGTTTCGAACGCAAAACACCATGCTGTGGAACAAGCTGCCGATACAGTGCTGGCAGCGCGCGCCGAGTTCCCGGATTCGACGCTCGCCGATCTCTACGACCCACTCACCATGCCGCCCGCGCTGCTCAAGGCGCATCGCGCGCTCGACAAGGCCGTCGACGCCGCCTACGGCCGCCGCAAGCTCACCGGCAACGCGGATCGCGTGGCGTTTCTGTTCGCCGAATACGCGCGGCTGACGCGCACGCCGCACGCATCCGGCTGACTATCCCGACGTGTGCGAGTATCGGCGGGGTTTACCCGAGCCCGCGCGCCAGTGAGAGTTCCAATGTCAAAAGCCATTTTTGAATGTCCCGAGTGCGGCTCTGACGCGTGGCAGTTCAAACGCGATTACACGAATATCCCGTGGACGCCTACGTACGTGAACAGGGGCGAGATCGTCACGTTGTTGTATTTCGGCTGTCGGGATTGCGGCTGGCGTATGCCTTTTTTGAACATGCGGGCAAACACAGGCGACAAGTCCCGGTCGCAGCCAGCCACGAGCCGGCCGTCTAAGGCGCGCCCCGATCCCTGTCCGCGCCCGCCGGCGGCGGTGACAAAGGCCTATCGGCGTACGCGGGCCCACACCGAGTCACCGCGTGCATCGACCAAGCTGCTGCGCGGGTTCGCGATCAGCCTGTCGCAAAAGTTCGAGACGTCGTATGAATATCTGATGGGCGCGATGTGGGGGGAGTATCGGTGCCGCATTTTTCGACTCGATCTGCTGACCGGCGAGATGTGGCCGAAGACCTGCGAAGAACGGCGCAACCGGATTCTGGCCGACAAGATCGTCGATAACTGGGCCTATTTGCGTCCGCGCTTCCCGCACGTGACGTTTACCCAGGCCGAGCTGGTTTCTCGCTGGCTCGAACCGGAAGCCGACGAGCCATGGATCGAGACGCGTATCACGTTCGTTGCCGATGACGGTCGGCGCTGGTCGGGCGGTATCCGCGCGCCGTATTCCGCCCGTGCCATGAGCGAGCACCGGGTTCTCGATTGATTGATCCCGGTGTGCAGCGGCACTACTCTGATTTCGTGTACACAGTTCCGGTGTGACCATGAAAAACATCACCCTCAGCGCTGATGAAGCGCTGATCAACGCCGCGCGTGCCCGGGCACGTGCCGAGCACACGACGCTCAACGAGCAGTTCCGGCGCTGGCTCAACGATTATGCGCGCCGCGAGCAGCAGTTAGCGGAAGCGCGCGCCGTCATCGACAGCCTGCAGGGCTATGTGCGTACCGGCGGCCGTAAGTTCACGCGGGACGAGATGAATGAGCGATGATTTCATCGACTCCAACGTCTTTGTTTATTTATTTGACGAAACGGACGCCCATAAAAACGCCATCGCCCGACGCGTGATCGAAGACGCGCTGGCGGACGGGACCGGTGCGATCAGTTACCAGGTCGTTCAAGAGACATTGCATGTGATCATGCGCAAGCTGCCGGTGCCGGTAACCTCGCCGGACGCGAAGCAGTTTCTGCATCGCGTTCTCGAGCCGTTATGGCAGATTATGCCCAGCGCAACGCTCATAGCCGGCGGTATCGATATCCAGGATCGCTATCGATACGGTTTCTACGACAGCCTGATCATCGCGGCTGCGTTGGAGGCGGGCTGCAAGCGCTTGCTTAGCGAAGACATGCAGCACGGCCAGCGCATCGATCGGCTGACGATCGAAAACCCGTTTCTCTAGGCTCGGCTTGACCGTTACAGCCGGCTGGGTAATCCCGGAGCCGGTATAATTGCGGGCTTGCTGATCGATTTGCCGCTCGGCTCGAGCGCTTAGGCGAACCATGACTGATAACGCATCCAACGATTCAAAGGGCGGCACCAACTTTCTGCGTGCCCTGATCGCCGAGCAGATCGAGAGCGGCGAGCAGATCGGCGAGGTCGTCACCCGGTTTCCGCCGGAGCCCAACGGCTATCTGCATATCGGCCACGGCGCCTCGATATGTCTGAATTTCGGGCTGGCCGAGCATTTCGGCGGCCGCTGCCGGCTGCGCTTCGACGATACCAATCCGGATG
Organism: Salinisphaera sp.; assembly: GCF_035690525.1. Classification (GTDB taxonomy): domain Bacteria; phylum Pseudomonadota; class Gammaproteobacteria; order Nevskiales; family Salinisphaeraceae; genus Salinisphaera. Next base: position 14,163 of record NZ_DASSKM010000037.1, read on the forward strand.
CCGAGGACCAGGAGTACATCGATTCCATCCAGGCCGACATTCATTGGCTGGGCTTCGAATGGGACGGCGAGCCCCGGTTTACGTCCGACTATTTCGATACGCTCCACGCCTACGCGCTGACGCTGATCGACGCCGGGCTGGCCTACGTCGACGAGCTGACGCCCGAGCAGATTCGCGAATATCGCGGCACGCTCACCGAGCCCGGCGTCGACAGCCCTCACCGCGATCGCGATCCGGCCGAGTCCCGCGCGATGTTCGAGGCCATGGCGCGCGGCGAATACGCCGAGGGTACGGCCAGCCTGCGCGCGAAAATCGATATGGCGTCGGGTAACATCAATCTGCGCGATCCGGTCATTTATCGTATCCGCAACAAGGCGCATCATCAGACCGGCAACAAATGGTGCGTGTATCCGTCCTACGACTTCGCGCACGGCCAGTCGGATGCGATCGAGGGCGTGACGCATTCCATCTGCACGCTGGAATTCGAGGACCACCGCCCCCTCTACAACTGGCTGATCGAGCATCTGCCGGTGCCGTCACGGCCGGTGCAGTACGAGTTCGCCCGGGTCAATCTGAACTACACCATCACCAGCAAGCGCAAGCTCAAGCGGCTGGTCGACGAAGGTATCGTCGATGGCTGGGACGACCCGCGCATGCCGACCATCAGCGGCATCCGCCGGCGCGGCTACACGCCGGAGTCCATCCGCGATTTCTGCGAAATGGTCGGTGTGTCGCGCAGCGGCGGCACGGTCGACACCGCCATGCTCGAGCACGCTGTCCGCGACCATCTGAACGCGGACGCCGGGCGCGCCATGTGCGTGCTCGACCCGCTCAAGATCGTGATCACCAACTGGGACGAGGGCCGCGTCGAGACGTTGACCGCGCCCGGCCACCCCAATCGCGACGACATGGGGCGGCGCGAACTGCCGCTCACGCGCGAGATTTATATCGAGAAAGAAGACTTCCGCGAACAGGCGAACAAAAAGTACAAGCGCCTTGTGCTCGGCAAGAAGGTGCGCCTGCGCAATGCCTATGTGATCGAAGCCCACGACGTCGTGAAAAACGACGCCGGCGAGATCGTCGAGGTGCACTGCACCTTTGACCCCGATACGCTTGGCGCCAATCCGGCCGACGGCGTCAAGCCGAAGGGGGTGATCCACTGGGTTTCGGCGAGCCACGGCAAGCAGGCGCGGGTGCGCATCTACGATCGGCTGTTCTCG